>JBEGTL010000833.1:0-3003 GCA_041179425.1 Pseudomonadota bacterium | reverse complement strand
CCGTGCTGGAATCCACTGCTTTCCTCAAATTGTTCGGCCGACGTCGACGAAACCGAGGTCGACACGGGACGACGACTTTTCAGTCGGCTCTTCCGTCGCAGATTCGAGCGGCGTTTGCTAGGCTCGCGCCGTGCTCGACCCGCCAGACCTCGCGACACGTCTACGCGATGTGACGACGTGGCTCTCCTCCAAGTGGGATGGCAATGGGTTGATCTTGACGCTGACCGGCGCGGGAGTATCGGCCGAGAGCGGCGTGCCCACGTTCCGCGGCGAAGAGGGTTACTGGCGCATCGGCTCGCGCAACTACTTCCCCGAAGAGCTGGCCACGCGCGCTGCGTTCATGCGCATGCCCGACGAGATCTGGGGTTGGTACCTGTATCGGCGCAGCGTGTGCCGTGCAGCATCGCCCAACGCGGGACACCTCGCGCTCGCGGAGCTCGAGCGCGGCTTGGTCGAGCGCGGCGAAGGCGACCGCTTTTTGCTCGTCACGCAGAACGTCGACGGCCTGCACCTGCGCGCCGGCAACACACTGGCGCGCACCTACCAGATCCACGGCAACCTCGACTTCATGCGCTCCATCCGCGACGACGACACGCAGATCTACCCGCTGCCCAAGGAGCTCGGAGAGCGCTGGCAGCGGGGTCGCGCCATTGGTCCAGAGCAGCGCGACCACTTGGTCAGCCCACGCGACGCAAGCCAGGTGCGTCCGCACGTGTTGTGGTTCGACGAGAGCTACGACGAAGAACGGTTCCGCTTCCAGAGCACGCTCGAAGCGGTCGAGCGCGCAGCGTTGGTCATCGTCGTCGGGACGTCCGGCGCCACCAACTTGCCGTCGCTCATCGTGCACCGCACGGCCGAGCGCCGTGTACCCCTGCTGGTCATCAACCGCGACCCCAGCCCCTACTCCACCATGGCCGAGCGCATCCCCAGCGGTCTGTTCGTGCAGGGACCGGCGGGCGAGGTGCTGCCGCCACTGGTCAACTTCTTACTCGACGGCGAGCTCCCCTAGGTACTAGAGGCTGCGGCGCGTCTCAGTTGGGTTGATTCACCTTGGCGGGCTTGCTCCAGATGGCGTCCCAGTTCGCGCGGTAGCTGGACGTCGCAACCTGGGCTGGGCCGCCGTGCTGAAGCTTTTGCGCGGCGAGCTTGGGCGCATGGGGCCCGTCTGCGGCGGCACTCTCGGCCGCGTACTTGGACGCCGCGGTCACCGCGCTCGGCGGCGCGTACTCCACCTGGACGTCGCACAGCAGCGGCGACTCGGGGCGGGGCGTGAGACGGAGCAGCTCGCCGTGCAGCGACTCGCCGTCTTTGACCTTGCGCACGATGCCGGCCTCGAGGCGGTCTTCGCGCGCGCGCAGCACGGCAAAGCTCTCACCGTCTTCGCTGACGCCGTGGATGAGCATGGTGTCCGTGCGAGGGCGGCCCCCGCTGGAGAGCGAAGCACCGCCCGAGACCGACGGCTCTGTCGGCGCAGACTCTGCGGGTTCGGCGCCCGCGTCTGGCGCGGGAGCACCTGGCTTGGGATTGCCTTGCGTTGGCTGGCTCACCCCGAGACTGTAGCAAACGACGACGAGCCAGACAGCTCTGTGATGGGGGACCTTTTCTTGGGCCGGGGAACCGTGTATGTCCGACAGATACGCTTAACTTGTAGCTTTGGAAGGTTGCTTGAATGACGAAACGCTTGATCTTGGTGGCGAGCGCCATCTGGGTAGCTGTCGGCTGTGGCTCCGAGGACCCGCCGCGCACCTCCAGCCGAGGCGACGCGGGCACGATTGACCAGCCCAAGCAGCGCGACGCCGGCACCGTCAAACCGGACGCGAAGACGCCCCCCGACAGCACAGTGCGTCCTCCCACTGCCAGCAACGGCAAGAGCGACTCGGACGAAGACGGCTTCACGGTCGCCGAGGGCGACTGCAACGACAGCGATAAGGCCGTCAACCCGGGGGCCTACGACTTCCCTGGCGACCTGGTCGACGACGACTGCAGCGGCGACGCGGCCGAAGAAGACGAGCCGTGCGACGGCGCACTGAAGATTGACTCGAGCGACGCCAAGGACGCGGCGCGCGCGCTGGGTCTGTGCAAGTTCATCGGCGAGAACGAGAAGGGCTGGGGCGTGGTCAGCGCGCGCTTCACCGACGCCAGCGGGACGGGCAAGCTGTCCGATCCACGTGCGGTGGGCATCCTGCCCGACTTTGGCGCCGCCAAGCCGGGCGATGGCAAGGCGTTCTTGGCCTTGTCGTCAGGCGTGGCTCGCGCTCCCAACCAGGCCGGCTACACGTCCGACTGCGATTCGCTCGACGCGACGTGCCCGCTGGGCGGCATCTTGGGTTGCAGCGGTGGTCTCGCACCGCCTCCGGGCTACCCCAAAGAAGCGCCCAGCTGCAAGGCGCCGACGAGCATCTTTTCGCCTGGTACCAAGGTGTTTAACCAGGCGGCGTTAGAGCTGAAGGTTCGTGTGCCCAACAACGCGAGCTCGTTCGCGTTCGACAGCATCTTTTACACCTACGAGTTCCCCAAGTTCGTCTGCAGCAAGTTCAACGACTTCTTTGTGGTGTTCAAGGAGCCCAAGCCGACCGACCTGCCAGACAGCAACATCGTGTTCGACACCAATGGCGATTCCATCGGCGTGAACACGGGCTTGCTCGCAGTCTGCGACAAGAGCACGCAGCTGCCAGATGCCCCCAAGCAGTTCGACTGCGCGCAGGGCACCGCACTGCTGAAGGGGACCGGTTACGGAGCAGGCGAGAGCACGTGCCCGGACGCAGGCGGCGCGGCGACGGGCTGGCTGCACACGAAGGCTCCAGTCGACGGCGGCGAGATCATCACGGTGCGCTTCGCCATCTGGGACACGAACGACGCCATCCTCGATTCCACGGTGCTGGTCGACTCTTTTAAGTGGTCTCCAGACGACAGCGAAGTGGGCACTGTGCCTGTCATTCCTATCTGACTTTCGGCTCGCTTCGCCTCGCTGCGGACGAGATCGTTTACTGGACGCTTCGGGGC
>JBEGTL010000832.1:0-3003 GCA_041179425.1 Pseudomonadota bacterium | reverse complement strand
TGCGACGGCGCATGGGCATGGCCGCGCTCGACGCGCTCGCCCAACGCATCGTCGTGCGCGCCAACGTGCGCGACATCGCGCGCGACGAGATGGGCGCGTACCTCACTCACCGCCTGCGCTTGGCCGGCTCCGAGCTGCCGCTCTTCGAGCCGCCCACCGTCGAAGCGATCTACCAGGCCTCCAGTGGTCTGCCGCGCAAGGCCAACAACCTCGCCCACCACTCCCTCTTCGCCGCCGCCATCGTCAGGGCCAAGACCGTCATCACCGAGCACGTCGCCGCCGCCCTGCAAGAACTCGCCTGACGCCCTAAAAGAGTCTGAGGCCGGGTCGCTGCGCTCACGCGCCGCCGCCCGGCCTCTCGCTTTCCGTAACCGTTTCAGCCACGCGAAGACGGCGGCCAATCCGAGAGAATCAGGCGGCGGCATCACGATAGAGCGCGGCAAAGCGCACCTCATGCCGTCGCCACTCGGTTAAGTGAGGGCGATGGTCGCGAATATCGAGTTGCTGGTAGCGACACGCAGCCGTGTCCACGACCTCTGGCAACGCGTGCGCACATCCCTCGCACCCCTCGGGAAACAGGTCGACGAAGTCGTCGACCTGTTCCGGCGGGAGCAACGCCCGATGCGAGCCGCGATGGCTTTTCTGTCCCCCACGTTTGAGCTTGGATTTCTCGCGTGCCTTGCCCGGCGCACCGCCTCGCGAGCCTGATGCAGGCCCATCGCTGGACGGGGGAAGGTGCGAGTTGCTCGAGTTGCGGCCCAACCGCTCCGTGAGCTCGGCCACCTGCTCGGTCAGCTTGGCGACCTGCTCGGCCTGCGCCGTGAGCTGCTAGGCCTGCGCCGTGAGCTGCTCGGCCTGCGCCGTGAGCTGGCCGGCCTACGCCGTGAGCTGCTCGGCCTGGCCGGCGACCTTCGCGTCCCGCTCGGCCACGACGGCCTCGAGAAAGGCGACCCGCCCCTCGACCGCCTCTTCCGTTGACTCGCCGCTCGCCACACCAGGCTTAGATCATGATCGGATCTGCCTGTCGATCCTCTTTGTGATCGAAAAGTCCGGGGGCTGAACGGTTACTCGCGTGCGGCCAGCCGCCAATTGACGGAGCGCACCCCCGCGCCAACAGCCTGCTGCGTCACGCATGCGTTCTCACGCACGCGTGCCGAAAGGACACTGGTGATCTCGTCCACCGCCGTGACGCCTTTGTGCAAGCCTTGTCGATCCCGCTCACACGGAGTGCGCTACAAGTGCGCCAGCATCGACACGAGACATCCATCAGCGAATGAAAGCAACCCAATGAAGCTTTTTCCCCTGCCCACGGCGCTCATGTTGGTTGCGCTGGGCTGCGCTTCTACACAAGTCATGCCTTTGACGCCGGTCGGCCAACCGGCCAAACCCGAGGGTTGCCGACTCGAGGTTTTTACGGACGAGTCTCGCATCCAGCGAAAGTACACCGAGCTGGCGATTATCACTCACAAGACAAAGATGGATGCCTTCTCCAGCAAAAGTGGCGCTGTCATCACGGACGTCCTACGGAAAGAGGCGTGCGGCGTTGGCGCAGACGCGTTGATTCTGCGCTCGGTCGTGCACGGGCGATGGGGCGACGCGGGCACCGGCGAAGCCATCGCGATTAGGTTCCAGTAACCGGGGCGCGCCAACCACCGGTTTGCACCCTGAAGGGACCACCTGATTTCAGAGGCAAGGGACCAGACAGCTGCTTGCGAGCGCAGACCATGTGCTCATGCGGCTCGAGCGGGTCCGCGCATTACAAAGGTCGTACCGTCGAGCGCTTTGCTGTCGCTTCTGCGTGCATGTGCCGTGGTCACGGCACTTCGCAAACCATCCGACGAAAACGAGAGAGAAGGAGCCGCCCGTCGTGGCCGGTTATTTAGGCGCTGCGCTACCCGGAGCTATGGCAGCGCCACGTCTTTGAGAGCGGGACAACCCCACCTTACGGTGCGCCACAGGACTGAACAACGAGTTGTCGGTTCCCTGCTCGGTCGGCTTCGGGCGGCGGCCGCCGCCGCTGACTCTCGACGTACCTGGCAGGCGCCGCGACGCGGGTCGAGCGCGGGGGAGCGCTGTGCGCCCGGTTGGACGGCTTCGACCTGCACGGCCAGCTCGCCTTCGGCGCACGCGAGCGCGCACGCATCGAGCGGCTGGTGCGCTACTGCGCGCGGTCGCCGCTCGCCAACGACCGGCTCGAGAAGCTTTCCCGATGACCGCGAGTCTGCTGCGTGCGCTGGCCCGTCGAGTATGGCTCGGACCTTGCTGATGGTATCGATGGCGACGTGGTGGCTTGAACATAGTCCGTAGTGTCGAATCTTGTGAAAGCCACTGGGCAACACGTGGAGCAGAAACCGGCGCAAGAACTCGACTGGTTCGAGCGTTCGGGTGCGGCCATTCTTGGTGGCGAAGGTCACGCCGCGCTCGTCGACTCTGAGTATTCTCGCGTTGGAGATGCCCACGCGATGGGTGTAGCGACCGAGGTAGCTGTAGACTTGCTCAGCGCCCTCGAAGGGTGCCTTGGCGTACACGACCCACTTCCTTTCGAAGAGTGCGCGACGCATGGGCTCGACCAATTCCGTCGTTACGTTCAGGTCGCCAGCGTCGATGGCCTTGAGCAGGCCGTGACGAAAGAGTCGGCGAAACAAGCGCGCCGTGACTTTTTCCGTCTCGTCGCACCGCGCAAACGGGACGGCTCCCGGAAGCTACTCGACAGGCATGGGGAGTACCCAAAGGCCTCCGAGAGCCGCGTTGCACCCGTCGATGCGCTCGCGGAGGCTCCCGGAAGCCCTCTCGCGGCGGCCGCCGGAGTGAAACAGGCTTACCGAGGCCCCACACGCCGGCAGGCAACGGGTCGGGGGCTCTCGGAAGCCCCTACACACACAATGCGGGACAACAGACCCTAGGAGCCCGTCGGGCTTTCGCCCTCGGGCTCCTATTTCAGCGAGGCCGAGACGCTTACCGAGGGGGGGGCAGTCTCGGTTCGAGGGGGTGGTGTGCGCGAGA
>JBEGTL010000831.1:0-3007 GCA_041179425.1 Pseudomonadota bacterium | reverse complement strand
ACCGCGTAGATGGCGTGCTTCTCGCGCAGCTTGTCGACCTGCTCGGGCGTGATGCCGGCGAACGAAAACATGCCCTTTTGATGGGTAATGAAGCCGAAGTCCTGCTTGACGCCCTTGTTCTTGAGCGACTCGACGAACAGCGTGCGCATGTGTGCGATGCGCGCTCGCATGGCGTCGACTTCGTTGTGCCACATGGCGTTGAGCTCGGGCTCGGACAACACCTTGTTGACGATCGCCGCGCCGTAAGAAGGGGGGTTGGAGTAGTTGGAGCGCACCGTGACGCGCAGCTGGCTCATGGCCTTTTCGGCCGCCCCGAGCTCGTTGGCCAGCAGCGTGACCGCGCCCACGCGCTCGTTGTAGAGGCCGAAGTTTTTGGAGAACGAGCTGCACACGATGAGCTCGATGTCGCGCGCGGCGAACATGCGCACGGGCAGCGCATCGGCCTCGATGCCGTCGCCAAAGCCCTGGTAGGCAAAGTCGAACAGGGGCAAAAAACGCTGCTCCTTGGCCAGCTGCGCGATGACCTCCCACTGCGCGGGGGTGGGGTCGACGCCGCTCGGGTTGTGGCAACAGGCGTGCAACAGCACCAGGTCGCCCTCGCCCGCCTGCGCCAGCGTGGCGAGCAGCTTGTCGAACGCGAGGCCCTTGGTCTGGGCGTCGTAGTACGGGTAGTTGACGGTCTCGAGGCCGCCCGCCTGGAAGATGGCCTGATGGTTGGCCCAGGTGGGGTCGCTGACCCAGATGCGCTTGAGCCCGAGCTTGCCGCGCGCGAGGTCGGCCGCGACACGTAGTGCACCGGTGCCGCCGGGCGACTGCGCAGTGACCGAGCGGCCGTCACGGACGCGCACGTCTTGCGCCCCAAACAGGAGCGTGCGGACGTTGGTGCCGTAGTCGGCCGAGCCCTCGATGGGCAGGTAGGTCTTGGGAGCGCCCTGCTGGAGCAAGAGCGCCTCGGCACGCCGCACGGACGCGAGCGTGGTGGTCTTGCCTTCCTCGTCCTGGAACACGCCCACGCCGAGGTTGATCTTGTTGGGGTTGGGATCCTTTTTGAACGCATCGGTGAGACCGAGGATCAGATCGGGCGGCGCCATCGGAAGAGTCTCGAACATCGCTTCGCTCCACGTAGAAGACGGCGCGAGTCTTACCACGCGCGATCCACGGGCGCAGTCCACGAATCGCTGCGGCTCATGCGACTCCGGTCAGTCGCCGGTGCAGCGCCAGCGCCGCGTGATCTGTGAGCCCGCTCAAGAAGTCCGTCACGCCGAGCAGCGCAGCGTAACGATCGCGGGGAGCAAACGATGGGCCGAACAGGTGCGCAATGGAGGCGTTGCGCCCATGAAGTGCGCGTCGGTCGAAGGCGTGCTCGGCAAGGGCATCGACTACGGGGGCAAACGTATCGAGCAACGAGCCGAGCACCACCTGGCCCCCGAGCAAGCGCTCGACCACGGCCGGCGCTCGGTAGATGCGCTCGCGCGCGAGCGTCTTGGCCTGGGCGAGCGCGGTCCCGAGCGACGTCTCTGCGCACAGCTCCGGAGCAGGCTCATTGCGCAACAGCGCGGGCTCGAGCGCGAGGAACGCCTCGCTGACCTCGTCGACGAGCCTCCCGATCGCGACTCCGCGCAGCTTTTGGAGGCGCTCTCCGCGCTCGAGGGTGTCGTCGGCGCTCTGGCCGGCGAGCAGCTCGAGCACCTCGACGGCGTCGTGGTAGTCGAGCAGCCCCGCACCGAAGCCGTCTTCGAGATCGACGATGGCGTAGCAGATGTCGTCGGCGGCCTCGGTGAGGTAGACGAGCGGATGGCGCACGCCGGCAGGCAGCTGCAGCGAGGCGCGCAGCTCGTCGACATAGCTCTGCTCGGCGCTGAAGTAGCCGGGCTTTTTGCGCGCGAGCACGCGCACGTCGCGCTCGTGGGCGGTGCCCGCGTACTTCATCATCGCTGCGAGCGTGGCGTGGGTGAGCCTGAGCCCACCGTCGAAGCGGTAGTTCTCGAGCTGCGTCAGCGTGCGAAAGCCCTGCGCGTTTCCGTCGAAGCCGAGGAGGTCGGCGCGCTGGCTTTCGTCGAGCTGCGCGGTGTGCTGTGGATGGGCACGAAACCAGGCCTGGATGGCGTCTTCGCCGCCGTGACCAAACGGCGGGTTGCCGATGTCGTGCGCGAGACAGGCCGCATGCACCACGTGCGCGATGGCGTGGCACTGCTCGGCATCGAGGGCGCGCCGGTCGCGTAGCGCGTGCGCCACCGCGCTGCCCAGGGAGCGCCCGACCGACGCCACCTCGATGCTGTGTGTGAGCCGGCTGCGCACCCGGCCGCTCTCCGCGAGCGGCTGCACCTGGGTCTTGTCCGACAGACGGCGAAAGGCCGCACTGAACACCACCAGGTCGGCGTCCTGCTGAAACGGACTGCGCGTGCTCGAAGAACGTGCGTCGGCGACGCGGCCAGAGTCAGACCCGCGCGGGTCCGGGCGGCGCAGGCGCTTGGCGGAGAGGAGCTCATCCCAGGTGGGCATGGGCAGTACTTAACACCTTCGCGCCGCCGACGTGGAATCAGCCCCTTGACCACGCCGCGGCGGACGCGTGAAGTACCCTAGGGGGAACACGATGGGACGCCGCAAGGGCGAGTACGTCACGCTGCACTGCACGCACTGCAGCTGGGGCACTGAGCTGCCGATGGCAGAGACCGCAGCCAGCACCGCGGTGCCCTGCGCGCACTGTCATTCGCCGTTGTACTGGCATGTGTGCACAGGCTGCAGCCTCGGGTACCTGGGCGTGTCGGTGCCGCGCTGCCCGATCTGCGAGGACGACCCCGCGCTCGACGTGGAGACGCAGTAGCCGCAGAGCTCCGCGGGAAAGTTCACCGAGTTACCAAACGCGCCCGCATCGGTTCGCCCAGCCTGTGACTGTGCAGTGCTGCGCGAACATTGCGAGTTCGTGATCGAGTCGACCTCGACCTTCATTACTGTGTCGTCGCTTGGCGCCCCTGTCGCCGGCATGGTCAGGAAGGTCGTTCATGTT
>JBEGTL010000830.1:0-3007 GCA_041179425.1 Pseudomonadota bacterium | reverse complement strand
AAGCTGGCGTCGCGCAACGAGTTCATGCTTCGAGTATGGCGCGCTCAGTGGCCCAGCGGTCGTAGGATGGCCCGCTGCAGCGCTTGGGCGACCAGCGTGCCGCGCTCGTCCCACAGGTTGACGATGCCCGACGCGTACCCGTCGGCGGCCTGCGTGGCGCGCACATCTTGCAGCAACCACTCGCTCTCGGTCGACGCGAACACGTGCAGGAAGATCTCGAGGCTGATCACCATCGTCAGCCGGGGCCCAGGACCCCTCGCTTGCAACACGGCCGGGCCGATCATGTCGGCGGCCGGCACGTACACCAGCGGGTCGAGCGTGCCATCGGCGCGGCGCATGGTGTTGCGCAGGCGGTGCCACGCGGCCCAGCGTGCAGGCCCTGCTTCCCAGTCCGTGTCCCAGGGCAGGTTCCCCAGCACGACCCGCGACTCGACGCTGTAGTTGTACGGCAGTCGCGCGACCCCGTAGCCGGCCGGAGGCTTGCGCCGCTCGAGCTCTTGGGGTTTGGGCACGTCTGGAAAGGCGAGGTCGACGAAGGTCGTGTCGGTGCGTCGCTTGGGAGCAAACGTGCACACCACGTGGAGGCCGCTGCTCGACGGCTCGTCCGTGTCGCCGCCGCTGCGCATCTCGACAGCGAGCTGCTCGGCTCCCTTGCCTGCGCGCAGGGTCCGCACGTCGAGGGTCTGCGGGCCCGCTGTGATGGGCGCGAGGAAGGTCGCGGTCGCCATCTGCAGGTCGAAGCCAGGCTGCGTGACGGCGGTGCGCGCTGCGTTGACGGCCGTGGCCATGCTCACGCCGCCAAAGACGTACAGGACGTTCCAGTTTGGCGAAAGATTGGCGGTGTAGCGGCCTGAACGCGTGAGGTCCGGCGTGACGGCCGTGTCCTCGGCGAAGTTCCCGATCTGATACTGCATGCGTTGCACTCGGTATGACGGTGCCGTCTCGCTGGCGCCAGCTTCGCCGCGGCCCCGATCGTGACCCATGGCGCTCGCTTTGTTGGCCTGCGTCGCGTTTACCGCTCGGGCGCAGACCCGATGCGCCAGCTCAGGCGGGACTGGAAGACGGGGTGGACGACGTGAGGATGCGTCGCCGCAGCTCGGGCGTGGGGATACGGCACTGGTCGCTCTTGCCGAACCACGCGTAACGATGGCTGGCGAAGTACCGGTAGCCCGCGTCGCGAAGGGAGACCGGCAGCCAGATGAAGGCGTAGTAGAGCACCGGCCAGGGCCACTTGAGGCCCTTGGCTACGTGCAGCGCGGCCGTGGAGCGCGTGTACGCACGGTCGCCCTCGATGAGCACGATGGAGTCGAGGTCGGGCTCGCCCTCGAGCGCGACCGAGGCAAGTGCGGACCCGCGACTTTCGACCAGGCTGTGATCGCGCAGCGTTTGTAGGCCCACGTCCGACTGCAATGCAGCAAACACGAAGCGCTCGTTGGGATCGCGGTCGACGACGAACAGGACTGCCTCGTTGCAGAAGTTACACACTCCGTCGAACAGGAGCAGACGCTTGGACTCCGCGTACATGCTCTGCAGCATGGACACGCAGAGGGCGCGGCTCAAGCAGGTTTTCGCCGAAGCGACCGCGAACCTCGAGCGAAGTGCTAAAAGCGCCATCACGTCGATGCTCCTGCAATTCAGAGGCAACTCCACGGCGGTCGTGGCCGATAGCTTCCACGCCATCGTGAACACCGTCGGCTCCAGCGCGTTTCTCGTGATTGCAAGCAGGCTCGCCGCGCGCCGTCTCGCTGCGGGGGGCTGCCTGCTGCTCGCACTGCTCTGTGGCGCACCGGCCGCGCGGGCACAGCCGTACGGTGAGGTCGTCGTCGTGCCGGTCGTGGTGGGGGAGGGCGACCTTACGGCCGACGCGGGGTCCCGCTCCCACGCTGACGAGCCGAGCGCTTCGATCACGGTCGAGACGGGCCTGCTCGACGAGAATGTGACGCTCATCTCGCAGCACGATGCGCGCGACCGTTTTGTGGCGCGCTCTCGGCCCCCGCAGGTGCCCACGGTTTCCGATGTCGAGGCGCTCTCCCGGGCGGCGCGCGAAGCGCTCGAGCACGTCGCGTACGGGCGCACCGCTGCCGCCAAAAAGAGCGTGCAGCAGGTCATTGCGCTGGCCGAGCGCACGCTCGAGTCGCTCAATCGTGAGACTGCCACGGCGCGCAACGTGCTCAACGCCTGTCTGTCGCTCGTGCGCGGCTCGCTGCAAGAGCACAAGCGTGAGGCGGCGCTCGCGCAGGCCATGCAGTGCCGCCGCCTGGTGCCCGATCTCACCCCTAGTGAGGCGACCCATCCCGCAAACGTGGTGGGCGTGCTGGCCGAGGCAGACAACCTACTGCGCCGCATGCGCCTTGGCTCGCTGCAGGTGCAAAGCGCGCCCGACGAGCGCTGCTCGGTGTACGTCAATGGCCGGCACCTGGGCACGACGCCGTTCAAGCTCGATCGCGCGGCCACCGGGGAGTATCGCATCCAGGTCGAGTGCGGCTCGCGGCCGGGCCGCGTGCACGTGGTGCAGCTGGGCGATGCGCCGGTGCGCTTGATTGTCGACACGGTGTTCGATCGCGTCGTCGAGAGCACCCCGCGCTTGGTGCTGCGCTACGCAACCCAGCAAGAGGCGCGCGAGCTGTCCGTCGCGCACGCGTCTGCTCTGGGTGCGCAGATCGGTGCCAATGACGTGGTGCTGGTCGCCATCGAGGGCGACAAGGTGGTGCTGTCTCGCATCGAGGTCGAGCAGAAGCGGCTCATCGCACGAGCCTTGGTGCCCGCTCGCGCGCGCGCCAACCAGGCAGCGTTCCAACCCGCGCTGGTCGCGCTGGCCGAGGGACGTCTCGGCGCCGACAAAGACCAAGCGCCGATCGCCAAACCGCCAGCATCAGCGGTTGCAGAGGCGCCGGAGTCGCCACCGCCACTGCCCGCGGTCACCCCGGCGCCGACGCAAGAACCAGTCGTGGATGTCGCGCCGGTGCGGGCCGAGGCCGAGCCGTCGTCGTCCAAGCGGCGCGACCTC
>JBEGTL010000829.1:0-3011 GCA_041179425.1 Pseudomonadota bacterium | reverse complement strand
CCCAGGCATGCACGTAAACCTCCCACGCCCGGCATGAGTGCGCGGCGCGGCGGCATGGCTACAGTGCCGGGGTGACGACGAAACCGACAGCCAACAATGCGACGCGAGCGCGCCGAGCCCGACTGCGGTCAGTGGCTTGCGGAAGCCGCAGCAGCAACGGGCTCGTCAGCACGCTTCTCGGCGGTCTTGTTGGCGAGCCAGACGTCGGGCACGAGACCGCGAAGGTCTTGCAGCGGACAGCCGGCCTCGAGTCGAGCGACGACATCATAGAGGTAGTCGCGCACGCGCTCCGTGCCCAGGATGCGTCGGGCGCTCTCGACGACGGTGTAGGCGGTGGCGAGGCGAGCACCCGCAGCGGCAGAGCCTGTGAGGATGAAGTTCTTGCGACCCAAGGCGACCTCACGGATCGCGCGCTCGACGCGACCGGTGTCGATCTCGAATCGGCCGTCGGTAAAGCAGCGTCGCAGGAACGGCTCTTGGTTCGTGAAGTACGCGGTGGCCTTGGCCAGCGGATCTTTGGGTCGAAGACGCGGATGGAGCTGCGCCACCCACTTGGAAAGCGCGTCAAAGAGCGGCAGCGAGCGTTCTTGACGCTCCCTGCCCCGCGCCGCGTGGTCGAGACCACGTTTTCGATAGTCGTCCTCGAGCGCATAGATCTTCTGGAAGAGAATCAAGGCGCCGCTCGCGCGCGTATCTTTGGCGGCGACCAGCTCATGGAACGGTCGCCGCGCGTGCATCATGCAGCCGAGCCGGAACTCGTCGAGCACGAGCGAGCGAAACTCTTCGCCGACGGCGACTTCGGAGCCGTAACCAGCGTATCCATCGCCCTGCACGAAGCGAGCGGCCAAAGTCAGATGGGTGGCGATTTCGTCGGCTTCCCAGGTGCGCGTGAAGCGAAAACCAACGAGCGATGCCTGATCGACGAAACACCACAGATGCCCTTTAGCCGCGGGGCGCTTCTTGCCACCGTCCGTGGGGTCGAGATAGAGCAGCCCGGTGTCGTCGACGCCGATGTAATCGTCAGCAAGGATGCGGCCCATGATGACGTCGGCCAGCGGACCCAGCAGCGCGGTGACGTAGTCCCACCAGCGACCGAGCGTGCTCTTTGGGATGTCGAGGCCGATGCGTTGGAACTGCTCGCGTACTCGATGCAGCGGGAGCGCGTCGTCACACTTGAGAATCAGCAACTCGCTGAGCAACGAGGGCGCTGCGCGAACCTTACGCTTGGGCTCCTCGCGAGGCGCCACGCCCATGTCCATGCGACAAGGCAGACAGGCGATCTTCTCGCGCTTCTCGACATGCGCTTCCACATGGCCCGGCACGTATTCAAGTCGCACACACTCGCTGTGGCCGACGCAGGTTCGCTCGCGCCCACACAGCACGCAGGCTCGCTCGGCATCGGGGACTCGAATGAGCGTCTCGATGCGTAAAAGGTCGGCTGGCAGCGGGCGACGTCCGCCACCGCCGTGCGGCTTGGAACGTTCTGGTTTCTCCTCGCCGCCCTGAGCTGCCGCCTCGGGGCTCGGCTCCTCGAGCTCGGTGGCGGCGACATCGGGTGTCGGCACCGCGGGCTCATCGGGAATCGTTCCATCTGCAGCCGGCTCCCCACCGAATGCGAGATAGGCTTGCCCGAGCTCCTCGGCGGAGAGCTTCTCGCTTGTCCGCCCGAAACGAAGGCGCTTGGCAAGCCGCTCGAGCATCTTGAGCCGCTGAATCTCGAGCGCTTGCTCAGTCAGTAGCGCCTGCATCGCCGCGAGCGCAGCCTCGAGCTCACCGCGCCGCGCGAGTTCACTGACGGGCGCTAGCAGCGCGGCGGCCTCCTCGGCCGCGCGCCGCGTCCACGCCGAAACGATCTTCTCGACATCCTCGACAGATGGCGCATTCAGCAGCGTGTCGAGCTCACTCACGGAAGATGACACTTCCTGCGTCGTCGCCACTGTCGAGACTGCGCGCTTCATGGACCAGCGAGAGCTACCACGAGCACGCCGATCCGCATACACGAATCATGCTTCGATCAAGGCGTTTCTGGAGCACCCGTGTCGATGTCTGATGGGCCGCGACGAAATCGCTTTCGTCGCTTCGCGTTCGATAGGTCGATGCCTTCGAGCATGAGGCCCAGTTCCGCCGAGTCGATCTCGATGTGAAGCTCGCCAGAGGCCGCATCTCGTACACGACGAAACGTGCCTGCCTCGAGCCGCTTGTGCAGAATGCACAGCCCTGAGCGGTCCCAGAACAAACACTTCGCCTGGTCACCTCGTCGATTGATGAACACGAACAAGTGCCCATGCGTGATGTCGAAGCCGAACACGCCTTCAACTGTTGCTGAGAGTCGGTCAAAGCTCCTGCGCATGTCGGTCGCGTCAGCAGCCAGGTACACCCGCACGCTTGATGGAAGGGTCAGCATCGGCCGTCCCTCTCCGCAAGGGCCACCAGATTCGCCAGTCGCGGATCGTTCGCCTGGGCGAGGTCGCAGCGCACCAGCCTTCCATTCGACAGCACGATCTCGATCGTGCTCGTCTTGATGCTCGTCGTGCTGCGGACTGGTTCCTCCACTCTCAAGTCACTGCGAACCCTCACCGGGATGAACCCACTTTGCGCTCTCACTTTTGCCGCACGCGCTGGAGCGAGCTTCGATGCCCACCAGAGGAAGGTGCGCTCTTGCAGGCCCTCACTGGCTGCGAATGCCTTACGATTCAGGCCGCTGCGTTCGCACGCGCTGACCAACTCGATCCACTCTTGTCGGCTCCGCCGACGCCGTCCGTTTGTTTTCAACATGCACCGAGCATGATCGACCGGGCGCGCTCACGCATTCATGCCGGGCGTGGGAGGTTTACGACGCGCGTGCTGCGGCAACCCGTCGAGGGACGGTTTCAACTCACGCCCGCGCGATGCGGGCGACCAAGGTGAGTCGACAACGCGAGCACGTCGTACAGTTTCAACTCACGCCCGCGCGATGCGGGCGACAGCGAGGTGCTGCGCCAAGCCGCTCCCGGCTTCGTTTCAACTCACGC
>JBEGTL010000828.1:0-3018 GCA_041179425.1 Pseudomonadota bacterium | reverse complement strand
CGCAGACGCCCGAAGGCGCCGCGCCCTTCGCTCGCGAAGACGCGCAGGCACTCGACACGCTGCTCACTCGACTCGAACAGCTCGCAATCGGTGCCGAGGCGCGCGCGAAGCCTCCCCGGATTCGCGTGAGCGAGCTACGAAACGTGGTACGTCAGGGCGAAGAGCTGCTCACCCGGCTCGGGAATGGCTGAGATGATGGAGCAGCGACGAATCGACGAGCGCGCACTCGCGCTCGCGTCACAGCGCGCAGCGCTGGTCGTTCAAGAAGTACAGAGAGCGTATGTCGGCCGCAAAGACGTGGCCGAGCTGCTGCTGATCAGCCTGCTCGCGCGCGGCCATGTGTTGCTCGAGGGCGTGCCCGGCGTCGCCAAGACCACGCTGGTCAAGGCGTTCGCGGCGACGCTCGGCTGTCAGTTCCGGCGTATTCAGTTCACGCCCGATCTGCTGCCCGCCGACATCACGGGCACCTACGTGCTGTCACCGCGGTCCGGAGAGTTTCAGCTGCGCGAGGGGCCGCTGTTCGCCAACATCGTGCTCGGCGACGAGATCAACCGCGCGCCTGCCAAGACGCAGAGTGCACTGCTCGAAGCCATGCAAGAAGCGCAGGTCACCATCGAGGGAGACACGCGCGCGCTGCCGCAGCCGTTCATCGTGCTGGCGACCCAAAATCCGGTCGAGCAGGCAGGCACCTACCCGCTGCCCGAGGCGCAGATCGACCGCTTTTTGTTTCGGCTCCTGATCGGGTACCCCGATGCCAAAGACGAGCTCAACATCTTGCTGCGTCACATGGACCCGGCGCCCACGCCTCGGCGTGTGCTCGAGCCGCGCGAGATCCTCGCCATGCAGGAGCTCGTGCACGGCGTGCACGTCGAGAGCGAGATTCTCGAGTACATCGTGCGCCTCTCTCACTACACACGGCAGCACTCACGTGTGTACCTGGGTGCGTCGCCACGCGCCTCGCTCGCGCTGGTGCAGGCGTCGCGCGCACGCGCCCTCGTCAACGGTCGCGCGTTCGTGCTGCCCGACGACATCAAGGCACTCGCCGTGCCCGTCCTGGCCCACCGCCTCGTGCTCACGCCGGAGGCCGACATGGAGGGCTTCGCGCGCGAGACCGTGATCGAGTCGGCGCTCGAGCAGGTCCCGCACCGCTGGGACGCCGCGCGCTGATGTTACCCATCCCCACCACCCGCGCGGCCGCTGCATTCTTTGGCGTTCTCGGCATGTGGCTGGTGGGTCTGAGCACCAAGTCTTGGGCCGCCACGGCGCTCGGCTCGGCGCTGGCGCTGCTGCTGGTGACCGTGTTCTCGGCCACCGTGCCGCTGGGGCGTCGTGTGCGCGCGCAGCGGCTCGAGTTCGCGTGGTGGCTCGCTTCGCGCGAGACCTCGGTCAGCGGCGCGGTGGTGCCCCACGTGCCGTTTCAGGTGCGCTGCTACGTGCGCCACCGCGGCTCACACGGCATCGAGCTCACGCGCGTGACGCCCGTGCTCGCCAACGGCGCCAAGGTGCTCGACGAAGAGCCGCACGCGATCTCGGTCATGCCGCGCGCCCGCAACGAGTTCTCGTTCACACTCACCGCGCAGGCCGCGGGGCGTGTGGTGCTGCACGGCCTCGCGGTCAGCCTGCGCGGCCCGCTCGGCCTGTTCGACGTGCCGCTCTACTTCCCCAACGCGCTGGCCATCAAGGTGCTCCCGCGCACGGTGGCGGTGCGCGCGAGCACGCTCGGCATGATGACGGGCCTGCCGCTCGATCGCTCCGGTCGCCACCGCATGCGCCGGCGTGGCGGCGGCACCGAGCTGCACGAGCTGCGCGAGTTCTTGCCGGGCGATCCGTTCAAGTCCATCGCCTGGAAGGCCAGCGCCAAGACCGGCCGCCTGGTGGTGCGCGAGGTCGACCAAGAGGTGCAGCAGACGCTCGTAATGGTGCTCGACGCCTGTGGTTCCATGCGCGGCGGCCCGGCAGGCGAGCGCAAGCTCGACTTCGCGCTCGAGCTCTGCGTCGCGCACTCGCGCGCCTGGCTCGACCGCGGCGATCGCGTCGGCCTCATCACCGTCGACGGTCGTGTGCTGGCCAACGTGCAGGCCGGGGACGGCGCGGCCCACCTGATCCGTGTGTACGACGCGCTGCTCGCCAGCACCGAGGTGGTCGACGCCGACCTCACCGCGCTCGACGATCACGAGGTGGCCAGCCTCGTTGCGCGCTACGTGCGCCAACAAGACGGCGTCGACTTCGCCCACGGAAGGCGCAGCACCTTCGACACCACCGAGCTCGCGCACTACCTGCGCGGGCTCACGCCCACCAAGGCGGGCGACCTCCCGCTGGCTCCTACGCAAGCGGGCGCGGTCTTCCGGCGTTTTTGTCGCGAGCGCGGCATCGAGCTGCCGCACAAGAGCGAGCCACCGGGCGGCGACAAGGCCATCTGTCTGGCCAGCAGCATTCAGCTCGCAGCAGGCAACACGCGGGTGCCGCGCTCCATCGTGCTCATCACCGACCTCGACGGCATCGTCGACTACGCCCCCCTGCACGCGACCGCACGCCTGCTGACCCGGCGAGGCCACTCGCTGCACGTCCTGGTGCCGCACGCCGAGGCACTCACGCGGCCGGCCGAGAGCGGGCTCGAGCACGATCTGCGCGCCATCTACGGGCGTGCAGAGCAGCGCCGCTTGCGCGAGGCCAAGCAGCAGCTAGGTCCGCTCGGCGTGTCGCTCAGCCTGGTCGCCCCCGATCAGCTGGCGCTCACGGCCAACCGGCGAAAGCCCGAAAGCGCCCGCGTCGCATGAACGAGTTGCCTGTCTGGGAAGACCCACGTCGCGTGCTGGCGCGGCATGGGCTGCGCGCCAAGCGCGGCATGTCGCAAAACTTCTTGGTCGCGCGCTCGGCCGTCGAGAAGATCGCCGACGCCCTCGCGCTGGCTGAGCACGAGACCGTCATCGAGCTGGGGCCTGGGCTCGGCACGCTGACCGGCGCGCTGCTCCGGCGTGGCGCCCACGTGATCGCGCTCGACGCCGACCAGGACATGCT
>JBEGTL010000827.1:0-3040 GCA_041179425.1 Pseudomonadota bacterium | reverse complement strand
AGATGTCGTTGGCGCTGGCGTCGTCGACGGCAAAGCGGTGATGGATGCGGGAGAAGAGCGAGCGGTTGCGACGTCGCTCAAGCTGGCTCTCGAGCTCAGGCAGCCCGACGAGCACCAGGGACAACAGCGAGCGGCTGTCCCACTGGTAGTTGAGCAGGATGTGAAGATGGTCGAGCACGTCTTGATGAAGGAGGTGGGCTTCATCGAGCAGAAAGACCGGATGCACTCGTTCTCGTCCAAGCTCTTCGACGTGGGTGCTCACCGCGAAGAAGACCGCAGCGGCCGTGGCAGAGGGCGTCAGGCCGAGCGCGACGCAGAGCTGACGATAGAAGTCACGACGACCGAGGGTCGCGTTGTGACAGTACGTGAGCCGAAAGGTCTCCGGCGACAGACGTCGCCGAAGCGCACGGAGCACGCACGTCTTGCCGACACCGGGTTCGCCGGTGAGCAGGACGGTTGCATGTGATTCGATGGCGTCGGTGAGGTCATCGATCAGCTCGGTCTTCGAGGTTGGCAGCCAGAGGTCGTCGTCACCGATCTCTTTCGAGAACGGAGGCGTTTGAAAGCCGAACCAGCCGAGGTCAGAAGATCGCATCGAGGTCCTCCTCGTCATCATCGGTGGCGTCGACGGTCGTCGTGCATGACGGGTCGAAGGAGACGGCGACTGCCGGCCCGTCGCTGTCCGGCCGCCGCGACGAGCGCGCGCGCCGCGCGTTTCTGATCGGGTCCACGAGAGCGAGCGCGTACCTCTTGCCTTCGTACTCGACCTCGGGCTGAACGGGGTCGTCGAAGTGCGAGTAGACGATGTCGACGACGCGCCCTGCGAGAAAGCCTTGTTCGAGCTCATAAATACCGCCCAGCACGGACACCGTGGTGTCGCGTCGCACGCGTCGGCGCTCTCGCACGGCGAGCGCTTCACGTAGGTGGGCCTCGTCGACATGATTGGGCTCGCGCGTAGAGGGCGCGTAGACCGTCGTCGGTGCGCGTCCCATCAAGCCGGCGTGCGGCTCATGATGATAGTAGCGCTCGAGAAAAACAGCGAGACGCTGATTGACGTCCTCAAGCGAGCCGACCTCGCCGAGGTGGTCGAGGCAGCCTTCTCGCAGCGTCCGCCAGAACCGCTCCATTTTTCCGCGCGCTTGCGGATCGTAGGGTCGTGCGTGCAGCAGGCTGATGCCGAGGCGCGAGCAGGCGATGCGCAGTACGTCGCCGCGATAGGTAGAACCATTGTCTAGGTACAGAACATCGGGCTTTCCGTGCAAGCGCAGCGCTCTGGTCAGCACGCGGAGCATGTCCTCCTCGCGCTCATTCGCGTGCGCCTCGAGCGCGACGACGTAGCGTGAGCAGTCGTCGAGCATTCCGTGAATGCGCAGCGGTGTGCGCACGCCGCTGAGCCACAGCGTCGGGCCGTGGCAGACGTCGCCGTGCCAGAGCGCATCTGGCGCCGCCGCCTGCCAACGCAGACGTGTCGTGCTGCCCGCGCCATCGCGGACGGCAATGCGGTCGAGGCCCTCTTGACGCAGCAGCTTGCGCACCGTGCCGGGCCTGATGGTGCCCGCTTCGAGACGGCCATCCGCTTCGAGCGTGCGCACGATGAGGCGTGCGGACGCATTCGGGTACGCTCGCCGGATGTCGCAGATCAGCTGGCGAAGCTCATTAGTCAGGTCGCGGCCGCGACCACGATCACTGCGGCCACGTGGCCGAAGCGCGGGCAGGCCACCGCGTCGATAGGCGTAGAGCCAGCGCTCGAGGGTGGGCACCGAGTACATCTTGGTGAGCTTGGATTGTGGCGGTCGCACGCGTGTCTGCGAGATCTCGCGCAGCGCCGCCGCGAGGTCGCCACGCGACAGTTCGCGTGCGCATACGGGGCCGATGACTGCGTGGCGAAACGTCGCCACCGCCTCAGCATGGTCCTTCGGAGTCAGGTCTTTCATTCAGCGGTCGTTCCTTTCGCAGCTCCTTGTTCGGGAGTGCGTGCAAGAAATCGCTGATTTCACGCTGATTCGCCCCTGACTTCTTCGGTGGGGACGACTGGCCTCCGCGACCGTCTGGTATGGACATCACCGCGTGCGGGCAGCTCCTTCGAAGACCTGCAGCGCGATCGGCGACGCGCTCAGGGCCACGGGCGCCAGCGCGCGAAGAGTGGTGAGCACGCGCATCGCGCTGGTGCTTGCTGCGCGCGGCAGCCCGAACACGCGCGCGGCGCCGCGCGCCCAGCGGTAGAGCTGCGCCCACCCGCGCCCGCTGCGACCTCGAACTTGCCAGGCGCAGACCCGCGCGCGCACCAGCCGGTCCGAGAGTCCGAGCACCAGCCATAGGTACAGGGCCAGCGCGATCGACGACGCCGAGTACTGCCGGCGCGCGAGCATTCCCGCCGGCACGACGGTCATCACGGCCCCGCAGCTCTGGCACTCGTATCGCCGCACCGCGATCGCCACCACGCCCGGCGCGCCGTCCACCTCGAGCACGCCCCGCACCTGGCGCTGGAGCAGCCCCTGGCCGTGGACCACCAGGCAACCGCCGACGGGCCGGCTCGCCGCACCGCAGCCGGCGCACCGAGATGGTCGAACCTCTTCGACCGACGGGGTCTGTGCGATCCACGACTTGATCGTGACCCCTGTACGGATCAACCTTCCACCGCTTCGGTCTCGCAAGACTTCTCGGAGCACGATGGCGAGCGGATCCGTCCAAAGAAGCGCTCGCCATCACTTTTTCCGTCGGCGAGATGCCGATGCCCCGTCCTTCAGCGCGCCCTTCTACGCCATCACGATCGGGCGCGCATGCGCGACGCTATGTGAGGGCGATCAGCCCGCGCGCCGCTGTCTCGCCATCAAGCTGCAGGCGCGAAAAGGCGCGCTCTTCCAGCTTCTACGTGGCTCGCCAACACGCGCCGACGAACTCGTAGCAACGATCCTCGCGCATCGCTCCGCGTCCTCCATCTCCTCCCAAGTCTTGCCAGGTTGACGAGATCGCAAGTCTGGTTCGGGCTGAGGTCCGCAGCATCACCGGTCCGGATGCCGCTTTCGGGTCGCGTCGGCGG
>JBEGTL010000826.1:0-3077 GCA_041179425.1 Pseudomonadota bacterium | reverse complement strand
CGTACGTGCGCGCCTGGTCGAGGCGCTGGAAGCTGATCTGATCGGCCCGTTCCTGCCGCCAGGTCATCCCGGCTCGGGCAGCGAAGTGCTGCCGCTGCCACCATCGCGCTGGTACTTCACAGGGTTCCTGGCGCCGGCACTCGATCGCGCACCCGAGCCTGACGACACCGATGCCGAAGGCGAGCTGGCTGCTGGCAGCGAGACGCAAGCCGAGGACGCGGGCGTCGATGAGCCTGAGCCCAAACGCCGCCAGCACTTTCCGGCTTCGATGGGTCTGTCGGTGTTTTTGCCGCCCGGTGCGATCGACGGCTCCGACCATGTCGAGGTGCAAGTGCAGTGGGCCGACTACGTGCCGGAGCCCGTTGCTGAGGACCACACCGACAAGACGCGAGCTGGTTGGAAGCGGATGCCACGTGGGCCTTACAACGTGAAGGTGCCGCTCGACCCGAAGAAGCTCGCGGCGCGGGAGGGTATTCGGTGGAGCGAGAGCACTGGGCTGTGCTTTCGCGGCGAGCTGAGACAAACCGACCTCGACGGACTCGAGCGCGGCACACGTGTGCTTAGCTTGTTCTTGGTGAACGATCGCCCGGCGCTCGAGAAAGACCGCGACATCAACTTCGTGTTCCAGGTGGGCTTCACGCTGCGATATGCCGGCGGCTTTGTGGAGCGGCCGAATCGCCGCGGTGAGGCGGGCAACGATGCGGACCAGCGCGTGCTCGCGCTGCAGTTCCGCGATCGTGTGGAGTGGGCTGTTGGCCACAACACGAGCGTCCAGGCACCCACGCTTGATGCAGATGGTCGCGTGCACGCATTGTCGACGACGCAGCTGCCACGTTACGAGGTGCCGCGCGTCAAGCATGAGAAAGTCAGCGGGCTCGAAACCGAGATGCTCAAGCTCTACGAGCTGGATGGTACCGGCTTGTCCAACGCCCTCTCGCCGCTTACTGAGGTCTACGGGCAGTGGATCGAGAGGCAGCGGTATCGGTCACTGCCGCGTGCCGAGTTGGAGAAGACACGCAACGCTCTCGTGTCCGAAGCAGCGCGCGTGCGCGCACGCATGCAGGAGGGCATCGAGCTTTTGGTCAAGGACGAGGTCGTGCGTGACGCTTTCAAGTGGGCGAACTACGCGATGCATGTCGCCGCACTGCAGGCCGACAGCACGCGCGAGGATCGGCGCTACACCGAAGGCAAACAACCCGAGTGGCGGCCGTTCCAGCTGGCATTTTTGCTCTTGAACCTTGCCTCGGTGGCGAACCCCAATCACGACGACCGCAAGGTGGCCGACCTCATCTACTTCCCCACGGGCGGTGGCAAGACGGAAGCGTACCTGGGCCTGATCGCGTTCACGCTGATCCTGCGTCGTATGCGTGGCCGCGAGCGTGCCGATGAAGGGCGCGGCGTCGCGGTGGTATTGCGTTACACGTTGCGCTTGCTCACGCTCGATCAGCTCGGTCGTGCCGCCACATTGATATGCGTGCTTGAGGAGATGCGACGAAAAGCGCCCAAGATGCTGGGCAACGTGCGCTTCGCAGTCGGGCTGTGGGTGGGAAAGACCGCGACCGCCAACACGCTGAACGAAGTGCACACCGTGCTTCATGACTTCACGCCGGGGCGCACCGACTCGCCGTTCCCGCTGTCGTCGTGCCCGTGGTGCGGCGAGGCCATCAAGATTCACAACATCAAGCTGGTCGACGACGAGGGTAAACCCAGCAAGACCAAGTTCACACGCGTGGTGGTCTACTGCGAAGGCAGCGATTGTCTCTTCACCGAGCGCAAGCGCGCGGGGCAGGGCCTTCCTGTCTTGTTCGTCGACGAGCAGATCTATCGTGAGTTGCCAGACTTCCTGGTCGCGACCGTCGACAAATTTGCAATGATGCCGTGGCGCGGCGACGCGGGCATGTTGTTTGGTAGAGCCTCGCACCTCGACGGCCGCCGCGCCTATGGTGTGATGCACACCCCGCCTAAGGGCGCAATCGTTCTGCCCGCGGGGCTATATCCACCGGAGCTAATCGTTCAAGACGAGATGCACCTCATCTCGGGTCCGCTGGGCACGATGGTCGGCTTGTACGAGACCGCCATCGATTACCTCTGCGAGCGCGAGCTAGATGGCAAACGTCTCGTGCCCAAGGTCGTCTGCTCGACGGCCACCGTGCGCCGAGCGCGCGAACAGATCAAAGCGTTGTTCGACCGCGAGATGGCGATTTTTCCGCCGCGCGGTGTCGACGATGGCGAGAACTTCTTTGCTGCCATCGACAAGAAAAGCCCTGGGCGGCTGTATGTGGGCGTGTCCGCGCCTGGGCGTGCGCTACGCGCTATCTCCGTGCGGACCTACGCGACCCTGCTCGCAGCCGCACAGAAGTACTTCGATCCGAAGGGGCCGCTCGAGCAGCCAGTCGACCCGTACATGACGCTCATCGGGTACTTCAACTCGTTGCGCGAGCTAGGCGGCATGCGGCGGCTCGTCGAAGACGAAGTCAACACGCGCGTGAAGGACTTCTCCGACGGCAAGCGTCCGCACCACTTCGTCGGACCCCACCCATGGGCGGCGGACCGCAAGCTCCTGTTGCCTGCCGAGCTGACCTCACGCGAATCCACCGAGCGCGTGAAAGAGACCAAGAGCCGGCTTTCGACGCGTCGCGCTGATCAAGCGGAAGGCGCGTCACCGCTCGATACCGTGCTCGCGTCGAACATGATCTCAGTCGGTCTTGACGTCGATCGCCTTGGGTTGATGGTGGTGACCGGCCAACCCAAGACCACGAGCGAGTACATTCAGGCGACCAGTCGCGTCGGACGCGCATATCCAGGCCTCGTGGTGACGTGCTTGAACAGCGCCCGGCCGCGTGATCGCTCGCACTACGAGCGCTTTGTCGCCTATCACGAGAGCTTCTATCGAGAGGTCGAGGCGACAAGCGTCACGCCGTTTTCGCTCCAGACCCTCGACCGTGGCTTGGTAGGGACGCTCGTGTCGATGCTGCGCCATGGCATTGCCGACATGGAACCCGCGCGCGGCGTGATGCGCCTGCACCAGAACCGTCCGCTCGCGGATCGGGTGCTTGAAGCGCTGGTCACACGCGGGC
>JBEGTL010000825.1:0-3078 GCA_041179425.1 Pseudomonadota bacterium | reverse complement strand
GCTCGAGTAGGTTCGGCGCGATGCGCTTGGTATGCCGCGAGTCGGTGGTTTTGCGAAACCGCCGCGGCATGCGTGCGCGCAGGCCCATCGACCGCATGACCCGCGCCACGCGCTTCTTGCTGGGCCGCACGCCGTCAAGACGAGGGCGCAGGGCGCAGGGCGCGCGTGGAGCGCCTCCCTCTCCGCATGAATTAGCTCAAACACGGCTACTTCACGTCCTTGGCGAAGAGGGCCTCCACTCTTTTTAGCAGCGTGTTCTCGGCCTCGAGGTCGCGCAGTCGGCGGCGTAGCTGCTCTCGCGCTCGCCTTGGCTTTTCTGCGGGACGCCGTCGTCGAGTTCGGCTTCGAAGCGATCACGCCAGCGATGGAGCATGCTGGGGCTGACGCCCAACTCCCCGGCCAGCTGGGTGACGGTCTTCGAGCCGCGCGCCATCAGCGGCGTACGGCGTCTTTCTTGAACGAATCGGTGTGCGACTTTCGCTGTTGCATCGGCGGCACTCCCGGAGCGTAGTCCCTTGTCGGGTGTCCACCAAAGCGGGGCAGGCTCGGGCCCCGGTCGCCGAGGCGCTCGCCCAGCACTTGGTTCTCGGCGCGCACGTACTCGATCGCCGCCAGCTGCCGACGCTGGAGCCATCCAGACCCCGTAGCGTCGTCCGAGCTACGCGCGCTATGATGACGGCGCGCTGTCTCGTAAATTGCTTGTCGACGGCGTCGCAAGAGCGCGGACCGCAAGCCCCACGGTAACAGAGTACGAAGCATGCGAGACGACGAGAAACTTACGCATTCGGAATGGAAGTCGATCGAGGAATACCGGCTTGCCGCCACGGCGCGGGCGCTCGACTGCACACCACTTGACGATGATGAGCGAACGCGCATCACGCGTGCACTGCGAGAGCGCTGCAAGAGCGCTGGTCGAGCTTGGCACGGCAATGTGATTTTCGTGGGATCGCCGACGGCGGGGCAACTAGCTGCAAGCCGCATCGCAGAAGCGCTCGAGACACTCCGCGAACAGCGCCTATTGCCACCGCTGGTGTTCCCGTCGTCAGAAGCACCGTTGCAGGTTCGTCTGCTGTCGCTTCTCGACCATCGTCTGGTTCAGCTGTGCACACGGACTCTGCTCTGGGTAGTCGTCGGGGGCGTCTTGGGGGGATCGCTCACGGACGCGGTGGTACCGTTCGCGACCTTCAGAGGCGGACTCTGCTTTGGTACGAGTGTCGGCTTCGTGACGCCTCGCTTCTTTCGCACCCGGAAGACAGAGCAGCACGCCATGGCGCCACTCGCACTCATCGTCACAATGAGCGCGGCGTTCGCCCGGTTCATTTTCGAGGCAGAACGTGCAATCCCTGGTTCGCGGAACTCTCTTCCCTATTTGGGGCTGTGCCTGATAGACCTATTGCTTCTGCTGCTCTTGCGCCCCTTGGAAGCGCTCGCGAAATGGCTCGAAGCACGTGACCCCCTCGAGCGTGCTCTCGAGCGCGGTCTGGTGCGTCCTTTCGGCGCCTCGCTGGCCGATGGCGTTCGTCGCTTGATCGGGCGCGATACGATTAGGCTCTCGCCGTGCCGGCATTGGGCCCGTCTTCCGAGCGCAAATCGGGAGATGATCAAAGCAGAGTCCGAGCGCGCACTTCGCACTGCACTCTCGAGCCGCGTTGCGACTCCGATCGACGAGTTGGTCCTATCTCGTCCCGAGTCGTTATCCCTGCCCTCCAGCGGGCAGCGCGCGCCTGCCGAGCTCGAGGCTCGACGCTGGTTGCTCGCGCAGCGTGGCCTCGAAGCTACAACGGCCCTTCGGCACAAGGTCGAGGTGTACCTGGATGCCGGTGCGACGGGGTGGTGCTGGGAGTACCGCGACTTCGCGGTAGTGAGTGATCGCCCGTGTGAAATGCACACGGAGGCGGACGAGCGCGGTCGCCTGCGGTTTCACCGAACCGACGGGCCGGCGCTGTCTTATCGCGACGGGTGCGCGTTTTACTACGTGCACGGCGAGGACATGGAGTACCGCGAGTTCTCCCAACACGTCGAGTCGATGCACGTCCCTGTTCAGCCACGCCGGCAGCCAAGAAACCGCAAATACTACGACGCGCGATGAAACTACCAGCCCGTGATGCAGTCGCCCTTCCCCGTCGCTGGTGCTGAGTAGCGCTAATGCTGTTTAGCGCTAGTCAGAAGTTTCCGGCAGGGTGCCAGGTCCCGGCGCCGTTTTTGCCAACCGCGCGGGCGCGGTGATCAACTCATGCCCGAGCAGGACGGCTAGAAGTTGCTGAGCCGCTCGAACTGCATTTCGACGGTTACAGGCGGTAGGCCGGGCTGATACAGCGTAACGCGCACCCGCTGCTCGTAGACGTGTTCGGCTGCATCGCGATTCCAAAACATCGCATCATCCACGTAGTAGGGAATCGAGAGCACGACCGGTGCGTCATCGGGAAAAAGCTCAGCAGCTCGGTCGTTGCTCGCACGGAAGAAGGCGAGCGTCTTGGTGCTGCGGCCGCGGACGTAGGCGCCGTGCGTTTCCGGGTGCTCGAGCGCGCGCGTCGGAAACTCAACGTCCACGTGGTAGCCGCTAAGGCGCTCGTTGCCCAGATTGCGCACTGCGATGTCGAACGCATAGTCGTGACGGCAGCAGTATCCCGAAGAATTCGTCGAACGCCTGAGGGGGCGTATGAGCCCGGCGCCGCCGACAGCAACACCGCCCACGGTGAGCTGCAACTCCGCAGCGGTCTCTCGCTTCACGGCGGCGCCTTCGATGTCCAAAGTAACCCCTCCGCGATCGGCGTCTTCCCAGCGAGCTGACTAGGCCCTGAGGGTGCACTCCGGAGGAGTGCATGAGCAAGGTCAAGAAGAGTCCAAGTGGGCTGTCATCAGGTCGGCGGTGGACGCAGTGGAAGGAGCCGAAGGCGCGCGAGGTGCTCGCGTCGTGGCGGCGCTCGGGGTTGAGCGCGGCGGCTTTCTGCGCGCGTGAGGGGGTACCCACTCGCCTGACCGCGTCTTCCTCGCGCGCCCAGTGATGGGCGATGTTCCGCGCCCCACCTACAGGAGGCGCAGAAATGGCGAGACAGCAGAGGGCGGAGTTTGACCCCT
>JBEGTL010000824.1:0-3084 GCA_041179425.1 Pseudomonadota bacterium | reverse complement strand
AGTGGACATGCTCTCGCTCACCACCGACGTTCTGATCGGTGCCGGTGCCGCCTGCACCGTGCTGGGCACCGTGCTGTGGCTGGCGGGCAGAGACCGTGCAGAGCACAAGGCGAGTCAGCGTGGCGCGCGGCACGCGGGCCTACGGCTCGGCGTGGGAGCTCGCTCGCTCGTGATGCGTGGCAGCTTCTGAGTGCACACCTCGCCCGCCGGGCGAGACTCTTCTCGGCATCTGTAGAGTTTGTGTTTTGGACACGCGTGGGGGGCACGATGGGTGTTGTCGGGATACGCGCGCACGACGCTGCTGTGCTGCGCGCCACAGTGTTGGCAGCGCTCTTGCTGTCGTCGTCCGGCGTTGGCTGCAGCGTCATCAACGACACCGCGGTGACGCAGTGCAAGACCAACGACGACTGCGTGAGTCGCTTCGGGGAAAACCTCGGTGTGTCGTGTGTCGACACCTTTTGCGTGCAGCCGGTTTGCACCTCGGACGAGCAGTGCAAGGGCCGCGGTGCGCGCTACCAGTCCACTGTCTGCGGCTTGAACGGGTACTGCGCGACGGTGAACTCCGTCGGCGCCGCGTGCAGCAAGGTGTCCGACTGCAACAGCCTCAGCCCGACCATCGAGTGCAACGCCGGCCGCTGCGAGGACAAAGTCTGGGGCTGCGCCGGACAGTCCGACGAGCGTCCGCCGGCGATGCTGCCCACGGCCACGCTGACCGGACGTGTGATCGACTTCTCGACGCGCAAGCCGGTTCCGGAGATCAGCGCGCACGCGTGTCTGCTCCCTTCGTTCGACCCTGAGTGCGCGCGTCCGCTTCCCGGCACCGCGATGAACTACGACCTCGATGCCGGCCAGCTCACCGTGACGGGCGTGCCGCAAGACACGCCGATCCGCCTCAAGATCGACTTCCCGCTCGACTCCGGCCTCATTCCGCTCGACCAGTACTCGGCGCGCACGGCACACGACGTCACCAACCTGCCTACGCTCGCCACGCTGCCCATCTCGGTGTCGCCCAGCCTCACTGCGCTGCTCGATCCACCGCGTGTCCGCAACCCCAACGCTGCGTCGATCACGGCCGTCGTCGTCAACTGCCAGAACGAAGCCGCCGTGGGTGTGCAGGTGCGGGTCGCCGAGGCCGACAAGATCGACGGCACCGAGGTGCTGTACTTCGGGTCTGACGGTCAGCTCAACCCTAACGCCACCTCCACCGAGGCGTTCGGCTCGGCCCTGATCATCAACGTCAAACCTGCCAAGCTCGTCACGCTGCAGACCTGGGCCGGCAACTTGTTGCTCAACGAGTTCCGCGTGCTCGGGTTCCCGCACCGCTCCACCGCGGTGCACTTTTTCCCGCGCGTGTACCCCGACAGCACCAACACCGGGATGTAGTCACCGCGCGCGTCGAGGTTGGGGCAGCAACACCGCGAGCAGCTGATCGAGGTACGCGCGCTGCTCGGCCTTGCTCTGCAGACCGAGCCCCAGCGCGTCGAGCTCGGCGAGGCCCAGGTAGGCGGCGTACGCCATACGCGCGGCGTGTTTGGCCGCGCGTGTATCGAGCCCGAGCGCAACAAAACACTTGGCCAGGTAAGACAGGCGTCGCTCGCTCACGCGGCGTACCACCGGCCCCACGATCGGATGCTCCGCCGCAGCCGCCAGCGCTCGGGTAAGACGTAGGCCGCGCGCAGAACGGTGGGCGCTCTCCACCAGCGACGCGAGCCGCTCGCGCGGGTCTTCTACCGCCGACGCCGCAACGATGAGCGCCTCGGTCTGGGTGCTCTCCCACCGTTCGAGCGCCGCGGCGAGCAGTGCGTCGCGATTGGCGAAGTGCCAGTAAAAGCTGCCTTTGGTCACCTTGAGAGCGCGCGCAAGTGGCTCGACCGCCACGGCTTTGAGGCCCCCCTCGGTGAGCGCGGCGAGCGCCGCGACCGTCCACGCCTCGGTGCCCAGCGGATCCTTTTCAGCCATCGCGAGGAGCCTACCATACGCCACCGTATTGACATCCGCTTTGGATCGACCATACGGTTGCGTATGGAGAAAGCGATTCGACACACGCACGTTCGTAGCTTCGTGGCCCCGCTCGCGGAGGTGGTCGCCGCCATCGACGCGCTCTGGAGTGGGGGGCCGCTCGACGCGGTGCCCCGCGCTCTGCACGGCTGGCGACGCAGTCCGCACGGGGCACAGGGGTTTGTGGTGGGCACACGCTTTGGTCACGGTCCGTTTTCGTTCTTCGTCGACCAATGGGACGGGCGCACGCTGCGTGCACGCATCGAGACCGCGGGCTTTCGTGGTCACCACGGCTTCCAGCTCCACAGCGAGGCCGAGCGTGTGGTGGTCACGCACGATCTCGACGCGCAGCTCACGCTACCCAACTGGACGGTGTGGCAGCTGTTCGTCGCCCACGGGCACGACTGGGCGGTAGAGGCCGTGTTCGACCGGATGCACGAGCTCTTGCGCGACGGACAAGAAGCGCGCGTGAGCCGCGAGCCGCCCCTCGGTCTGCGCGCGTTTGCGGCCGCGCGAAAGCTCTTCGCCAAGGGGCGTCTCCGAAATTAGACCCGGTCCGACGGCCTGTGCGCAATGTGATACGCCTGGGCATGGGTAGAGCCGCGTATCAGCTGCCGTGCGTGTGGATGCTGAGTGTGTTGGTCATGGCCTGTTCGGCGACGGCGTCCGCAGACAGCGGGTCTGCCCTGCGAAAGGACATCGACGCACGCGCGAAGCAGATCGAGAGCAAGCTCATCGACTGGCGTCGCGACCTTCACCAACATCCCGAGCTCGGCAACCGCGAGGTACGCACGGCGGACATCGTCGCAAAACACCTCAAGGCGCTGGGCCTCAAGGTGCGCACGGGCGTGGCGCGCACGGGCGTGGTGGGCGTGCTCACGGGCGGGTCGCCTGGTCGCGTGGTGGCCCTGCGCGCCGACATGGACGGGCTTACCGCCGAAGAGACTGCCGACGTACCGTTCGCATCAAAAGCGAAGGGCGAGTATCGCGGGAAGGTGGGCCCCGTGATGCACGCTTGTGGACACGACGGTCACGTTGCCATTCTCATGGCGACTGCCGAGATCCTGAGCGGCCTCGCGCCCAAGC
>JBEGTL010000823.1:0-3089 GCA_041179425.1 Pseudomonadota bacterium | reverse complement strand
CGCCGAACACCGCAGCGCTGAACGGCAGCGCTGCAGTCGTGCGTCAGCCACGGACGAGACACCTATATGGAGTGCGCGGGGTGAGCTCCGCACGCGCGCTGCTCAGGGCAGCGCCGCGCGCACCGCGACGCAGCTGGCCGAAGGCGGAAGGCGAACCATCGAGAAGCGGCCGTTGCTCGGCACGTACACGGGCACGTTGCTGTCGAGCAGGTCGCGCTGGCGAAGGGAACACGGGCCGAGGCCTGACACGCGGCACGCCAAGATGCGCGCGTCGAAGGTGCTCACGTCGGCCGTCCCCTCTGCGCGCAAGCAGCTGCGTAGGCTCCCCGTTGCGCCGTAGATGAAGCGATCGGCCGAGTAGGATTGGTCGGCGCGTGTGGCGCGCAACAAGTCGAGCGCGGGATAGACCACGCCCTCGCCGTTCTTGAAGGGCACGGTGATGCCCACCTGACCGTCTTTGTCTTCGTCGAGCGAGGCGATCACCCCGTATGCGGAGGTCGGCCACAGGTCGGTCAGCGGGTTGCTCAAGACGATGCCGCGGGTCATCGCGAATGCGGGCAGCATGAACGACGACCCCGGCACCTCGCCGCTGAGCGCCATGGCCACGGCAACCGGCGCAAACGACGACGGCTCCACGTCGAACAAGCTGGCGGGATGCACACTGCCAAAGGTCTCCCCGCCGCCGAGCGCGGTCTTGGAGTTGGGCAACGCCGTGCCGCACGAGGTGGCCGTGCCACTCACGCCGCCGCGCCCGTGCTCGAGCTCCAGGCGCTGCCAGTAACGCAGGCGCCCGCTGCCGGCCGCAACGACCGACTGCGCATCCCACGTCACCTGGAAGTCGACCAACACGGCCCAGGTCCCCGTCACGTCGCACGCCGTTCCGCAGCCTTCGGCGGTGCACAGCGGCGCGACGCCGCTCGCACTACAGACCTTCCCGCAGGCGCCGCAGTTGCTCGCGGTGTCGACGCTCACCTCACAGCCGTTCTGAGCGTCTCCGTCGCAGTCCGCGTAGCCGACGGTGCACGCACCGAGAGCGCAGCGCCCCGCTCGACACGACGCACCGGCGTGCTCGTAGCTACAGACGTTCCCGCAGCTGCCGCAGTGGTTGGCCGTGGTGGCGAGGTCCGTCTCACAGCTCGCGCTCACGTCGCGATCACAGTCCGCGAAGCCGGCCTGACACACGGGTGCAGACACGACCGCGTCGGGCTCGCTCTGAATGGGCGCACCGGCGTCGAGGACGTCGATGGACGCATCGACGGAGGTGCTGGGAGACTCGCTTCGTGTCTCGTCGGCAACCAGCTCCACGCCGAAGCGCCCACATCCGGAGGCATGCACCCACACAGCGACGACGAGCAGACTCACAACGAAAGAAGAGGAAGACATCGACGCCTCTATCTTTGCCCTAAACGGGGAGCAAGCTCGATAGCGACTCGCGCATGCAATCATTTTTAACCCATTGCGCGCCGCTGACGGTGAGCACGCTTACTCGGCGTACTCACCGATTCCGACCACTGTTTGGGGTGAGGACACCTTGCGACGTGCGGCAAAGCTGGTTGTGCCTGGCACAAAGGCTCGGTCGGTCGGTCACGACCTGACGGATCGCCGCGAGGAATGTGATCGATGTTTGAATCCAGAGCGGAGGCCGCGCGCTTCGAGGAGCACCGTGGTCTGCTGCTGCGCCTCTCTTACCGTCTCCTCGGCACGCTCAGCGAGGCCGACGACGTGGTGCACCAAGCTTGGCTTCGTCTCGCGCGGGACAAAACGCTCGGTCCGCTCGCGCGCGAGCGAGCGAATGGTAGACGTCGACACCCTCGACGAGCTGTCTGTTGCGCTGCTGGCGACGGTCGCACGCACGTGCTTCGACACGCTGCGCGCGCGCAAGTCGCGGCGAGACAAGCAGCTCGGGCCGCGACTCCCCGACCCACTGGTAGCACGCCACGAAGAAGGCGACCCGACGCGTCACGTGCCGCAGACAGACACGATCAGCTTGGCCCTGCTGGTGGTGCTCGAGACGCTGACACCGGCGGAACGAGTCGTGTTCGTGCTGCACGACATGTTCGCCGTCCCCTTCGAGCAGATTGCAGCGATCGTCGAGCGCGCGCCGCCGGCCGTTCGTCAGCTCGAGCAGCGAGCCCGACGTCGTGTGTCGAGCGTCGCCCGCGCGCTTCGCGAGCCAGCGCAAGAGGGGCACCACGCACGGCTCGCGGTAGAAGCCTTCTTGGCCGCGGCGAAGAGCAGCGACTTCGATGCCTTGCTCGCGGTGCTCGACCCGGACGTCCTGTTGCGCACCGATCGCGGCGCCGTCCCGCTGGGCGGCGCATCGGAGCTACGCGGTGCCGGCTTGGTGGCCAAGCAGACGCTCTCGTTCGCCAAGCTGACTGAGCGAGCGCAGCGCGTGTTTGTCAACGCAGGGCCGGGGTTGATCACGTGGCTACCCGGTGGTCACCCATTCGCGGTGCTGGGGTTCTCCGTGATCCGCGACAAGATTGTGGAGCTGTACGTGTTTGCAGACCCGTCGCGACTCGCGCGACTCGACCTCACGGCGCTCTCCCCAGTCCCACGATAGGGGGGCCACGAGCCGCCAAGCCGGGCAAAGAGAGGGAGTCGTCACGAGCGTATGACTCGCTGCTCGAATCGCGAATACTGAGGCGTCATGCAGCGCGGACATGCCTACCCACCTGACCTGGCCCGCTACGTCGAGGCTCACTGGCCGTCGGCCCGCGCGCTTCCCGTCTCTTCGGAGCTGTTCGCGGAGGCTCTCGCGGTGGCCTACCAGGCCTCTTTGACCTCCGAAGAAGGCCGTCCCACCCGCTTTCGGCTGCTGCTCACGCCCATGTACATGTTGCCCGAGGCCGGCGTGGCCAACGAAGGCGTGCTCCGCCTGCGTTTCGAACCCAGTCGCCCCCTCTACGCGGACGAGCTGCGTCGGCTCAGTCCGGCGACTCCGTTCGAGACCGCCCTGATCGGCGCCCACGTCGAAGACGACAAGCTGCGCGTGTGGGGCATCGCCCACTCCGGCCCAGCTTGGCTCGCCCCCACTTGGGGCGGACGGAGCCGAGTCCCCAACTGGACCTACGACCCCATCATCC
>JBEGTL010000822.1:0-3094 GCA_041179425.1 Pseudomonadota bacterium | reverse complement strand
AGCTTATTGAGGTTCCGTCGCCATCTTTGAGGTTGAGGAATAGCGATCGAAAGTCGGTTTGTTGGACCCCGAGCGCACTCCAACGGTATGAGTGTCGCGTCGCGCGCGGGGGGGGTCCCGCGCTCAGGCTCGCGCGAACCTGCGCGAAACGACAAGGAGCTATTCATGAAGCGACTTCTTATGGTGTGTGCGCTCGCCGGACTTGCAGTGGCGTGCGGAGATGATGACGGCGACAAGGGCACAACCAAAACCGATGGCGGCTTCGACAGCGGCGTGAAGCCCGACGCTGGCGGCACCGACAGCGGGGTCGGTGCAGACACCGGCGCAGCTGCGGCCAAGGTCACAAACGTTGGAACGGCTTGCACCGTCGCTACCCAGGCCACGGCCTGCACGGGCGCCGCGGCGATCTGCCAGACGACGACCTTCAGCCAAGCGGCCATCCCAGGCGGCTCCTGTTCGGCCGTTTGCAGCAGCAACGCCGAGTGCGGGCCCAACGGCAACTGCGCCACAGGCGTCGCCATCAAGAACTTCGGCGCGCAGGCGACTGCCACGCTCGGCACGACGGGCTACTGCACGAAGTCTTGTGCAGCGCTCGGCGCGACCACTTGTGGTACGGGCTTCAGCTGCCTCTCGCTCAACGAGCTCAGCAAGCTGTCGGGCCGCATGCCGACCACGATCGCTCCCCTCGACGACACCTTCTGCTTCCCCACGCCCGTGGCTCCCACCGATGCCGGCGTTGGCGACGGCGGCACCGCGCTTCGTCTCGACGGTGGTCTCGACGCAGGCCGCTGAACCAACCTTCGGCGTCGTGCCGCCCGCGGTTGTCCCGCGGACTGTGTGACATAGACGCCGGAGACTGAGTCTCAGGCAAGGCGGCGTGTTCCGGTCAACGGAGCACGCCGTTTTTGTGGTCTATGCCGGACGACGCGGACTCGCAGAGGCTTGGGAGTCAGGTCTACCGCCGCCTTGGTCAATGTCGTGCAAACAGCGTCGGATGCCCTGAAAACAGGCTCGGTTTGATCAGGCCGGGGAATCGCACACGAAGCGCCGAAGCGTACACGAGATCGATGGACTGCTTCCATTACACGTGTATGAGTGTGCCCTCGACTGCGGGCTCCTCGCCCGATCCAGTCTTGTCCTCGCTCGCGCGCCCGGGGCGCGCTTCGACCTCAGCCACATTCTCGAGAAGGAGCACTTCATGACGCGACTACTTACCTTGTTGGCCGTGGCCGGCCTCACCGCAGCAGTCGCTTGTGGCGACGACAGCGGCGATAAGAAGGGCACGACGCCCACGCCCGACGCGGGCAGCAGCATCGACTCCGGCGCCAAGCCCGTCGCAGACACCGGCACGGGCGTGGTGGCGCGTCCGATCCAGGTCGAGAACCCGGGTGCTGCTTGCACGACAGCGACCAAGGCCGACTGCAAAGGTCCAAGTGCGACCTGCAACGAGACCATCATGGTCGGCCAGGACAACATCAAGCTCCCGGGCGGCTACTGCAGCGCGCAGTGCAACGCGACCTCGGAGTGTGGCACCGGCGGCGGCTGCCCGGCGGCGGAGATCACCGCGTCGCTCCCGGCGGCCATCGTCGACCTCGCAGGTCCGCTCCTGACGGGCCTGATCCCGTCCAGCTGCCTCGACAAGTGCGACAAGACGGGTCCCGACGTCTGCCGCAGCGGCTACGAGTGCAAGACCATCGGCGAGCTCATCCCGTCGAACCTCGGTGCCATCGCCGGCCCCCTGACCAGCGGCGCCGCGTTCAAGGTGGCGTACTGCCTCCCGCCCATCGACCTCACGCCGCCCGATGCAGGTCGGCCTGCACTGCCGGTCGACTCCGGTGTGCGCAGCGGTCTCGATGGCGGCGCCGACAGCGGCCTCTGATCGGCGCTCAGTCAGACGCGCGGCCGCGCATGGGTCGAAGCGCGTCGAAGCGGGCGGGTCTTCGCGCGAGCTAAATCGCTGACGACTCGAGACGGACCGGGAGCATCAGCGCCCGGTCCGTTTTGCGTTTTGCGCCGGTGCTTGGCAAGCGCGCTGCATAAAAAGCCGGCCCCGACTTGCGCCAGGGCCGGCCCGCGTGGAGCGCCCGCCATCGAGGCGAACTTCAACACGCTACTGCGCGGCCGGTTTCTCGAGCGTTCCCGGGCCGCGTCGAGCTCGCAAAATGAGCAGTCGCCCTGATGCGCGGAGCAAGCAGCCGCCGTGCTCTCGGGTCCTCCTCGGCGCACGAGCGAGATCAGACGCTCGCGAGGGTCGAGGCGTGGGCTCTGCGCTGACCAGCGGTGCGATGCTCGTCGCGCCTGCTCGGGGCCGCGACTTTTTAGAGGTCAGCGCCCCGCGTCGATGCCGTGAGGAAGGGCCGTGCCGCCGTCCAAGGACGAGGACGCTGGGCCCTTGGGGAGGCAGGTGGTGTGGTGCATGGGGGGCGGAGCGTCGGGGACGTCGTAGGCCTCGGCGAGGCTCGTGCACTCGTAGCCGGGGCGGCACCCGCCCGGGGCGCCCGGGGTGCAGGTGCGGAAACACTTTCGCGCCCACGTGCTGCGGAACGCGTAGTCGGGCGCGAGCAGGGCTGCTTCGGCGACCGGACACTCCGCGTTCGCCCCGCACTCCGCGCTGCGTTTGCAGTCGGACGTGCAGTAGCCGCCTGCGTAGAACGCACCCGAGTAGGAGATCTCCAAGCACTGCGGCGAGCTGCCGTGACAGTCGCGGCTAAGCAGCTCGCAGGGCTCGCCGGCATTGGTGACGCGCACCTTGAGCTCGGGTGAGCTGCTATCAGCTGACCCGCTGTCGGCGACCGGTGCAACGCTGCCGTCGCCCTCGGTTGCGCCGCGGTTCTGTGCGACGTCGGCGACAGGATCGCCAGTGGTACAGGCAGTCGATGCAAAGATGATGATAAGTGCGGCCAGTGATCGCTTCATGCGGTCCTTCCCAACCCGCAACACGGCACCTAACAAAGCTCCGTCGACTGCGGAGGTGCGCGGAAGCGATCTGCACACCTAGCGACCACTCTTACTCGCGGGCCGGTACTGATCCAAAGGCTTTCGCGGGCTTTCTTTTAGGATTCTGCGGCAGCTCGACTCTTACACTCCACACAGA
>JBEGTL010000821.1:0-3098 GCA_041179425.1 Pseudomonadota bacterium | reverse complement strand
CCCAGGTGCCCGCCGTGCAGTGCGATGTTCTCGAGGAACGGTCGCGCGGCAGGACAGGCAGCGATGGCGCGGTTTCTACCTCGTAGCTCGCGTGACCGTCGTTTGTGGTCTGCAAGCTGCTCGAGATCCCGTTCGAGCCCCAAGGGGGGGGCGGACTGAAGCAAGCCGCAGACGCGACAACGTAGGCTCCTCTCAACGAGCGTTGAGTCTGTCCGAGTTGCGCCCTGCCAGTGAGTTGCGAACCCGCTCGGCTGTCTGTGCTCTGCCCGTGAGTGAAGCCTCCGGTCCACAATCAGGCTCCATCGGGTCTTAGCTTTAGAAGCTGTGCAACCGCATCCCGAACCTGTTGCGCCGGATCATGAATGAGCACTGAGCGCGTCTTCTGAACCAGAGTTAGATCGGACGACTCGGCGGCCAGCACAACAGCCGCTTGGCGAAGATAGGGATCGTGCTCCCGAACAAGAGTTTTCACGATGTCTGCGACATCGGCGACCTTGTAAGGAGCCAACGCCAAGGAGGCTCGGCGGCGAGCGTAGGGATCAGCATCTACAAGGCCAGACCGAAGGATACCCTCAGCCCACGGCTTTCCGACGCCATTGCGCAGCGTCTCGTAAACCTGCCACCGTATATCTGCACTAGAGGATCGCGCGAGCTCTCGAATCCAAGCTTCTGTAGTGTCCAAGCGTTCGCTCGAGAACTCGAGCATCTCCTCGCCTTCTTCGCTGGCTTCCCAGACCAGCTCCATGTCGCTTCGGCTGTGAGCGTCGAATGGGGCCATCATTACTGCGCGCGCAGCAGCGAGCAGCTCCGGCCACCTCGGAAAGTCGGACTGCCACCCAGATTCACTTCGGTCGGCAGCGGTAGACCAAGAGCGCCATTCATTAGCCAATGCATGAAGATCGGTCACAGATCCTCCGTTGGTTTCGCCGGTACGATGTGCGCGTGTGCGCGATCGGCGCTGTAGTGAATCGTTCCGCGAGTCGTAGTTCTGCGCCCTCCTTCTTGAGTCAGATAGAGCCCGATCGGTTCCTGAAAATCGACGACCTCTTTTGTGGCACCGTGCGGCACGCCAGTTCCATGATACTGATCCAGCAGAGCCTGCGGATTTGGATGACTCAGCTCGCTCTTTCCTGGCTGAAAGTTGTTGTGCCCGGGAACGTGCTTGCCTTGTTTGCCAGGATGAATGTTGGGACCGCATGGTTGAAGTCCGAGCGGGTCGATGATTCGGAGTGGGTCGCTTGGGTAGGCATAAAACGCGAATCCGCCTCGCAACCCAATCGGATCCTGACGCGTGTACTGCCCGCTCTCAGGATCGTAGTACCGAAACCGGTTGTAGTAGAGCCCGGTCTCCGCGTCCTCATACTGCCCCGGCCAACGAAACGGGCAGGCAAACCGCTCGCCCTCCAGCAGACGCAGCTCACCCCAAGCGCTAAGCCCAGCACTCCAAACACGCGCGCCGTTCCCATCCACCATGAGCGCAGGCGTGCCAAGGTGGTCGCACACCACTGACAGCACGTCGCCGCCGCAAAGCCGCGCCATCGACGCGAAGCTCTCCGGCTCGAACACCCAGGTAATCGGTTTTTCAACAGACCCGCGCCCCGGCGGGCCCTGCGCCAAGAGCTCCGCGAGCTCGGCATCGCGCTTCTTCGAGACCGCGTCGGCCATCGCCCAGGGCACGCCGCCTGCATCACCCAAGCTGACGAGGTGACCCTCGACCCACTCATGCAGCGGCACGTTGCCTGTCCGGTCGAACCGAGCACGAAGCGATAGACGGCGCCGTGCTCGTTGACGATGCTCGTCAGCTGCTCTTCCGTGTCGTACACAAAGCGCACAGACGTGCCGGCTTCGATGCGCGAGGCGAGTCGGTTCATGCCTCGGTACCTGAAGCGCACATCGTGTAGGCGGTCTCGGGCGTGCACGACGTTGCCCTCCCCGTCGTGGGCGAACTCGCGCACGTTGCCGTCCGCCTCGTGCACGCGGACGGCGCGCCCGAGCAAATCGAGGACGCGCAGCCGCGCGCTGCCACAGGGATCCTTGATACCGATCAGGCGACCCAGCGCATCGTACTTCAAGCGTGTGAGGCCGCCGTCTGCGCTCGCGACCAGGACGAGGGTTCCGGTCCGCCCGTAGCTGAGCGTGGTGCGTGTACCGGCAGGGTCGACGACGCCGACGAGCCAGGCGCCGTGGTACTCGTACTTTGTCGCGCGTCCGAGCGCGTCGGCTTTCTCGACCAGGCGGCCCTTGTCGTCGCGCGCCCAGGTCCACTTTCCGCCCAGCACATCGATGGCCGAGACCGGGAGATCGTTGTCGTCGTAGGTAAGGACCATGGTCGCCCGGTCGGGTCCGCACGACATCGTGAGGTTGCCGCGCTCGTCGTAAACGTAGTGGGTGTGCTGGCCGAGCTCGTCGATCTGCTCGAGCACCGAGTAGCCATCGCCATAGGTCGTGCAACGCGTGTTGCCGTACGCATCGATGGTGCGCCGCACCATGGCGCCGTCGTGCTCGTACTGGGTCTTGTGACCAAGCGAGTTCTCGACCGTCGTGAGCTTGCGGTCGACGGCATACGTCAGCTTGTGGTCGTAGATGCTTCAGCGGCGCCCTGATCGAGATCCACTCTTCGGCGCTCTACGGATCCACTCCGCCGCGCGGTCCACGCCGCGCGAGCGGCGGGATCGTGATCCACCCGCCGAGTGTCCGTCGCCGTGCGAGCGCGGTCGTGCCGCGCATTTCAGCGCCTCGCAGCCCTTGACGCCACCTCGTCGTGCTGGCAGACGTTCGCGAGAGGACGTTCGGCACCATTCACCATTGAGAAGGAATCGGTTGCCACGTGGCAACCGATTTGCGGGGGCGGCGGGATCGTGATCCACCCCAACGGCTCGAGCGTCGGCTCATACGCCGCCAAGAACGCGCCGAGTTGCATGCCGCTAAGCCCTGGAAACTGGGTAAGCCGGTGCTCTGCAGTGGCCTGCGCCCGTGATGGGCGCGCCTCCTGCAGAGAGCCCGGGTGGATCACGATCCCGCCGCTCCTCCGCGCCGCCGTCACCGGGCGCGTGCATCTCCCAAGCCTCTGCGGGACGCCACCGTTACCGCTGCGATCC
>JBEGTL010000820.1:0-3099 GCA_041179425.1 Pseudomonadota bacterium | reverse complement strand
GCAACTTGTCGCGTGGGGTGCGGAGAAGCTGCTCGGGCCGAGCGTCAGCGCAGGCTCGAGCAGCTTCTTCGCGCCCCGCGCGCGCAGACATCACAAAACAAAAAATACCTGATGGGCCCCTCGACCTTTCCAGTCGCGTTCTGCCGAACGCCGGAGTCAGGGCTCCACGGCGAGCGTAGCTGCGGGGGCGCTGTTTCGGAAAGTGCCGATGGGGGGACCGAAGGTCCCTGATCGAGCGCAAAAACAAATCGCGCGTAGCGCGTCGACAGCGAGTGGGAGGGGGTCCCATCGGCACTTTCCGAAACAGCACCCCCGCAGCGCAGCGCCAGTGCACCTTACCAGCTCAGTCTTACGACTGCTCGCCTGGCACGAGAGTCCAGCGCCACAAACAAGCGAGTCCTACTCGTCGTCTTCGTCGTCCTGCTTGTCGGCGCCCAACTCCACATCCGGAGGCTCTTCTTCGTCGAGGATGTTCGGAACGCCACCCTTGGGCGCGTCGGGCTCATCAGACGAGTCACCCTCGACGCTGTCCTCACGCTTGTGGCGGCGGTCGCGCTTGACCGTGGGCTCGCGGAAGCTGGCGCCGCCCATGAGCGCACGGAACCCGCCACCGACGAAGAACGCTTCTTGGGCGTACTGACCGTTGTTGATGGTGGTGGGGAAGGTCTCGAGCTTGGGCCGGATCGCCTGCGGCTGCGTGATGGTGCCGTCGTCCACGTCGACGTTCTTCATGAAGATCCAGCCTGCGACGCCATCGAAGCGCAGCCAGCTGGCGAGACCCACGGTGAGACCCCCGCTGAGCACCCACTTGTTGGTGTCGAGCGTGATCGGGCTGAGCGTCTTGTTGGTGAAGGCGCCCGTCTCGTAGGCGAGGCCGCCGCGCAGCTGGATGTCGATGTCGACCACCATCCACTTTTTCGGCACCGTGAGCTCGAAGCCGCCGCGCAAGCTCCAGGTGTCGTTCATGTTGCGCTGCAGCTTGATGTTGCCGACGTCGTAGTCGCCGAGGCCGGTGACGTTCTTGATGGTGGTCTTCTTGACGTCGATGTCGATGGACTTCTGCGACGACCACTGCTCCCACACGAACGCGCCGCTCATGCGCAAATACGGCAGCGGACGCATCTCGCCACCGGCGCGCAAGATGAGCGGGAACTTGACGGAGATGGAGGCGTCGTTGCCCTCGACCTGAGCGTCCTCGAACAGCACGTTGCTGGGCAGCTTGACCTTGAGCTTGCCCGAGCCGCGCAGCGTGTACGGCAGCATGGCCGAGAAGCCGAAACGAACCGCGTCGAGGTTGAGGATGATGCCGCCGACGCCGCTGATGCCGTAGGTGGGGATAGTGGCGACCGACGCGTAGGCGTCGAAGTCTTTTTGCTCGGGGAAGCTGCAGATGACCGCGTCGCAGGCCGTGAGCGCCGTCTTGGCGCGGAAGTAGCCGATCGGGACCTGCACGTCGAAGCCGATCGCGAGCGGGCCGAGCTTGTAGGCGAGACCCGCCGACAGATTGGCGAGCACGCTGCCCTTGAGCTCCATCAGCGAGTAACGCGTGGGAGGTGGGTCGCGCTGGCCCGTATCCGGGTTGAGCACGCTGTTTTCCCAGTTCATCAAGAACATCATCGGCGCAAAGATGCCGCCGCCGAGGACCAGGTTGTCGCTGCCCAGCGTGTGGCTGAACGCCAGCGTGGGGATCGGGATGGGCGTGGGCCGTGCCGTGATGCGCGGCGAGTACGTCCCGTCGGCATGCTTGCGCCGCATGTCTGCCAGCAACACGGGCAGCACCGCGTCGGTCACGACCTGGTTTTTGGACTCGATGAGACCGGCCGGGTTGTACCAGAGAGCGCTCGGGTCATCGGGCGACGCGACGAACGCGCCGCCCATGCTCAGCGCGCGTGCGCCGCGGTCGAGCAAGTAAAAGCCGCCTGCGTGCGCGACCGTCGCCGGCAGCGCGCAGCTCAACAGGAGGACCAACGCGACAAAGACTTGTGCGGCCGGAAAAGTGCGCGCGCGACCGGCGAAACGCGCGCGAAGAAAAGCGTACATCGTACTCATCAGGGGACCGTCCGAGTGTCGAGCTTGCGACTTTGGATCACGTGGTACAGCCGCTCGAGGCTGCGCTTCTCGTCGTCGCTGTCGTACAAGAAACCCTTCACGTCGCCGAACACCTTGTGGTCTTCCTCGGCCGTGAGAGATACCTCGGTGGGCTGGTCGACGTCGATGCGGTTGACGTCGGCGGTGATGTCGATGAGCTCTTCGGCGGGCGAGCGAGCGTTGCCATCGGACAGCACGGCGTTGCGCAGCAGCTTGGCGAGCGTGGTGCGCTCGTCTCCGCTCTTGTCCTGCAGCAAGAGCTGAATGACATCCCGCGCGAGCTCGGTGCCTGCGTACAAGGCTCCCTCGCTGACCGCGGGCGCGTCCTGGCTATCGAGCGCCGTAAACGCGTTGGGTGCGATGGCCAGCGACGCGAACTGAATCGCCGGCGAGAGGTTTTGGTCTTTGTCGAGCAACGTGAGCATGTCGGCCGCCGCCACCAGCATGCCCCGGAAGGCCGCAGGGTTGTTGGCTTCGTCGAGCACGCTGGCGCTGATCTTGATGAACTCGCCGCTGGCCTCGGGCTCGTCCCAGAACTTCTCCAGCAGGTCGACGCCCGCTGCCAAGAGCGGATGACCCAAGACCTTGGCCAGGCGTGTGGAGAGACCGCTAGACCAATCGACCACGTCGCCCTTGGCGCGGTGCGCGGCGATCTGGTCGGTGAGCCAGGGCAAGGCCGCCAAGAAGATGGCGTAGGCGCTGCGGTCTTCGAGCTTGTAGGAGTACGCGTCGGCCTGGCCGCTGCGCGTGACGGTGAGCAGCTGATCGACCAGCTTGCTGCGACCCGCGAGCCACGCCGTGTGCAGCTCTTTGTTGTCGGCCTTGTCCCAGGTGTTGTCGATCTGCTTGATGGCGTCGAGCACCAGGTAGAGCGGCGTGTAGACCGGAATGACGCGGCCCACGTCGTTGGCGCACGCGCCTCCACTCTCGACGCACAGGTTGGTCTTGGTGGCGGTCTTGCCAGCGCGCGTCTTGAGCGTGGGGTCGGGCGTGAGCATCACGGTGACGAAG
>JBEGTL010000819.1:0-3119 GCA_041179425.1 Pseudomonadota bacterium | reverse complement strand
TTGACGGCCGGCTCGATGGGAGCGTTCAAGCGTACGCCGCCGTCGATGTAGTAGCCTTCGTAGGCTTTGGGTGTGTTGACTCGAATCGAAGGAAACACGACCGGAATCGCCGCCGAGGCAAGCACGTGCTCTGCGCCGATCGGCGTCGGAACATAGTCGAGCGAGCTGCCTTCTTCCGCGGCTGGCACCAGCTCGTTGTGCAAGTCGAGGAACACGCGACTACGTCCACCCGATGCATCCATGGGACAGCTCGTCGCGACGACACCCACGCCGCCCACGCGGCCTTCCACGATGTTTTTGTGCAGAGCGTCGAAGTCGATGTGCCGCGTGGCCGTCTTCCACAGCGCTGATGTATCGAGTAACGCGCCCGTTCGTGCGAATGGATCGGAAACCAGCTGCGAGATCGGAAAGCCCCCGGCCAGCGGCCCCACGATGTCCGTGACCTGCTTGCCTCCGTCGTGGACCAGCTTCTTGGCGAAGTCACCGACGAAGGGGATGGAGCCGGCGGCGAAGCCCAGCACGTCGCTCGTTGTCTTGGTTGTCCACTCCGCCACCGTGCGCGCGACATCGCTTCCACCCGTCACGGCTCCCTTGAGATACTCGTCGACGGGCAGGTCGAAGACGTGCTCGCGCCGGATCTCCAGCCACACTTGTTCGACTTCTTTGGCGATGGCCGTCATCGACTTGCCCGGCGTCGCGCGTGACGCCCAGAGCGTGACGTTGATGGCCCCCGCACTTGTTCCGAGCAGCACGACCGACCGAAGACCCTCGCGAAACAGACGTGGGAGCAGCACCGCCATCGCCCCTGCCTCGTACGCTCCCCGCGCGCCTGCACCGGCCACCACCACCACCGTGCGCTCACGTGTCGATTGCTTTGCTGGCATCCGTCCCTCCTCCGTAGGTCATACGCTGCAAGCTACGCACACGACCACCCGGTTCGTGCGCGCGATGAACATTGTTGTGTGCACGCGGAAGTTGAGCGCGTCTATCGTGAGGAGCTCACACGCAGCTAGCATCGTGTGCTGCGCGCGATACCCTCGGGGCGCGCTCGCGCAGGCGTAGAGGTAGCCCTCCCTGTGGCGTGATGGTGACGCCCTTCAGGAGTCCCCCTGGCCGCTTCTGGCTCACCAACTCGAGATCGTAGTGCGTCAAGGAGGGCATATGCGTATGCGTATTCGCGGGCTACCGGCAGAACACTTCTCAAGCCTGTCTACGATGACGGACGAACAGCTCGCGCGAGAGCACGCAGTGAGGGTACGCGTCGGCGAGCGGGAGCACCCGCCCTGTCGGATTAGTCTGACCGATGCACGACCTGGCGACGAGGTGCTGCTCGTCAACTACGAACGCCACCCGGTCGAGTCTCCGTACCGCTCTCGCTTCGCGATCTACGTACGAGCTGGAGAGCAGACCTGCGATGCCGTGGACAGCGTACCCATGCAGCTTCGTTCTCGGTTCTTGGCGCTGCGCGCCTACGATGCGCAGGGCATGCTGGTCGCGTACGAGCTCGGCACCGGCCAAGCGCTGGAGCAGATCGCAAATCGGCAGCTTGTAGACGCAAGAGCGGCGTATGTGCACGTGCACTACGCAGCGGCGGGCTGCTACGCGGCGCGCATCGACCGCGCGTGACGAAAGGCGGGTTTTGCGAAGCACCCGGCAGGGGACGCTTACTGATCTGCCGGCTCATCGAGTCTTCGTCCTCCGATCGGGCCAGTCGGACACGAGCTCGACGTTCAGCTTCAACTGGACCAACAGCTCGGGCGCGAATGCAAACCCTGGTTTGCGCTTGGGATACTGGGGCAACGGTGCTGGCGCCTGGGTGCAGATAGACAACGTCATGATCTTCTGCCGGCTCCGCTAGCTCGTTGCCGAGTCGTACCGCGCGGGGTGTTGTAGCCTCGCGTCAGGTCAGAGCACAGGCGGTTCCCCTCTCTAGCCCCGCACCGCCGCCTCGATCTTGGCGACGTCGATCTTGTGCATCTCCATCATCGCCTCGAACGCGCGTTTCGCGACGTCGCCGCCCTTGGCCAACGCATCAGTCAGGACGCGCGGCGTGATCTGCCAAGACAGACCCCACTTGTCCTTGCACCATCCGCACGCGCTCTCGGCGCCCCCGTTGCCCACGATCGCACTCCAGTAGCGGTCTGTCTCCGCCTGGTCCTCGGTTGCGATCTGAAATGAGAACGCCTCGGTGTGCTTGAACGTATCGCCGCCGTTGAGCCCCATACAGGCAATGCCGAGTACCGTGAACTGCACCGTGAGTACGTCGCCCTTTTTGCCACCCGGGTAGTCCGCTGGCGCGCGATGTACGGCGCTGACAGTGCTGTTCGGAAAGGTCTCGGCGTAAAAGCGCGCCGCCGCCTCCGCCTCGTGTTCGTACCAGAGGCAGATCGTGTTTTTGTTCATCGTGAGTTCCCCTCCGTTGCTGCCATTGCGCGATCTCTCAATGCGCGATGCCCAGCACCTTCGCCATGCGTTCGGCGGTTCGACGGTTCGAGCCGGCGTACGCGATGACGAAGTCTGGACGCACGACGATGTACTTGCTGTGGTGGTCGAGGTTCGCGGTCTCCACTTGTTTGCCTGCGAAGCTGATCTTGGAGCGAGCCACTTCGAGGAGCGCGCCCTCCCAGCCAATCGCCTCGCGCAGCCGGTCGCCGTTCGTCAGCAACAAATCTTCGAGCAGCTCGCCGCCACTGTTTTCGATCAGCGCGCTCGGCCGGTAGCGCAGATCTAGCATGGACATGCGCTGCACGATCTGTCGCCTCGTGACCGCGAGCTGCATCGCGAGATGCATCAGCTCGAAGGACGCGCGCCGGACCGGGGGCGAGGCATTGATGCCGAAGCGCGTCAGTCGATCCGTAAAGACGTCGACGTTGTGACGGATGGCGTCTTGCCGCTCACTGTCGTAGGACCCGAGATAGGCCTCGACGTCTGCACCGCGCGCGATGGCTGCGAGCTTCCAGGCCAGGTTGTGCGCGTCGTGGATGCCCGCGTTCATGCCTTGGCCACCCGCGGGGCTATTCAAGTGCGCGGCGTCTCCGAGCAGCAGCACGCGCCCTTCACGAAAGCGCGCTGCCGTTCGCAGATGGATGTGAAAGCCACTCTTCCACAAGATGGTCAGC
>JBEGTL010000818.1:0-3129 GCA_041179425.1 Pseudomonadota bacterium | reverse complement strand
GTCCCCTGTTCACGCCACCCTGGGCGGAGTAAGTAGCGCCGCATGGCGTCTACTCCTCAGGTCCCCCTCGCCAGGCTGATGGCCATGGGACTGCGCTCGCTGGTCGACTCTCTGCACGAGCGGCTCGAGCGACGGGGCATCGAGGTCAAGCCGGTGTTTGCGTTCGTGCTGCTTGCCTCGCGCGAGCGTCCGCTCACCGGCAACGACGTGGCCAGCTTGCTCGGCATCTCCAAACAGGCGGCCTCCAAGTTGGCCGATACCATGGAAGAGGAGCACTACCTCACGCGCAAGCCTCACCCCGAAGACGCGCGCGCCAAGCTGCTGCACATCGCGCCCAAGGGTCGACGCGTGCTCGAGGCCGCCGAGAGCGTCTACGCGGAGCTCGAGAGCGAGTGGGCCAAGGTCATAGGCAAGGCGCGCCTCGAGGCGTTGCGAGCCGACCTCAGCGAAGTGCTGCGCGCGGCGCACGGGGGCGAGCTGCCTCCGATCCGCCCCACCTGGTGATCGACTGTCGTGCACTTGGCGTGCGAGTGCTTCGCGGGGTAGAACCCAAGCGCCCTTACGTAAGGTGAGCATGCTGCTATCCCGGAACGTTCCTTCGCTCGCGCCCTGGGTGATGCTGAGCCTGCTTCTCTACGCACTTGGCGGATGCACGGCGAAACACGCTCGACCTGAGGCGGCTGCCCCGGTGCAATCGTCGGCGCGGTCCATGCCGTGCAACCTCGATGCGTACCGCTGGCGCGTGGTCAACCTGGGCAGCTGCTCGACGTCGGAGTGGTTGGTCACGCCCGCGGGTGACGGTCTCTACAAGGTCGAGGAGCACGGCTGCGACAACCTCAGCGGCACGGCGCAGGTGGTCAACGGAGACGTTCAGATCAGCTGTGCGGGCGCGAGCGAAAAAGTCCACTACGACCTGCAGACGTCGACCGGGCAGTGCGAGACCATCTCGGGCATCTACGAACATCAGCCCGGTGGTGAGCACACGGGCAGCGGACCGTTCGAGTTCGTCAAGCTCGGGCCACGCTGATCTCCCACCATTGCGTGCATGCCCTGGTGCGCGCGCCTTCGGGCACGCGCACTGGTCGCGCCATGTGAAGGGTCGCACCGAAAAGCCGCGAGGGCGGGCGCAAGCGCGTCTGCATGGCGCGTGCTTTCGCTGACAGCGGGAGAGAGAACGCTCGCTTCGACACGGTGTGACGATGGATGCGCTCAAGAGCGGATGGAGAGCGGACGAAGAGTGAGGACACCTGGAGGTCGTTGCCACTCTGATGCCTGTCGTCTTTCCTCGTTCCGCCGTCCGCGCAGTGCTTTCCACAGTGTGTGTGCTGGCCGGGGCCTGTAGTCCGACGCCGGACGCGGGTGCGGCCGAGGTGTTTGTCATCGACGCGGGGCGAGACCCGACGGGAACCGATGCGGCGGGCAAGCCGGGACAGACCGAGCCCGCCGACGCTGCGCCCAAGATCGTGGGAGACAGTGCGGAGCAGACCGACGTCACACCGATGTCGGGTGGTTGCGACGCGAGCACTTGCGTCAGCAGTGCCGACACCAAGCTGAGCGGCACGGTGCACGGCCTGTCGGGTGCCGGCCTCGTGCTGAGCAGTGAGAGCGGCGAGCGGGTCACGGTCGCCGCGGACGGAGCGTTCCACTTCGACAAGCCTGTCAGCTTCAAGGCTTCGTACGCCGTCACGGTCGCGACGCAGCCGTCCGCACCCGAGCAGGTGTGCGTAGTGACCGGCGGCGCCGGCGTCGCGAGCGGTGTCGACGTCGCGGACCTGAGTGTCGTGTGTACGGTGCGCACCTATCGCCTCAGTGCGCGGGTGAGCGGTCTGACCGGTGCGGGCCTCGAGCTCAGCGCGCTGGCCGGCGAGCGATTTTTGGTCGGGAGTGCGGGCGACACCATGTTCCCGTTCCCGCTCCCTGACGGCTACGCGTACAAAGTCGAGGTCGCGCGGCAGCCCACGCAGCCCGACCAGCGCTGCTACGTCCTGGCGGGCACGGGCGTGCTCCACGGCGACGCCACGCTCCAGGTGTCGTGCGATCCGCTGAGCGGCCTGCGCATCGCCGAGGTGGGCGCTTGTCCGTACAGCAATTCCGCGTGCTGGTTCGAGCTGTCCAACGCCGGCATCGAGGACGTGGCGCTCGACGACTACCGCGTCCGGACGAGTGCGCTGTCGGCCAACGCGTACTTCGCCGATCGTACATTCGACCTGCCCAACCTGACGGTTGTGGCCGGTGCCACCGTGGTCTTGCAGGCCAAGACCGGGCGGGCCCAGCCGGACGGCAGCAACGTGTACCACTACGCCGACGGGGTGACCGTACCGTGGTGGTCGTCGAGTGGTTTCGTCGAGCTGCTCAACCGCGAGGGCGGCACCGAAGACTTCGTGCGCTTTGGAGAGAGTAAGGTCGAGCCGACCACCAGCGCTACCTGGGGCGGTGGCAGCGCACCTGCACTGCCGACGGGTCAGGGTGGCTACGGCTACTCCCTCGCGCACGCCCGCGCTCCGCGAGCGGTGAGCAGCTCTGCCGACTGGAGGCTCAGCTCGTTCGCGACCTACGCTGGCGTCAACGACGTCGCGAGCGATGTCGACGCCGATAGCGACGGCATCCCGGATGTGGCCGAGGTGCCAGGCGGAACGTACGCCGGCCTCGACCTGTACGCGATGGGTGCGCGGGTCGCGCAGCGCGACGTGTTCGTGGAGATCGATCGGATGGACACGACGGACCCGGCCGTCATCCCCCGTCGCGCGGCGCTCGATAAAGTGGTGTCGTCCTTTGCGTCGCGTGGCATCAAGGTGCACTTCGATGCGGGTGACCTGTTCGCAGACGGCTTCGACCCCAGCAGCTACAACCTGGGTGGCGGCAACAAGGTGCCCTTCGCCAAGGCGATTGGTTTTGCGCCGAGCGACCCCGCGATCTCCGACCTGTACACCTACAAGGCCGGCAACATGATCGGTGCGCGCCGCGCGGTCTTTTACTACATGATGTTTGGTGCGTCGCAGGAGGCCAGCGGCAAGGGTGGCTCGTCGGGCGTGGGCGAGGTGCCGGGCAACGACACCATCATCACGCTCGCGGGCTTCTCGCTCAACCTCAACAACTCCCTGCAGCGCAACCTGCTGGCCAACTATCAGG
>JBEGTL010000817.1:0-3130 GCA_041179425.1 Pseudomonadota bacterium | reverse complement strand
CCAAAAAGCAGCTCAGTCGCATGCGCACCATGGCGCCCAGCGGTGCCGAGTACCAGAGCGCGCGAACGTACGTAGAGTGGCTGGCCGACCTGCCCTGGAGCCGCACCACGCCCGATCGTCTCGACGTGCCCGAGGTACGACGCGTGCTCGACGAAGACCACCACGGGCTCGAGCGCGCCAAGCGCCGCATCGTCGAGTTCATCGCGGTGCGCAAGCTCAAGATGGACCAGCGCGGCCCCATCCTGTGTTTTGTCGGCCCGCCCGGTGTGGGCAAGACCTCGCTCGGCCGCTCCATCGCGCGCGCCACGGGTCGTCAGTTCGTGCGCGTCGCGCTCGGCGGCGTCTCGGACGAGGCCGAGATTCGTGGCCATCGGCGCACCTACGTGGGCTCGTTCCCGGGCCGCTTCGTGGGCGCGCTCAAGAAGGCGGGCGCGCGCAACCCAGTGATCGTGCTCGACGAGATCGACAAGCTCGGCCGCGACAGCCGCGGTGACCCCGCGAGCGCGCTGCTCGAGGTGCTCGACCCGGAGCAAAACAACGCCTTCGTCGACCACTACCTCGAGGTCGCCACCGACCTGTCTCCAGTGATGTTCATCGCCACTGCCAACCGGCGCGACACCATCCCCGGTCCCTTGCTCGACCGCATGGAAGTGATCGAGATCCCCGGCTACACGCGCGAAGAAAAGAAGTCCATCGCGCGCCAGTTCTTGATCCCCAAGCAGCTGAGTGAGCACGGCCTCACGGTCGAGCGGCTCGAGTTCACCAGCGACGCCATCGACGCCATCGTCGACAACTACACGCGCGAGGCGGGCGTGCGCACGCTCGAACAAAAGGTCGCGGCCGTGTGCCGCCACGTGGCGGTGCGTATCGCCAAGGGCGAGGACGTGTACGTCACCTGCGACCCCGCGGTGGTTGCCGAGGTGCTCGGGCCACCCGTGCACGAAAAAGAGGTGGTCGAACGGCAAGCGACGGTCGGTCTAGCCGCCGGTCTGTCGTGGTCGCCTTCGGGCGGCGACTTGATGTTCATCGAGTCCATGCGCATGTCCGGCAAGGGGCAGGTCCACCTGACGGGGCAAATGGGCGACGTGATGAAGGAGTCCGCGGCGGCGGCCTTCACCTACGTGCGAGCGCGCGCGCGCAACTTTGGCCTCGACGCCGACTTTTTGAGCAAGATCGACGTGCACGTCCACCTTCCGCAGGGCGGCATTCCCAAGGACGGTCCGTCCGCGGGCATCGCCATCATCGTGTCGCTGGCGTCGATGCTCACCGGCATCAAGGTGCGGCCCGACGTGGCCATGACCGGCGAGATCACGCTGCGCGGCAACGTGCTGCGCATCGGTGGCCTCAAGGACAAGTTCCTCGCGGCGCACCGCGCGGGCGTCAAACACGTCATCTTGCCCAAGCTCAACGAGCCCGACCTCGACGAAGTGCCCAAAGAGATCCGTAAAGAGCTCACGGTGCACCTCGTGTCGCGCGTGGACGAGGCGCTTGCGATTGCGCTAGAGCGCTCTCCATTCGTCGCGGATGCTATCCCCACGGTCTCGACCTGACGACTCCAGGTGTTCAACATGGAACGGCTCAAGCCGAGGCTGCGCTCGCTCGACGGCGCGGCACGACTGTTCGCGCTCGTCGTTGGTCTCGTCGCGTGCGCACTCCCCCTCACCGGCACATTGGGGCCCGAGAGCGCCCTGCTTCTCGCACTCACCTTGGCGCCCTGGGCCAGCGTCCTCGCCGCCAGGCGTGCGCATCACAGCGCAGGCAAGCCGACCGGCGTCTTGCTGGTCGAAGCCATCGCAGAGAGCTGGCTGCTGCTCGCCATCTGCCTCGTGCTGCTCGGCCTCAACGCGCTGCGGGTCGAGCCGTGTGATCCGTTCGCCGGCCTCGGCTTCGTTGCGCTGGGCCCGTTCCTGAGTCTGATGTTTGTTTCGGTGGTGGGCGTGGTGGTTGCCACACTCATTCCTCGACGCCGGGTCGCCCTGGCAGTCGCCGTCGCGCTGCCCGTGCTCGAGGTCGCACGCGCCGCGGTGGACTTCTTGCGCTCGCCGGCCATCTACGCGTTCGGGCACTTTTTCGGCTATTTTCCGGGCACCTTTTACGACCGTAAGGTCGTGGTGCCCGACGCCTGGCTCAGCCACCGGCTGCTCGGCGCGCTGCTCGCGCTTGGGCTGTGGGCGCTGCTGTTCGCCGCACGTTCGCCGGGCTCGGGACGCGTCGATCGCGACCGCCTCCCGAGCCAGCGGGCGTTCGTGGCCTGGGGCTCCGTACTCGCGCTCGCCAGCACCTGGCTCGCGCGCGACGCGTACGCGCTGCACCACCGATCGAGCAGCGCATCCATCAGCGAAAAGCTCGGTCTTGCCATCGACACGCCGCGCTGTCGGGTGGTGTTGCCGCGCGAGACGAGTGCTGGCGACGCACAGCGACTCGCCGAGGACTGCGAGCTGCGCGTGAGCCAGCTGGAGAAGCGGCTCGGCGTCCACGAGCGCGAGCGCATCACCGCGTACTTTTTTCGCTCGCCCGACGAAAAGCGCGAGCAGATGGGTGCCGCGCGCGTGTACATCGCCAAACCCTGGCGGCGCGAGGTGTACCTGCAGCAAGCCGAGTATCCGCACCCCGTCCTGCCTCACGAGCTTGCCCACGTCGTCGCGAGGCTCGCTGCGAGCGGCCCGTTCGGCGTGCCCGGTCGACTTGGTGGCCTCGTGCCCGAGCCCACCTTGGTCGAGGGCATGGCCGTCGCGCTCGAGCCCCACGCGCGCGATGAGCTGACCGTTCACCAGTGGGCCAAGGCCGCGCAGCAGAGCCACCTCGCACCACCGCTCGAGTCGCTGCTCGGCGCGAGCTTTTTTGGGGCCAACCAACAGCTCGCGTACACCCTCGCCGGCAGCTTTCTGCGCTTCGTGCTCGACACCAAGGGCCCAGCTGCGGTGCGCCGCGTCTACCAGCTGGGCAGCGTGGAGCGAGGGCTCGGCAAGCCGCTCCCCGCGCTCGAGAAAGACTGGCGCGCGTTCCTCGAGACGGTGCCACTGCCCGCGCGTGGTGCGGCGCTGGCCGCGCTGCGTTTCGAGCGGCCGGGCGTGTGGTCGCAGGTCTGTCCCCACCTCGTCGAGCGGCTCGAGGGAGAGCTTGGTGCCGC
>JBEGTL010000816.1:0-3132 GCA_041179425.1 Pseudomonadota bacterium | reverse complement strand
GGTCCGACAAAAGCAGCTCTCGGCAAAGTCGGCACAACCCGTCGATGCCTCGACGAAAGTCGACGGGCGACACCGCGACCAGCAGACGCATCTGCGCGGTCAGCTGCAGCATCGGACGCGACTCCAAAACGCACGCGACAGCGCGACGACGTCTACCGCACAGGTGCCGCTCAGCTCGACCCGAAGGCGCTCCCCGTCGGCGCTCTCAAGCTGCACGACGGCATGCCCACGTGGACAAAGCGCATCCGCGTCCAGTTGCTGCGTATTCCGGAGCCACTTGGGCACCGGTTCCGGCGCGACCTGGGCACTGATTCCGGAAGCATCTGGGCACCTGTTCCGGAGCACCTGGGCACCGATTCCGGAGCACTTGGGCGCTCATTCCGGCCGCATCTGGGCAGCCGGCTGAGCGCGTAGCGAGGCGCGGTGGCGATCACCGGCGAAGGCGACAGCCTCCGCCGCATGGAGCGTCACAGCATGCGAAAGATTCGAGAGGTACTTCGGCTCCGCGAGAGCGGCCTGAGCACGCGCGCGATCTCCGCTTCGACAGGCATGTCGAAGGGTACCGTGAGCGACTACCTCAGGCGCGCCCACGACGCCGAGCTCGGGTGGGCCGCGGTGCTCGCGATGACCGACGGCGAAGTCGAGAGCCGCCTGTTCAAGAAGTTGGGCTGGAACGAGCCGCCTCGTCGAGCGCCGATCGACATGGCTTGGGTGCACCACGAGCTGCGCAAGACCGGCGTGACGCTTCAGCTCCTCTGGTCTGAGTACGCGGCCGCGGTCAGTCCCGAGCGCGGTATCGCGGCGTACCAGTACAGTCAGTTCTGCGACTTGTACGCGGGCTTCCGCTCGAAAGTCGACCTCTCGATGCGGCAAGTGCATCGCGCCGGCGAGAAGGTCTTCGTCGACTACTCCGGCAAGAGACCGAGCATTGTCGACCCGCTCACGGGCGAGGTCACGGAGGTCGAGCTCTTCGTCGCGGTGCTCGGCGCTTCGAACTACACGTTCGCTGACGTCACGCGGTCTCAGAAGCTCGGCGACTTCGTGGCATCGAACATACGTGCGCTCGAGTACTTCGGAGGCGTGCCGCTGGTGCTCGTGCCCGACCAGCTGCGTAGCGCGGTGTCTGGTCCGGATCGTTACGACCCCGAGATCAATCCAACGTACGCCGAGTTCGCGCAGCATTACGGCATCGCCGTCGTGCCCGCACGCCCCATGAGACCCAAGGACAAGGCCAAGGTCGAGAATGGCGTCCTGATAGCTCAGCGATGGATTCTCGCGTGCCTCCGCAACCGAACCTTCTTCAGCCTCGATGAGCTGAGCGAGGCCGTCGCCGAACTACTCGAACGCCTGAACGCGCGCGCATTCAAGAAGCTCGATGGTTGTCGTCGGTCGGCGTTCGAGCAGCTCGACCAGCCAGCGCTACTGCCACTGCCACCGACTCGATACGAGGTCGGCATCTGGACCAAGGCGAAGGTCAACATCGACTATTGCGTTGAGTTCGACGGCATGATCTACAGCGTGCCGTGCGCGCTCGTCGGCGCGCGCGTCGAGCTGCGCAGCACCGCGGCCGTGGTGGAGATCCTGCTCGGAAACGAGCGTGTAGCGAGCCATCGGCGCTGTTACGGGCGCAAGGGGACCGCCACGATCGTCGAAGAGCATCGGCCCAAGTCGCACCGGCAGTACGGGGCTTGGCCGCCGTCACGCATCGTCGGCTGGGCATCCAACCTGGGCCCTGCGGTCGCGCAGCTGGTCGAGGTGATCCTCGCGGACAAGCCGCACCCCGAGCAGGGCTACCGTTCGTGCATGGCGTTGTTCCGAGACGCCAAGCGCTACCCCAATGGTCGCGTCGACGCGGCGTGCGCGCGAGCCATCGCGATCGGTGCGCCCAACCGGCGCAGCGTGCACTCCATCTTGCTTCGTGGGCTCGACCAGCTTCCGCTGGAAGAGCCCGTCTCCGCTCGCCGCGTACCGCACGAGAACGTGCGCGGCGCTGAATACTTCGACAGAAAAGAGAACCTCGCATGATCGACGAACAGACACTAGAAAAGCTCAGAACGATGAGACTGCACGCCATGGCCGATTTCGTTCAAACGATGCTGCTCAAGGGCGCGGGCAGCGACCTGTCCAGCGCCGAGCAAATCGGGATGATGGTCGACCACGAATGGACTGCACGTGACAACCGACGCATGGGCCTGCTGCTCAAGAACGCGAAGATCCCAGCCAACGCATGCGTCGAGGACATCTGGTGTGAACCAGCGCGTGGCCTCGACAAGAGCATCATCCGATCGCTGGCCACGTGCAAGTGGGTGCGGGCCAAGCAGAACGTGATCATGGTCGGCAAGACTGGCGTCGGCAAAACCTTCATCGGTGCCGCGCTCGCTCAGGCTGCGTGCCGCGCCGGATTCCGAGCGCTGTGCACGCGCACGCCGCGGTTGCTGCACGAGCTTGCGATCGCCCGCGCTGACGGGACCTACTCGGCTCTGCTGCAGCGGCTCGCCAAGACCGAGGTGCTCGTGCTCGACGATTTCCTCATCTCGCCGATGAAGGACGCTGAGCGGCGCGACCTGCTCGAGGTACTCGAGGATCGCTATGACCGGTCGGCCACCGTCATCACGAGCCAGGTGCTCACCAAGGATTGGTACGAGATGATCGACGACCCGACCGTCGCCGACGCCATCTGCGACCGCCTCGTGCACAACGCCCACGTGCTGTCCCTGAAAGGGCCTTCCATCCGCCAGCGGAAGGCCCTAAAGAAGAACGAAGAAGAGAAAACCACCACCACCTGACCACCGAGCCGTCGCTACGCTCCGATCACGCGCCCAGATGCGCCGGAACAACCGCCCAGATCACGGCGGAACCACTGCCCAGGTTGAGCGGAATACGCAATCCGATGCTCGATGAACTTCCGAAGCCATCCGTGGTCGATGGTGTCGAAGAACGACCGGATATCCACATCGAGCACCCAGTTCGTCTTCCCGCCGAGCGCCACATACAACGCGTCCAAAGCCTTGTGCTGCGACCTGTTCGGTCGAAAGCCATACGAGAAACCGAGAAACTCGGCCTCGTAGATGGGCTCTAGAACCATCCGCACCGCCTGCTGGACAACCTTGTCCTCCAGAGCCGGTATTCCTA
>JBEGTL010000815.1:0-3146 GCA_041179425.1 Pseudomonadota bacterium | reverse complement strand
ACGTTGACGTTCTTGATCCGGCTCGTGATATCCACAACTTACGAACGCTTCGGGATGACCTGCGAAATCAAGGCCCGATGACACTCAAGCGTGTCGCATAAACGGCGAAACTTGAGTCTGGGAGCAAAGCCATCCGTACTGGTGCTGGTTGAATGTTAGCTCCGAGACGGAGGCGGACTTGGTCTGCACAGCGAACGTTTCTCCGGCATCCAGCAGGGGACCCCGGCGATGAAGCAACGTCGCGAAGAATTCGATTCCGACGTCTTCGGTTCTCGGGATCGGCACGACTGCAGCGAAGGCTCGCATCATCTCGGCGGCCAGTCCTTCGGCGCGATCCCCGCTCCGAAAGTTGGCGCCACGTCTCCCAGGCATTAGCACTACTGCGTCGCGGCCCAGTCTGACCGCGTGAGCCGCGAAGAGCTGGATCATTTCGCGAGCTTCGGATTTTGTCGTGATCTCGGGCTTGCGGGCGAGATCGGATCGTGATCTACCAAGCCCATGCCGAACGTGATGGACGCCGAGAGCGCAGCGCGGTTGCAGCAGTTCTTTGGCCTGTTCGGGGACGAGCTCGAGCTCCCGGGCCGTCGCGAATCCTTTGCCGTGTACGCGATGGGTATCCTCGGGGACGCCGAGCGTAAGAGTGCAGAACCGATCGCGGCACGAGCATGCGCCGATCCGGCGGGCGTGGACGCGGCGCACCAGCGTCTTCTGCACTTCATCTGTAACCCCTCCGCGATCGGCGTCTTCCCGGCGAGCTGACTAGGCCCTGAGGGTGCACTCCGGAGGAGTGCATGAGCAAGGTCAAGAAGAGTCGAAGTGGGCTGTCATCAGGACGTCGGTGGACGCAGTGGAAGGAGCCGGAGGCGCACGCGGTGCTCGCGTCGTGGAGACGCTCGGGCCTGAGCGCCGCAGCCTTCTGCGCACGTGAGGGGTGCACAACTGCGCGACTTCGGTATTGGTCAGAGAGGCTGCCGGACGCGCCGAGGGCGAGCGCGCCGTCGGTGTCGTTCGTGCCCATCGCGCTGGGCGAGATGCGACGCGCGGCCCAGATCGAGATCGAGCGAGGCGGTGTGGTGCTGCGCGTGCGCGAGGATCTGGATGTGTCGCACGTAGCCCGTCTCGTTGCGGCCCTCGCAGCCACGGAGCCGTCGTGATGATGTTGCCGCCCGGTGCCAAGGTGTTCTTGGCGACCGAACGCGTCGACGGTCGCAAGGGCATCAACGGCTTGTCTACGCTCGTGCGGTCGCAGTTCGCCCAAGACCCGTTGTCAGGTCAGCTGTTCGTGTTCTTCTCGCGCCGCGCCGACCAGGTACGCGTCCTGTACTGGGACCGCGACGGCTACATTCTGACGACCAAGCGCCTGGAGGTTGGGCGCTTTCGCGCTCCTTGGCAGAGCGAGCACGGCCACGTCACGCTCGAGGCCGCCGAGCTGTTGCTCGTCCTCGAGGGCATCGACCTCACGCATGCGAAGCGTCGCACGCGCTGGAGCCCACGAAAGCCACCGCCCGCGCAGAAAAACGACTGACTCGGGATTAACATCTCGAGGCCTGATGTTCTGAGCTGCGACATGGCTTCGAAGGCGCCCAAGCTTGCGCTCATCACGAGCGAGGTCGACCCAGACCTCGTCGAGGTGAAGCGCTTCATCAAGGAGCGAATCGCCGAGGGTGCGATCGCGGCGTTGGTGGCCGCGGTCATCGCGTTGCTCGCGCGCATGCGCGACCTCAATACCGAGCTGCTGAAGCGCATCGAGGCTTCGCGGCGCAAGAGGCCGCCGAGCGAGACGTTGCATCGCTTGCAGATGGAGCTTCCGTTCTGGGGCAGGAGCCCCGACAACGATGTTGCTGACGACGCTGCGCAAGGCTCTGAGACACCGAAGAAAGAGCGCAAGAAGCGGGGGCCGAAGCAGAAAGATCTCCACGGTCGTCCCAAGCTCCCTGCCCATCTGCCGCGCATACCCGACAAGCTTTTCGTCCCCGCGAAGCAGCGTACATGCCCCGGCTGCAACCTCGAAGCTGAGCACATTGTGTTCAAGCCCGGCGCCGAGAAGCTCGAGCTCGAGCCTGCCCGCTTCGTGGTGAAGCAGGTGATGCACGAGGTGGTGGCCTGCCAGTGCTGCCACGAGTACATCGTGAGCGCTCCCAAGCCCGACGAGATCGTCGACCGTGGCATTCTCGGAAACGAGCTCGTGGTGCAGTCGACCGTGGACCACTACGAGAACGCGGTGCCCTGGGAACGCATGGAGCGGATGGCACGTCAGCAGGGCGTGCCCTTGTCGGCGAACACGCTCGCGGCGACGTCAGGCAAGATGCTCGACCTGTTCGATCCGATCGTCGGCCACATCTTCAGTAAGGTGGTGGGAGCCAAGTACTCCGCCCTCGATGCGACGTCGATGCCGGTGCTCGACATCGACCACCCGCTCGGCATACGGACAAGCACGCTGTGGTTGCTGCAGGGCGAGCGCGTGTACTCTTACTTCATGTACGCCGAGAGCGGTCACGCGCACCACCTCGACAAGAAGCTCAAGGGCTACAAGCTCGCCAGCGTGATGTGCGACGGTTCGGCCACCAACAACTGCGTCGAGCGTGCGGGCGGCGCCCGCGGCGGCTGCAATGCGCATGCACGCCGCAAGCTCGTCGAGGCAGTGCGAGGCGGTGACCACCGTGCGCTCGCTGGACTCGAGCTCTTTGCGCAGCTCTTCCACGTCGATGCTGAGGCTAAACGCGCTGGCGATTCCGTCGCGCAACGGTACGCGCGACGACAGCGCGAGAGCGGCCCGCTCGTCGCACAGCTCAGAAAGTGGGTTCGTGACCGACGCGCAGACGTCGAGCCCAAGAGCCCGCTAGGCAAGGCGCTCGGCTACATCGACAAGCAATGGGATAGGCTTACGCGCTTCATGTACGACCCCGTGATGGAGCTGACCAACAACGACCTCGAGAGGGGACTGCGAACCTGGGTTCTCGATCGAAAGACCTGGATGTTCTGCGGTCACGAGCAGAGTGCGCGCCGCGCGGCCGACGCGCTCTCGATCATCACTACCTGCAAGAACCTCGGCATCGACCCACGATGCTACATGCGAGACACGCTGCGACGCATTCTGGATGGCGAGAAAAACCTGGATGCGCTGCTCCCCGAGAACTACCGCTCAA
>JBEGTL010000814.1:0-3153 GCA_041179425.1 Pseudomonadota bacterium | reverse complement strand
CCTTGATGCCATCGATCTCGACGCCGTCTTTGTTCATCACCTTGATCTCGGTCAGCGCGAGGGTGGCACGGTGCAGGATCTCGACCATGTCTTGATCGCGCAGTGCCTCGGCGACCATCTCCTCGTAGCTGACCACGTTGGTGCCCGGAACGTAGAACTTGCCCTTGGGGTCGTCGCTCTGCGTGCAGCCCTCGTTGCCATCGACCACGGGCACCGGGCAGCCCGCACCGGTCTTCTTGGACGACCAGTGTTTGTGAAACACGCTCAGTAGATTGCCGAACATGTAGCCGTCGGGCAGCTTGCCGTCGGCATCCCGTTTTTCGGCGTCGTCGAACGCCTTGACGAGCGGCACGCCCACCTCGATGAAGTCTTTGCCCCCCGCGTCGGGGTCCTTCACTTCCATCGGGAACAAGCCGTTGGGCTCGTAGTCCTTGATCGGCACCTCGTCGTGCGTGAGCAGCGGCGAGAACAGATCGCTCAAAAACTTGTTCGGCGGCGCAAAGATGAAGCGCGCCGTGGAGGTGGGCGTGAGAGTGTCGCGAAAGCCCTTGAGCTGCGACTCTTTTTCCTGGATGTCGGGCACGCTGCCGACCACGCCGATCGCGTTGCCGAGCGCGCCGAGACCGTTGGCGAGGTCATCCTTGATGATGACCTTGCCCTTGCCGAGCAACGACAGCGAGTAGATCTCGACGGCGTCGTTGATCTCGATGAGCTCACATCGTTTGTAGCCAGCTCCGCCCGCGGCCGCCGAGGCAGGGAACACGAACTCGATGCCGAGCGACGTGGGCACGCGCAGCGCGGAGTCTTCTTTCGAGCAGACCTGGATGCCATTGAGGCTGTTGATCAGCGACATGGTGCGCTGCCAGATGCTGCGGTTCATGCCGACGTCGCCACCGGGCGTGCGCTCGACCTTCTCGGCGTACGTGTGCTCGACGATCTTGTTGATCTTGGTCTTCTCGTCCTCGGTGTACGCCCCGGCGGGGCCCGACGGCGTGATGGGCGCGCCCTCGTAGCTGACCTCGTCGCGGTAGGTCATCCAGTTGGCGAACAGCTTGCCTTGCAGCGCGGCCGTGGGGTTGGTGAACGAACGAATCAGCCCCTCGATCAGGTTGTTGCGCGCCAACATGCGATCGCCCGCGTGGATCAGGTCGTCCCAGAACTCGTGCGGGCCGTTGAGCTGCGCCTTGGGGTAGTTGTCGGACAGCTTGTCGACCGCGAGCGCCAGGTAGTCGAAGCCGGTGGCCTCGGTCTCGTGTTTCTCGACCAACGTGTGCAGCACCTTGATCAGCGCCTCGGTCTCCGGATAACGCGTCAGCGACGCCATGGCGTGCACGAACTCGAGCATGGGCGAGTTGTCGACGTCGGGGCCCTGGTAGGCGAAATCGTTCTGGCCGATCTTGAACGCGCGATCGCCCCACGGACCGAGCAGCGGCTTGATGCCGTGGGCGATGTTCTCGAGGCCGCTGCGCTCTTCGTCGCCGCGCGCGATCAGCCGCGACGTCTCGCGCATGGCGGCAGCAAGGATGGTCTGGTTGGCGTCGAACGTCTCGAACACCGGCTTGCCACTCGCGAGCGCCAGCGTCGCATCGCCGCGGTCTTCGGCGGAGTCGCTGCGATTGACGACCAAGAACGGCGTCACGTCGCCCGCCTGGCCGGGCGCAGCGAGCGCATTGCCGTCTTCGTCGCGCTGCAGCACCGGCAACGGACCCGACTCACCCGCGAGCGTCGCGTCGGTCTTGAGCAGCAGCTCGAGCGCGGTGCGCAGCGTGCTGTCTGCCGGCGCGGGACGATCGGCAGGGACATCGTCGGCCAGCTCGAGCGCGGCCGCGCCGAGCAGGTTCATCCACTCTTGGTGCGCGGAGCCGCCCTCGGCGACCACCGTGAGCAGCTTGTCGACCAACGTGTCGAACCCATCGTACGAGAGGATGGGCCGCACCGCGCCGAGCACCAGCTCGGGTGGCCTGTAGCCCGAGCGCGTAGATAGACGCGCGACCGTCTCGACGACCTGCTTGGCGCGGTCGTCGTCGACGTCGATCAGCTTCACGAGCAGGTTGGCGATGTTGCGCGTGGCCTTGGGGATGCGCTCGTCGGGCACGTCGTAGAGCGGCACCAGCTTGGCGAGGAAGCCGCTGAGCTCTTTGTCGTCGAACTTTGCCGCGCCATCGAGATCCGTCTCGCCGAAGATCTGGTCGAGCGCGGCTACGATGTTGTCACGGCGGCCAATCAGCGTGCGTAGACGACCGTTCTCGGTGTCAGGAACCTCCGTCTCTCCGTCGCACATCGGGACAAAACGTTCGCCGGATGCCTCCTTCGGGTAGACGTCTTTGGCGACGCGCCGACAAAACACCCGAAAGACCTCTTCGCTGGCCTTCTTTTCAGGGCCATAACGCAAGTTCGGTGGTGGTTCTTGCAGACAGCCCACGCCGAATGCCGACAACACCAGCAATGTCGAAGCGCGCCCGACGGTGCGCGAGCGAGAGTCGGCAGCGCGCCCGAGGACGCGCGAGCAAAGATCGCCGCCGCGCCCAATGCGCCACAGACGAGCAAATAAGAAAGGCATGGGCGCGAACGTAGCGGTTTCGCCCGCGCTGCCATTGACTTGCCAGGCGCCAATGATTGTCGTCGCTGCCCCGATGCTCACAAAGTGAGCTCAGCTGACCACTCGAACGCGGCGTGCCTCGCACGGGAGGCGTCGGGGTTCAGACCCAGGTGGGCAGGATTACGATGAAGCGGCTGCCGGTTCGGAGCTCGCTGTGCACCGTGATGCGGCCGCCGAGCTGACGAACGATCCCGTAGACGGAGGCCAACCCGATGCCGGTGCCCTGCGGCTTGGTGGTGAAGTAGGGCTCGAAGAGATGCGCGTGGACGTGATCGCTCATGCCCACGCCGTCGTCGCGTACCTCGAGCACCAGCCAGCCCTGCCCGTGCGCCTCGTTGTCAGTGGCCTGACGAATGATGAAGTCGACGTGGCCCTGCCCCTCGATGGCCTCGGCCGCGTTGGTCCCGAGGTTGAGCAAGATGCGCTCGATCTGGGAAGGATCGGCGCGCACCGTGGGCTCGCTGACGTGTGTCGTGAGCGAGACCTGCCGCGCCGGCCGGCCCCGCCCTGCGTCGCCGCCCCCAACACGGGCACGAAACAAAGGCAGCAGCGCC
>JBEGTL010000813.1:0-3156 GCA_041179425.1 Pseudomonadota bacterium | reverse complement strand
CTCGGTGGTCGCGTCGAGCGCGGACGTGGCTTCGTCGAGGATCAAGATGGGCGGCGCCTTGAGCAGCGCGCGTGCGATGGACAAGCGCTGGCGTTCGCCTCCGGACAGCGAGCGTCCGCGCTCACTCAAGATGGTGTCGAGACCCTCGGGCAACGTTGTCACCAGCTCGAGTGCCTGCGCCCTCGCCAGCGCGTCGAGCAGCTCGGCCTCGCTCGCCTCGGGCTTGCCCATCAACAAGTTGTCGCGAATGGAGCGCGCAAACAACATCGGCTCTTGAAACACCACCGCGATGTTTTTGCGCAGGGACTCCACGGTGTAGTCGCGCAGGTCGACCCCGTCGGCGCTGATGACGCCTCGGGTGGGGTCGAACGCGCGGTAGAGCAGCGACAGGGTGGTGGTCTTGCCCGAGCCGGTCGCGCCGACGAAGGCGACCGTCTGCCCCGGCTCGACCACGAAGCTCACGTCGCTGACGGCATCCCGTTTTTCGTCGTACGAGAAGGTCACGTGGTCGAACTGGATCGCACCCGACAGCTGCTTGGCGTCGCGCGCGTTGGGTCGATCGCGCACCGACGGCTGGGTGTCGAGCACCTCGTAGAACTCGCGCAGCTTGGGTGCCTCTTGAAAGAGGGAGCTGACGAATGAGACGGTGCCGTCGAGCCGTCCGATCAGCAGCGAGGCCAGACTCATGAAGCTGACCACCTCGCCGAGCCGCACTTCCCCGCGCAGGTAGAGCCACGTACCGAGCAACAAGATGGACGTCACCGTCAGCGTCGCGGCCGCACGGGTCGCCATCGCGGCGACCGCCCACCAGGTCAGCACCGGCGTCTGCGCGTCGAGGAGCTTGCTGCTGATCTCCCGAAGCGAGCGCAGCTCGGCATCGACTCGTGTGAAGCTCTGCACGACGGGCAGGTTGCCCAGCGCGTCGGACGTGTGCTCGGCCAGGTTGGTGTGGTACTCGCGCACGCGACCTTGCAGCTCGTTGGTCTTGCCCACCACGAAGGCGATCAGCACGCCGAACGACAGCACCAACACGCACAGCAAGAGACCGAGCCGAAGGTCGACGAACAGCGTGAGCGGCAGCAGCACCACGATGGAGACCAGGGCTGCGCAGTGCTCTCGAAAGAAGCCGAGCCACAACATCCACATGGCGTCGGCGCCGCTCGACATCACCTTGATCACGCGTCCCGAGTGGGTGCCCAGGTGAAACGCCAACGGCAACGACAGCACGTGCGAGAAGTAGCCTGCGATCACCGACAGGCGCGCCCGGTGCGAGAGCAGGTCGGCGTGATAGGAGACCGCAACTCCGCCCGCGAGGCTCACCAAACCAAACGAGACCCAAGCGCCCACCAGCGGCATCAGCTCGGTAAAAGTCAGCGGACTACCCGCGGCGCGAGGCCTCGCCAGCGCGTCGATGACCCGCCCAAAGAGGATAGGCTCGGCAAACTGCGACGCGGCCAGCGCGAGGTTGGCGAAGAAGAGGAGAGCACCGAGTCGACGCTCGGGGCCGAGCTGGCGCAGCAGGCGAAGGTACGTCGCAATCATCCCCATCTCGCCATTGTGGGGGACGGTCCGCAGAGATCGCCAATCTAGACGGATGAGGCGCGAGGCGCGTTGCGAGGCGCCGCCGGTCCTGAGGAGCGCCCGGTGCGTACTCCCGTACGTAGGACGCACCGCAGGAAGCGGTGGTGGATCGCGACGTGTCTCGCCCCTCAGGCGTCTAGGTCAGTAGCCGAGGGACTCGAAGAACTTGATGGCGCTCTCGATGGACGAGCGGAACGACGTGTGCACGAGTGCTGCCATCTCGTTGGATTCGGCGCGCAGGGCTTCGTAGTACTGCTGCCGCTCCGTCGAGTGGATGATGACCGGCGGGAACCCGTGCCGGAGCAGCAGCAGGTTCATGAACAGCCTGGCCACCTTGCCGCTGTGCTTGGCAAACGGGTAGATGTGCAGCAGCTGGTAGTGGGCCTTGGCGGCCAGGCGCACCGGGTGCGTGGCGCGCTTGGCTTCTGGCGAGTTGACCCAATCGATCAACTGCCGGAGCTTGGGCCCGATTTTGTCGGGTGTGGTGATCTCGTGGAAGTAGAGCCGATGGAGCGGCATCTCCTTCCTATATTTGGGTGGCCCCTTGGTCTCGTTCTCTTCAGGAGCGAGTGCACAATAGATCAGCTTGATGGTATCGAGCGTGATCGGTGGCGCCTTCTTCTTGTCGGCCATCTCGCGAATGAGATCGATCGCACTCTTGTGCTGACGAATCTCGTCGTACGCCGGGAGCATCGCTGGATCGCTGACGGTGCCCTGGTCGAATGCGGCCAGGAGCTCCTCTTGCGAATAGACGACGCCCTCGATCGCACTGTCGTGATAGATCCAAGACATGTCGAAGCGCTGATTGAATTGGGCAAGGACCTCGGGGTCCGCCCGCGATACGAGCGCGTGGAAACGGGCAACACGCTCTTCGACTGGATCCGCTGGCAGGACGGGCTGCACCGTACCCCCTCACAACAGGCACTGGTTCCCGTGTCCTAAGAGTCGGAGACCAGCATGGTAGGGCTGCGCAAAATTCACGCCGCCGGGGCGCGAATCTAAGCACAGTAAAGCGCAGCGTCAAGCAACCGACTCGAGGGATTAGCGAGGTAGCGCGCGGACCTCCTCGATGAGCCGCTCGGCGGAGGGCGATCCGGCGTGAGTCTTGCGCACGATGCCCTCCTTGTCGATCACATACAGCGAGGGTAACGCCTCGACTTCATAGCTAGTCTGCGTCTCGGCCGTAGGGTCGCTCAAGACCGGGTAGGCAAACTGCCAGCGGGCAGCGACTTGCCCCAGGGCCTCGGGCCGGAAGGCCTCGGCGTTGACCGCGTAGACAAGGACGCCCTCGGACGCAAGGGTTTTTGCGACCTGATTGAGAATGGGCACGCTCTGCCGGCAGGGCTCACACCAGCTCGCCCAAAAGTCGAGCACCACCCGCTGACCCTTGAGGTCCGACAGCCGCACCCGGTCGCCCTGGGCCGCCCCTTCTCCATGCACCACGGCCAGCGTGAAGTCGGGCGCCGGCTTGCCCACCCAGGGGCCGGGCTGGGCCAGCTTGAAGTACATGAGTGCCACGAACATCACGATGACGAGCAGCGACGTCCAGCCTGACGGCTTCACGAGCACTCCGTC
>JBEGTL010000812.1:0-3169 GCA_041179425.1 Pseudomonadota bacterium | reverse complement strand
ATGGTCGGCTCGAGGCTGCGCTTGATGCACGAGCCCGAGATGCGCACGTAGTTGGGGTTGGTCTCGATGCCTAGCTCGGCGCCGAGCGCGTCGATGGTCTCTTCGATGCTGCGTGTGTCACGCGACTTGGTGCCGCGACGCAGACAGCGCGCGGCCAGGCGCGTGAGCCCCTCGTGACCCACAGGGTCTTCGCTGCTGCCCGAGAGGATCACGATCTGAAAGTGCACCAAAGGGAGGTCGTGGCTCTCCTCTACCAGAAGCGTATCGCGGCTCACGCTGCCTCCGCGTCGTCGAGCTCGAGCTCGGGCTTGGCGCGCACGAAGATGGTGGTGCGTCGCGAGGGCTTGAGCAGCTTGTCGGCGATCGAGCGCACCTCGCTCGCGGTGACGGCGCGGTACGCGTCGAGCTGCGCAAAGATGCGGCCCGCGTCGCCCAGCACCGTCTCGTAGAAACCGATCTGCTCGGCCTTGCCACTGGCCGTCTCCATGCCGTGCAAAAAGCCCAGCTCGAGCCTGTTTTTGGCCTTCTCGAGCTCACTCTCGGCGACGCCGTCGGTGATCACGGAAGTGAGCTGTGCGTCGACCACGACCAGCGCTTCTTCGGCCGTGCGCTCTTCGCGCAGCGACACCCAGATCTCGTACAGGCCCGGGTCGCGCGACGGCGCGATGGAACCGCGTGCCTCGCCGGCCAGCTCGCCCTCGCTGATCAACGCACGGTACAGCCGCGAGCTCTTGCCGCCGAACAGCACCTCGTTGAGCACCGTGAGCGCCGCGTAGTCGTGCTCGCCGAGTGCCGGCGCCTTGTAGCCGACCGACAGCTTCTCGGTGGGCGTGGGCTTCTCGATCTCGACCCTGCGCTCGGTCTCTTGCTCGGGCTCGTTGCTGAACTCGTGCTTGGGCAGGTCGGCGCTCGGGATCTTGCCGTAGTGGCCGTGCACGAGGTCGAGCAGCGCAGCCTCGTCGAAGTCGCCGACCACCGCGATGATCGCGTTGTTGGGCGCGTAGTACGTGCTGTAAAACTGCTCGCAGTCTTTGGTGGTGAAGCCTTCGATGTCGGCCATCCAGCCAATCGTGGGCCACTGGTACGGGTGCACCGTGTAGGCCGTCTTGTACAGCAGCTCGTTGACGGCACCTTCGACATCGTCGTCGACGCGGTACCGACGCTCGTTGGCGACGACCTCTTTTTCAGACTGCACTTGCGGCTCGCGCAACACCAGGTGCTGCATGCGCTCGGCCTCGAGCCGCACCACCAGCCCGAGCTCGGAGCTGGGCACGTTCTCGTAGTACATGGTCCAGTCGACCCAGGTGGCCGCGTTGACCTCGCCCCCCGCGCCCTCGAGCGTGCGGTCGAACTCGCCCTTGGGCAGGTTCTCGGTCTCGTTGAACATCAGGTGCTCGAACAGGTGCGCCAGGCCCGTCTTGCCGGGTGTCTCGTGGCGCGAGCCAACGCCAAACCAGGTGTGGTAGCTGACGACTGGCGCCGACGCGTCGCGCAACAACAGGAGCTTGAGCCCGTTCTCGAGCACGTAACGATTGATTGCACGCTCGCCGAATGGGTAGCTACCCAGCGCGCGGAGCTTCTTTTCACTCATTTCGGCAGTGTAGCAGCGAGCTCAGCTCGGCGTGTGGAGCCGACCTTTTCGCAGCAGCTCGCCCAGACACTTGGCAGAGCTCGGGTCGTCGGCGGTGGCCTGTGCGATGCCCTCGAGCACCGCCGCGGTGAGCGCGGATCGACGCCCATAGGCGACCCGAAAAGCCGACGGTCGATCGCGAGCGATGGAGGCCAGGGCCGCCAGACCTTCGCTGTCGGCGCGTGCGAGCACGACGTTCGCGGTCAAGCCGCGTGTATCTAGCCAGCTGCGCGCATCGCCGTTCGACACCAAGAGCACCTCCGCGCCCATCGCACGCACGGCGTGGGCAATGCGGTCGCGCGAGCGCAGGTCGCTGTCGACGATGAGTACGCGCAGCCCCGACGACTCGTTGCGCACGTGCTGGGCGAGCAGCTTGTCGAGCCCTCCGACGCTGGTGGCGGGCACGTCGAAGCGCACGGCTGCCATCGACTCGTCGCCCTCGCGATCACAGCGCACGGTGATGGCGGGAAGGCGCACGTTGGGCAGTCCCCCAATGTCGAGCGAGAGAAAGACGCGTGTGCCGACCTCGGGAAGCTGATCTCCGATCACCAGACAACCGCCCGCGGACATGTCTGCGATGGAGACGGGCGCTCCGTCGCCACCCCAAAACACGCGTGCGCTGCCCGGGACGCGGTAGCGCCTGGCCGTACGACGTTCGATCCCCTTGCTCTCGGTCTTCGACATGCGGCGCCCGGCGCATGCGCACGGTCCCCCACCGTGCACAGCGCGTCCCCTCCACGCCGCACCATCCTAGCTGCTCGTGGGGCAAGGTCCGACGATAAAACAAGCTTGGATAGGCCATTTTGTTGACGAGTGAAGAGCCTGGTAGGCCTGGCCACAAGCCCCCCAACGGGGCACCCCTCGCACGGTGAGGTTGAAAGGACCATCGAGAGTGCTACCCGGCTCGGGCATGCCTCAGGTCCGCACTCGTTTCGCACCTTCCCCCACCGGCTACCTCCATATTGGCGGTGTCCGCACGGCCCTTTACAGCTGGCTGTACGCCAAGCGCCACGGTGGCCAGTTCGTGCTGCGCATCGAGGACACCGACCGCGAGCGCAACACGCCCGAGGCAGTACAGGCCATCTTCGACGGCATGCGCTGGGCCGGCTTGGCCTGGGACGAAGGGCCCGACGTCGGTGGCCCGTTTGGGCCTTACCGTCAGACCGAGCGGCTCGACCTGTATCGACGCTATTGCGACCGCCTCATCGACGAGGACAAGGCCTACCGTTGCTACAGCACGCAGGCGGAGAAAGAGGCCGCCCGCGCGGCGTTCGCAGCCGCCGGCAACAAGGCCGAGGGCTTCGTCTTCGAGAGCCCGTGGCGCGATCGCCCGGCCGAGGTGCGCGACGAGCCGCACGTGGTCCGCTTCCGTACGCCCAAGGAGGGCTCCACCGGCTGGCGCGACCTGGTGCGCGGGGCCATCGAGATCCCCAACCGCGAGGTGCAGGACTTCGTGATGATGCGCAGCGACGGCGTGCCCTTGTACAACTTCGCCTGCGTGGTCGACGACCTGACCATGGAGATCTCGCACGTGGTTCG
>JBEGTL010000811.1:0-3174 GCA_041179425.1 Pseudomonadota bacterium | reverse complement strand
CCAACAAAAACAGCCCAGCCACCAGCGCGGCCGGAGCGCGCTGCACGCCGAGCTGACGAGCAAAGCCTGCCAGCGTTGCCGCACCGGCGAGCACCAACGACGTGGCCACACAGTCGACCGCCCGGGCGGACCCGAGCGCGCGGAAGACCACAGCCTCGACCACCTCGAGCCCGAGCGGGTAGCCGTTGCGAAGCGGGTCATCGCCGACCACCCAGCTCACCGCACCTGCATCGAGCCACTGGGCCACGGCGGGGAGGCGGTAGCCCAGGGCATCGTAGGCTCCGACGGGGAGCCACCAAGCCAGCAGCCAGGCGGCCAGGCTGAGTAACAGACCCGCGCTGAGCACACTCCAGCACAGCGCGCGTAGACCCCCGAGCACTGGGGCAGCGACAGACGCTGCGGGCTTGGCGCTTGGTCCGCCGCCGTGTGCGCGACCGGAGAGCACGAGCAACGAGGGTGGGACCGCGGTGGGCACGCCGAGAATGATCAGCGCGGCGAGCACCGCCACGACCAAGATGCGCATGGACACGGCGCGCTCGGACAGCGGCGTCAACCCCAGCGCGCTCAGGCCAACCCCGGCGAGGTAGACCACGAAAACCATGGTAAGCAGTGCCCGCGCGAGCACGAATGCCCGCACGCCGGGCGCCCGAAACGAAGCGGGCGCTGCCGCGAGCGGTCCCGCCAGCAGCGTTGCGGAGGGAGCGCTCCCTCGAGCCCGATTCGATTCGAAGGCCAAGCGTTCGTCTCCCCAAAAACCCACGCGTGAACGACGACCCGGGTCGGCGCCCATTCATTGTCAGGCTCGCCCGCCGCCGGGCTTGCCCCGAAAGGGAGAGTCGCGCGGACGGCCGCAGGTCGGCCCCGACTCTGACCGCCTGGCGAGACCTCGTCAACCGCCGAGAGATCGATCCCACGGTAGGTGCAAGGGGCCCGGAAAGCGCCTGCGTGGGCGTATTCGAGCCACGCTCACAGGCAGGCGCGTGCGTGCGGGTATCGGCACGTTCCGAGGGGCCGGCGGCGGGCGACTCGCCCCGCTTTTGGCGGCTGCCTCCACGGTCGTGGGCCCAGTCTCAGGCCCCTGACCGCAGCGGGAAGGTCACCTTGGCGATTCCCTTGCGAGGCTTGGGCATGGGCCACGAACGCAGCTCTTCGGCGATGCAGTCGAACTGCTCGGGCGGCGGCTGTCGCGCGGCCGAGAGGCCGGCGGCGAGGACCCGGCCGCTGCGCGAGACGTAGGCGGTGACGGTGATGGGTCCGCCGCGCTTGGCATCACAGGTCGCGAGCACTTCGCTGCCCAGCTTGCGCAGCACGCGCTCCACGTGCGCGGTCTCCCATTGCTCGGGTGCGCGCCCCTTGCGTGCGGGCTCGAGCAGCATGTTCCAGCTGACGTCGGCTTCGCCGCCGTGGGGTGCAGGGAAGCGTGCGGCGTGGATGACCTCACTCAAGCAGCGCTCGAGCACGCGGTCGCCCAGATCGGACACACGCACGAAGACGTCCGAGACCTCGCCGCTGGTGAGCACGTGGATCTTGAACTCGATGGCACCCGCCAGCGCAGGCACTTTGCGCACGCGTGGCTCGTGACACTTGGCGAAGGCTTTGCCCTGCTTCTCCATCGCCACGCGCACATCGAAGTTGGACAGCGTTCCTTCGATGCCTTGCACGGCCACGTGCTTCTCTTGGCGCGTACCGCGATCGGGCGCGTCGGCGACTGCCTGCGAGGCCTTGGGCGCATCCGCGGACCCGCCGTCGCTCACGAGCTGGAGCGGATCGCGGAGCGGCTCCTGGGCCTTGGCTGCCGCGGCCCCACGCGCGCGGGGCTCCGAGGTGCCGGGCTGGTCTGCGGGCTCGGCGCGCCGGTGCGACGCCCGTGTGCGCGCTGTCGACGTGATCTCGCGCTCGCTCGTGGGACCCGCGCACGCGATGCTGGCGAGCACCAGCAAGACCGAGCCCCAAGACCACCACGAAGACGTCACGCAGCCTCCTCTGTTCGCTCGAGCCGCGGAGGACCGCACGACGACACGGACGAAGCGCGAGCCTAGGGCGCATTGCACGCGCGCGCGTCTGCTTTGTCATCCTTTCTGCGGGGTCGCGCACCCTTTCCAGGTGCTTTTTTGTGGGCGAGTGCCGGCGCGCGCGTATTCTCCCCGCCGTCGGCAAAGGTTAACCAATGAGTGACGACCTCCCCATCAGCCGAACCCGCGTGGTCCCAGGCGCCGCCCTCGAGACCAAGACCGCCCGCGCTTCGGGCCCAGGTGGTCAGCACGTCAACCGCACCGAGAGCAAGGTGCAGCTGACGCTCGACCCGAGCCTGGTGCCGTGGATCGACTCCGGCACGCGACTGCGCATGGTGGCGCTAGCGGGCCGCAACGTAGACCGCGACGGGCGCATCTTCGTGATGAGCCAAGAGCACCGCGAGCAACCCCGCAACCTCGACAATGCGAGAGCCAAGCTGGTCGAGTTGATCACGAAGGCGCTGGTCAGACCGAAGCGCCGCATCGCGACCAAGCCCACTCGCTCTTCGCAGGTGCGACGAGTGAACGAAAAGAAGCAGCGCGGCGAGACAAAGGCTTCGCGCGGGCGTGTGCGCGACGACTGACCTTCTCTCTCTCTCTCTCTGATGGTGGCTCTGCGTAGTCTGAACAGAGGGGAAAGGGGACGGATCTCGGTTTCTCGGTTTTGGCCCTTCCTACCGGGAACCCAGGGAGGGGAAAGGGGACGAGGGGAAAGGGGACGGATCTCGGTTTCTCGGTTTTGGCCCTTCCTGACGGGAACCCAGCAGGCCCGAACGATTCTGGCCCTCGGCTTGCGCACCCCGCGCACAAGCCAAGCAACTCCAGCGCGCTACCGACCGATGACAGCGCATGCCTCGCTATCGGCGCATTGTCTCTCCAGGCTCTGTCCAACACATCATCTCGCGTTTCGTGGACCGTTGCTTCTGGCTCGATGTAGACGGCGCGCGCGACGACTATCTGGAGCGGGCAACAAAAGCCTTGGCGCGGAGCGATTGGCGTCCTCTCGCTTTTGCCCTGATGAGCTCCCACGTCCATTGGGCACTCGAAGCAGGTGAGCTCCCCTCTGCGTCGTTCATGCAGCCGCTTCATGTCGGGTTCGCCGCTTGGCTCAACCGGGCGCAGCAGCGAATCGGCCCCGTCTTTGCCGATCGACACCGCATCG
>JBEGTL010000810.1:0-3181 GCA_041179425.1 Pseudomonadota bacterium | reverse complement strand
CGCGCATGCGAAAAATCGACGCTGGCAGGCACGTGAGCGACCTGACGATCTGGCTCCGCGCGCGATCTGTGGCGAGGTACTAGGGCCTCAGGTCAGCAAGACAACGCCGTGATCGGTGCTCCGGATGCCGAGCTCGAGGGCGGCTTGGTCGGTGTAGAGCGTCGTGCTGCGCCCCTCGTACGACAAGGTGAGCTGCCCGCGTGCGAGCTTGGAGTTGAGGCAGGCCAGCACCTGCCCATCGGGGTCCCGGTAGGACAGGCCGGCGAACTGGTCGTGCTCCGCGTGGAAGGAGGCGACCAGCGTGGCGCCGTCTTGTCGGAGCTCGAAGCCAAAGCTGCCCGTGTCGATTCTTCGCTCGTGCGCCCGAGGGCGCGCTTGGACGGCGACCTTGCGCGAGACGATCGCGCGGGCCGCATCGAAGCGGAACAACCGGCCCTGATGCTTGATCCCGGCGACGCTGAGGAACGGTGTGACCACCGGACCGAGCCGTACGCGCCCGCTCAGGGCCTCGAGCCAGGTGTCCTCGAGTGGCTGTGCTCCGGGGGCGGGGGACAACGCGTTGCAGTGGACCCAGCCGTACGCATGGGCGTGGCTCTTGCCCCAGTTGTGGCCCTGCGCACCTCGCCAGCCGTCGAGCTCCCAGCGCTCGCCCCACGCCGAAAAGCTGCCGTACACGCGCGTGTCGGGGAAGGGCGTGAGCGACTTGCTGCGCGGGAACGCGCCGCTGTACATGCGCGGGTAGCGAAACGGAAGAAACGGCGCCTGGTCGCTCGCGAAGTGAAGATCCCACGAGAGGCTCTCTGCGCCCTGGCCCACGGTCCCTCGCGCGGCACCGTGCGACAGCTCGGCATCCGGCAGGCCGAACGAGAACGGGACCTCGGCCAGCCGCGCGGCGCGCAGTGGGTAGGTCGTCTTCTGCGCGAGCTTGCGGCGCCCGCGCTGGTCGAAGGCGATCGCCCACAGCTCGGCCACCGGCGTGTCGCCGGCCCGCGAGGGCACGAGCAGCGTGTGCTTGACCCACAGCGCGCGCACTCCGTCGGGGCTGTTGGCCTTGAGAAAGTGGCTCTCGACGTGCCCCGGGGCCTGCGCGCCGGGGCCCGCGACGCGGTACCGAACCGCGTTGGCCTGCTCGCTTTCGCGCAGGTTGGCGACGGCGGCTCGGCTCGGCGGCGGCGCGACGGGCGCAGGGTCGGTTGACAGATTGCGCCCCGTGTGGTCGAGCAGCGTCGACGTGCGCGGCCCTTCCGCGCCCGGGCCAAGGTCCGATTCAACCGTACCCATGAGAGGTCTCCATGATCGAAGTAGGGAAGAAGGCTCCAGCGTTCTCATTGCCATCGTCCACGGGCGGCAAGGTGGCCCTGTCCGACTACGCGGGCAAGCGGCTGGTGGTCTACTTCTACCCGCGTGACGACACGCCGGGCTGCACCACCGAAGCCAAGGAGTTCGAGGCGGCGACCGACAAGCTCGAAGAGCTGTCGGCTTCGGTGGTCGGGATCAGCAAGGACTCGCTGGAGTCGCACACGAAGTTCTGCACCAAGTACAAGCTCGCGTTCCCCCTGCTGAGCGACCCAGAGGGTAAGACCATCGAGAAGTACGGCGCATGGGGCGAGAAAAACATGTACGGCAAGAAGTCGATGGGCATCGTCCGCACGACGGTGGTGATCGACGAACAGGGTGTGGTGCGTAAGGTCTTCGCGAAGGTGCGCGTCAACGGTCACGTCGACGCCGTGCTCGAGACGCTCGCCTCGCTCTGAGTCCCTCGCGCCTGTGTGTCGTGCGCTCATAGGCCTGCGTCTGGCGGCTCGACCCGTTTTGTGCATCTGCCCTCGACGCAGCGCAGAAAAGTATTGACCACGCACGAGCCGAAGTTGATGCAGCGGGGCGCACCCGGCGCGCAATAGGTAGCGGCCGCGATTACGTCTTTTCGCGCCTCGGCCTGTACGACGTTGGATCTGTGCGTAGTGCCAAAGCATCCACTGTGGACACCTCCGTTGGCACAGTGGGCCGTCGGGTCATAATTCGCGCAATCCGTATCGACGGAGCAGCTGGCGAGCTGGGCCAGGATGGGATCGTCTCGTAGCGCGCTCTCGTAGACGGCGTCGGACTGGGTACAGGAGATCGAAGCGAAGCCTCCATCGACCCCTGCACCGCCCGCGACGCACGACAGGCTCACCGTGTCCGTCTTGGTGCATTGGCCATCGCTCACCTGCACCGTGATCGTGGCCGCGCCCGCCTGCGCGCAACGAAACGTGGGCGTTGCCGTGTTGCCGTTGGTAAAGGTCCCGGCGCTGCTGCTCCAGGTGTAGCTGATGGGTTCTGGTGCGAGGTCTGGGTCGCGTGCGCTGACACGGCCACAGCGCGGCAACTTTTCTGGAACATAAACTGACTCGTCGCCGCCCATCGGAAGTACGCGCGCCAAACCGCAAGTGGGTGCGGCCGAATCCGTGCAGACAGTGTGACGCGACGACCTGCTCGCTCGAACCGACCCACCGTCACTGCGTCGCGTTTCGTAGTCCGGCCGGCACGACGTCACCCCGGGGCGAGGTGCTCGGCGTCGCACCGCACGCTGCCGAGGAAGAAACAGCGCCCATCGACCGCGCCTGCTTCACACGGGTTGACACTGTCTACGTCGATCGTAGACAGTGTCAACACTCAGGTTCAGTCGAGGGAGCGCGCCATGAAGAGACAGGCCGGTCGTAGAGCTGCATGGCTGCTGTGTGCTAGCTTGCTGACGGCGTGCGGGGCGGAGTCCGCGCGCGCCAAAGAGTCGGTCTCGCCCCCGCTGGTGCCCGTGCGCACCGCGAGCATCGTGCGGGGTCCCGTCGAGCTACCGGTGCGCGCCTCCGGCACGCTGGGCGCTCGGCACGAGCTCGAGCTGTCGTTCAAGGTGGGCGGCGTGGTGCGCGAGGTTCGGTTCGAGGAGGGAGCCCGCGTCAAGAAGGGCCAGCTGCTCGCCTCGGTCGACCCCACCGAGATCGAGGCGCAGCTCGCGCAGGCACAGCAGACACTCGACAAGGCCGAGCGCGACACGACACGACCCGCGTCGCGGCGCTGCAGGCGCGCGGGGCTCGCTGCCCCTGGTCGACGCACAGAACGCGGCGACCGGTCTCGCCGTCGCGCGCGCCGCGGTCGATGCCACGGCCTTCAACCTCCAGCACGCGCGCCTGGTTGCACCGGAGAG
>JBEGTL010000809.1:0-3186 GCA_041179425.1 Pseudomonadota bacterium | reverse complement strand
TGAGCCCTCGGGCGTGGGCACGCAGTACGCGTACTGCACTTGTTGAGGTGTGCCGTCGGGCGCGAGCATGATCGCCGCGACCATGTCGAGGCGCAGGCGCGTGAGGTCGACGAGGTCGTCGCGCGTCAGCGGCTCGCGTCGTAGATGCGTGTGCACCAGACGTACGCCGCGGAAACGACCCGCCGCCGCGCGCAGGCGGCCGAGGTCGGGCAGCATGAGCTTGGTGGCATCACCTACGATGACGAATTCGACGGCGCCCGCTCGGCTGAGCAGGACGCCCACTTGCCTGCCTGTCGTATGAGAAACGTCGCTCAGGGCGCGAGTCAGCTCCGGGGTGATGAGCTGATCGGCCGGGACACGTCGGCGGTAGAGGCGCTCCAGCGCTTTATTTTCAGACGGGGAAAGACCCTGGGTATTGCCGAATACGATCAACTTGCTTGCACCTTTGCTTGCGACCCAGCTGATGGTGGCGTGTTCGTGGAAGTGCCGCGGAGCAGTCGAAATCTAGCAGCGTGCTCGACGGCGAGCTTTCTCCGCTGACGGGCTTCGACGTTGCGCACGGAAGAAGCGGTTACGTGCTTGGTCGGACGCTCGCGAGGGTGGCGAGCCACCACACGCGGCGAGGTGTCCGGATGTAGTGCACGTGCGGTCGTCGGGTGTGCGTGCCGCGTTACGTGCGTTGCCCCAGCGATGGGGTCGAGCTCAGCGCGCTTTACGGCAGCCTGGACTCGCTTCTCCGCTACCGTGCGGAGGTCGTTGAGCATGTCGAGCGCTTGCGCACCGACCGCCGTCACATGTGCCTTCTTGTTGGGTACCCCAAGCTTGCCTCGGTACGAAGTACCGCGAACCACGCTCGAAGCGCGCCGTCGGGTGCGCAAACGAAGAATGGGGCGAGCTGCTCGGGTCGGTCCTTCATGCCGTACCTGGACCGTGGCCCGGTCCAGAGGCCCGCGTCAAGTGACACTGCGACGTAGAATGTGAGCGGTCGCTCTCGAGACGGTCGGCCAGGTCACAGCAGATCCTGGCGCATTGCGGCTGCCCGGCCCCGGAGTGCGCGCTAGAGCACGCCGTGGCGGGCCCCGTGCGCGAACAATTTCCAGCTGACCCCGCGGGCGGAGACGTGAGTCTGCCCGCACCCCGGCCTGCGCTGGCCCGCTCGCTCGAGTGGCTGTGGCGAGGCCAAGCCCTGCTCGCCGCCGGCACCGCTGGGCCGCCGGTATCTACTACCCTCCTGGCGCGTCAGCGCGATCGCGCCCAGGCCGCCTACGACGCGGCAGTGCGGCTCACTCACGCGTCCCCCGGTGGCGCGGACAGAGGGCCAGCCGATGATGCGCAGTGTACCGCCCCACTCGCGCTGAGCCTGTACCGGGAGGCGGCGTACTGGGCGCTGTGCGCCGCGGCTGGGGGGCAGGAAACACCTAGCCTCGCGCAGGCTTTTGCCCGCCTCCCAGCGGAGGTCTCGGCTCTGCTGTTCGGGCCGCCCGACCCAACTTCGGTCGCGAGCCCGAGGGGGCGCTTCGACCTGACGGTCATCGGTGAGCTGCTCGCGCGCGACGTCGTCGCAAGCGCCGCGCTCGACGCCGAAGCGTGCGCGCGCGACACCCGGCTCGCGCGCGACTTCGTCGAGACCTTGCTGCGCCACTTGAACGCGCGCGAAGACCGCGAGCTCTCGCTTTTGCGTGAGCGCGTGCGGCGCGTGGCAGGGGTCTCGGCGCTGCTGCTCGTGGGTCTGATCGCCCTCGTCATGGTGCCGCGCGCGCTGCGCCCCGACCTGGCCGAAAACGCCCCGTGGCGCGTCAGCTCGACGACGCCGGACCACGCGGCGAGTGGGAACGGGGGCAGACCGATCCAGGCGCTCGCAGAGACTCCTCAGCCCAACGTTGCCGGGGAAACGACGCTGTTTTTCCACACCGAGAGCGAAGATTCGCCGTGGATCGAGTTCGACCTCGGAAAGGTCCGCGCGCTGCACAGCGTCCGGCTGGTGAATCGGGCCGACTGTTGCTGGGACCGCGCGGCGCCGCTGGCGATCGAGCTGAGTGCAGACCAGAGCCACTTCCGCGAGGTCGCGCGTCGCGACGAGCTGTTCTACGACTGGTCGACGAGCCTCGGCGGCGCGCAGGCACGCTATCTGCGCGTGCGCGCGCTGCGCCCGACGTTTCTGCACCTGACCCGTGTCGAGATCCACTAGTCGCGACAGGCGAGACAAACCGCCTTTCAGCTGCCCCAGAGCTCGAGCGCGACCAGCCAGCCAACGATCGCGGTCGAGCCGCCGATGACGAGTCTCGGCGTGCCGATCCAGAGTGCGCGCGCGAGCCGCGTTCTCGCTTGATGCGCGCGAGTCACGCCTGCCTCGAGAGCGAGCCCGACACAGGCGCACAGCGGCGCGGCGAGGTGCAGCGCATAAGACGCCTTGATGATGGGGTGGTGGTCGAACGGGTACTTCGCGCCAAACATCGCGAGCAGCAGCACCGTGGCCGCCGCCAAGATCGGAAAGACCAGGGAGCCGCGCACTCCGCGCGTGCGCACGGCCTCGCGCAGCAGCCACGCGCACACAACGATCGCGATCAGCGTGAGCGGTAGACCGACGTGCATGAGCTTGCGTGAGACCTCTTCACAACGCTCGGTCAGCACGCCGCCCCACAACGGGCGCTCCGCGCCGCCGGTCATCCTGCAGAAGCCGTGGTTGATGTCGTCGGCCCAGGTACCGGCCACCATCTGCGTCCAAAAGTTGGGCCGAGGCCACTCGGCGTAGGGCGTGCCGAGCGACGATTCGAAGGGTAAAAACCAGCCGAGCGGGCGATGGTAGAGCAGGGGGTCGGCCACGTTGGGATGCGCGGCGAGCACGGCGGCCCGGCGGATGCCGTACTGGTGTGGAAACGGGTGGCCGAAGCGCTGCAGGTTCCACGCGCACCACCATCCGGCGCTCAGCAAGAAGGCACCGGCCGCCCACAGGGTCGGCTTCGTCACGTCGCGCGCGACGTAGGGCCAGCGCCGACCTGCCCACCACAACCAGGCCGCGAGCAGGCCGAGTGCGCCCACTGGCAACAGCACCGAGGTCGTCTTCGTGATCAGGCCTAGCCCGACGAAGGTGCCGAACAACGCCGCGTCGCGGGTCCGCATCGCGTGCGGCCCGGCGCGCTCGATGCGCAACAAGTAGAACAGAGCCGCCGCGAACAACGTGGCGTG
>JBEGTL010000808.1:0-3189 GCA_041179425.1 Pseudomonadota bacterium | reverse complement strand
CAGAAGAATCGCCCTACGTCATCTTTGCGACGGCTCACTCCGAGCATGCCCTCGAGGCCTTCGAGGTGGGCGCAGAAGACTACCTGCTCAAGCCCATCGAGGCAGCGAGCCTCGAGCGTGCGCTGCGACGTGCGAGCGCTCGCCTGGCACCGTCTGTCCCCTACGCGGTGGAGCCGTTGGCGCGCATCCCGGTGCAGACCACAAAGGGCATCGTGCTCGTGGACCCCGCGCAGCTGAGCTCCGCGCAGATCGATGGAGAGCTGACGGTTCTACACACCAGCAAGGGGCCGATCCTCAGCGACCTCAGCTTGAAGCAGCTGCTCGACCTGCTGCCTGACGCGCGGTTTTGGCGCGTGCACCGAAAGGCGCTGATCAACCTCGACTGCGTGGAGCAGCTCGAGAGTCTCGACACCGGCGGGTACGACGCGCACATGACCGATGGCTCGACCATCGCGGTGTCCCGTCAGGCCGGTCGACGGCTGCGCCGGACGCTCGGCAATTCAGGCCAGGCCAAGCGCTAGTGCCCTGACGGCCTCCGCGACCGTTCACGGTCAGCCTGCGACCGCTCAGCACATCCGCCGCGGTGTGGCGCCTCCCGACGTGCCTCAATAGGCGTGAAGGAGACACACAAGATGAGTTCGTATCCGCACCCGAGTCCAGAAGCCCCAGCAGCTTTGCGCGGTCGATCGCGCACGCTCCCGTGGGCAGTCTTTGTCGCCTACGCGAGCTTCATCCTGGGCGTCGTGTGGATCATGGACACGGGCCGCGGTCAGCTCGTGCAGGACTTCGTGGCCACGCACGCGCACAGCGACAAGCTGGCTCACTGCGTCTTGATGGGAACACTCTGCCTGCTGCTCAACATCGCGCTTGCTGCGCCCACCGTACACATCTTGAACAGACCCGTGCTCCAAGGCAGCTTGTGGCTGGGTGGGATCATCGTGCTCGAGGAGCTGTCGCAGCTGTTCGTTGCACACCGCACGTTCGACCTCTTGGATCTGCTTTCCGACTTCGTCGGCATCGTCATCGCGGGTGTCATCACCCGTCGTCTGGTCGAGGCGTAAGGTGGCGAACTTCCGTTTCTCGGCGTTCGAGGCAAACGCTGGCCAGTCAAGAGTCTCGCTGGGCCGGCTCGTCTTGCTGGCGCTCGCGCTCGGCGCTGCGTACGGCTTTTTTATGGGCTGGTATGCGGTCGCCCTGCATTGGGGGAGCGGTCGACCAGACGGCTACCTCCAGCTGCTCGCAGGCATCGTCAAGCTGCCTGCGCTCTTTTTGTGTACCCTCGCTGTGACCTTCCCGTCGTTGTTCGTGTTCAGCTCGCTGGCCGGCGTCGAGCTCGATCTCGTCGCCACACTGCGCGTGCTCGTCTCTGCGATCGTCGTCAACCTGGCTGTGGCCGCGTCGCTCGGCACGATTCTCGGGTTTTTTACGCTCAGCACCACCAGCTACCCGTTCATGGTGGTGCTCAATGTCACGCTGCTCGGGATCGCCGGCAGCGCAGGACTCGGCTTTCTACGTCGGACGCTCGCGCAGCTGTCTGCACCCACCACGGCACCGGTGCCCAGTGCACCGACAGACACCAGCGAAAAGGTGTCGCCAGAACGGGGAAGGGCGAGTCACCCAGGCGACGCGGCGCGCTCCATCTTTCGGGTCTGGACCGTCATCTACGCCCTCGTGGGCATGCAGATGGGCTGGCTGCTCCGCCCGTTCATCGGCCATCCCGATGCCGCCTTCTCGCTGTTTCGCCCTCGCGCGGCGAACTTCTTCGTGGGCTTGTTCGACAACCTCGGCCGCATGTTCGGCACGTGATGTCGCGCGCGCTGCGTAGTGTCCTGGTGTCGATGCAGAACTCCGATGGAAGTTCGCCCTCGAACGACACCGCCGTGGGCTGGCAGATCCCGATGGTGATCGTATCGGCGGGATGGGCCTTCGGTGCGTGCATGGGCAGCTTTTCTGCAGACTCGTGGGAGCGACTCCTGTCGATTCCCTATGTTGCGATGAAGCTGCCGCTACTCATCTTCACCACCAGCCTGGTGTGCCTGCCCGGCTTCATCGTGCTGAACACGGTGCTCGGCTTGTTGGCGGACTTCGCCGTCGCGCTGCGGGCCATCGCGGTAGCACAGGCGGCGCTCGCGTTGGTGCTCGCGTCGCTCGGCCCGCTCACCTGCATGTTCTATCTATCGGGGATCTCGCACGACGGAGCACTGCAGCTGAATGCTTTTTTTTTCCTCGTCGCGACGCTCGCCGGGCAGCTGGTGATGCGTCGCGGCTACGGGCGTCTCACACGCCATCCAGAGCGAGGGGCGCGGCATCGCGTCATGCTGTGGGCGTGGACCGTGCTCTACGCCTTCGTAGGCATGCAGATGGGCTGGATGCTGCGTCCCTTCGTCGGCGACCCTGCGCTGCCCGTGCGCTTCTTGCGGGCCGCACCATTCACCAACGCGTACGTCGCGGTGCTCCAGCTCTTTTTGTGACTCGGCGGAAGCGCTCGGAGCTCACAGGTAAAGAAAGGCGACCGTCCGATAGCGATCGAGCAGCTCAGGCAGTCCGGGCCCGATCTCGAGCGTGGCGTCGAGCGAGTGCTGAAAGTCGAGCTCACTGCCGTGAACATTCCATCTGCAGGCGCTTGCCTTGCCACGGGTGTCGTCGACCCCCCACACCTGCAGAAAAGGGGTCACGACGCTGCCGTTTCCAAAATAGAAGATCGCGTCGAAGATCTCTTCGGTACCGGTGCCCTTCAGCGTGACACCGTCGATCACAGTCGTGGGATCGCCCTCGAGAAAGGCGAGCGGACTCGCCACCGTAAGCTCGCTCGCCCCGTGCCCTTCGAGTGCGACACAGAGCCCCACCCAGCGCCCGCGGCCGTCGGCCTTGGCCAGTGGATGGCTCGGGCTTTGGGTGGGCCCCACGGTCTCGTTGCGCTGCACATGGAGCGTGCCGAACGCCGCGCTCGGGACGCCGCTATGCAGGGCGACCTTGGCGGTCATCACGACAGGCTTGTCGGCCCCGTTGTGCGCGACCACGCGTGCGTGCGCCGCGAAGGGCATGGGAAGGGACAACGTGAGCTGCATCCCTTCGGCGGCCTGTTCGGCGGCGAGAAAAGACGAGCGCCCGGTCGGCGCAGCCAACGCCGCGCCAAACAGCTCGCGCGCCGGAAGGTCGATTGCCGGAGTGACGGCGCCGTCCCAATAC
>JBEGTL010000807.1:0-3190 GCA_041179425.1 Pseudomonadota bacterium | reverse complement strand
GGATCTACAAGCGCGGCTTCCAGTGCGAGAGCGGCACGCCGACCACGGCATGTCCTGAGTGAAGCTCGTTGCCTTGCGAGCTCACGTGGAGCGCGCGTCGCAAGTGGAAACACAGCGACTTGTGGGAATGAGATCCACGATTGACCGGGTGCGAAGGGTGGATTACCAAGCGTCGCAAGCGCGCTCGCCAGGGCCGCCACCTCGAGAGTGCGGAGCGCCGGCCACATGTACAGATCGATGATTGCGTCTCTGCTCCTCGGCGCGAGCGTCTTGCTGACGGGATGTGACGAGAGCGCCGAGAGCGGCGAGGTCGGCGGTCCCCAGGACAGCGGGAGCGGAAGCGCCGCCGCAGAGCCAGTCACTCAGCAGCCCGACGCGTCCACCACCGTGGCCGACGGGGCGGTGGCCAGGGATGCCGGGACGCCCGACGCGTCCACCAGCAGCGTCGGCGCAGCGGACGACTGTGCCGCTTCGTGTGCGCCTGCAGCCGCGGCGGGCTGCGAGTTCTTCTCGCTCAGCGGCTGCATGGCCGCCTGCAACACGCAGAAGGTCAAGGGCGGTGGGCACTGCGACGCTGAGTTCACGAGCTATCACTCGTGCCACGCCAAGGCATCCTTTCGCTGTGTCCAGGGTGGGCCGAAGACGGATACATGCGTCGCCGAGCTCGGCAGCCTCGATCAATGTCTGTCGGCCCATCCGCTGACCTGCACTGCTCCCGCCGGCGCCTCTTCCTGCGACCTCTGCCTGGCCAAGAAGTGCTGCAGCGAGCGCGAGGCGTGCGACGCGGATTGTCACGCGTACGAGAACTGTGAAAAGTCCTGTCAGACACAAACGTGCGTTGATGCTTGCCTGGCTCAGCACCCTGCGGCCGAGCGGCCGTACTTCTGGTACAAGCTCTGCAAGCAAGATGACTGCACTAGCGAGTGCAGATAGCCAGGGCCGGCGCCCGAGAATGCGGCACGATGACCCTTGGCTCGCGGCTTCGCGCTTCGTTCTTTCCGCCCGAGCCAGTGCGTGTGCTGAGTCTGCATGTTCTGCGCGCCGCTTCGGAGCTCCACTCCCTGCCTCGCTGGCTGGAGCGCTACCCGCTTGGCGCGATGAGCCCTTCCGCGCGTCAGGTCAGCTGGGCCGCCGCGAGGCGGATCACGGGCAATCCTGATCATGGCTTCGCCATGGCCGCGCGCGTGCCGGCCGACGCCGTGGGTTGGCTCTGGGCGCTGAACGAGGCCGCACCGAGCCTCGCCGCCCTGCACGAACGCTACCGCGAGTTCAGCGCTCTCCTGCTCGACGACATGGACTGCACGATCGAGCGCGCTCACGGCTCTGTCCGCTTGCGTCATCACGCTCCGGCCTCAGGGACGGTCGACCGCGCTGCACAAGACTTCCGCCGTTCGGCCCTTCGGGGCTGCGCCGATGCGTTCGGGGAGATCGCTGAAAATGCGTTATGACGCAGGGTAGGGCGTTTGTAGTTCCTATCCGCCCATCCGCAGATCATGACACTTGATAAAAGATCAAGAATGGCTAAGCTATGACCTTGCGCGAGCCGCTTTCATCTCCGGCCGTCAAGAAGCTGATCCGCGCCATCCTGAGCGATGGCACGGTCGGCTTCACGAAGCACGCCAGGGAAGAGATGGCCAAGGACAAGCTCGTGGAGATCGACGTGGTGAACGTGTTGCGCGGCGGAGTTGTCGAGCCCGGCGAGTGGGAGAATGGTTCATGGCGCTACCGGGTGCGGACCGCGCGAATGGTGGCGGTGATCGCGTTCCGCTCGGAGTCGGCGCTCACGGTCGTGACGGCATGGAGGCTCAAATGAAGTGCGTAGCCTGTGGTGCAACCATGAAGAAGACGAGAGGCGACTACGCCTACGCGTCGCTGCCCGGGGTGACGCTCCGAGACGTGGAGATTTGGCGCTGCAGTGCGTGCGGCGAGGAGGAGGTGCAGATCCCACGCATCGAGGCGCTCAACCATGCGATCGCGTCGGGGCTGGTGCGCAAGCACGGACGGCTCTCTCCGCCGGAGGTCCGCTTCCTTCGCAAGCTGCTTGGCTGGTCCGGCGTCGACTTTGCCAAACACTTTGGCGTGACGCCCGAGACAGTTTCGCGCTGGGAATCCGGCAAAAAGCAGATGGGGCCTGTTGCCGAGCGGCTTCTGAGGCTTTGCATCGCCACGCAGGCGCCGGTCGAGGACTACGGCGTGGACGATCTACAGAGCGTCGAGGAAGACGACGAGCCGAGCGCGATGACGTTGAAGACAACGCGCACGGGGTGGAAGGCTGTTGCTGCCTGAGCGCTAGGGGGACTCGATGAAGTGCGTGAAGTGCGGTGGCAAGCGGTCGAAGAAGGGGAAGGTTGCCCACGCGGTCACCATCTCGGGCGTGAAGATCAACGGCGACCTCGCCGGTGAGATCTGCTCGGCGTGTGGCGAGGATCAGGTCGACCTGGCCGAACTCGAGAGTTTTGAGCTGCGCGCCGCGGCCGCGCTGGCTGTTCACGGTGTGTGCACCGGCGAGGCGTTCAAGTTCATGCGTAAGGCGCTCGGGATGCGGGCGACTGACGTGGGCGCGGTGCTTGGCGTGACGCCGGAGACGGTGAGCCGGTGGGAGACCGGGCAGCGTGATGTGGATCGGCACGTGTTCGCAATGCTGGGCGAGATCGCGATCGCGGTGGCGGAGGGGCGGCCCAGTCCTGTCGAGCGATTCAAGGCGCTGGCGTCGGCCGATCGGAAGCTGCCGGGCAAGATCGATCTGCGCCGGGCGTCTTAGCGATGGCTCGGAAGACGAACCCCACGGGGGCGGACCCTCGGCGTCTGAAAAGCGCCGTCGTGGCGGCGACCAAGAAGAAGAAGAAGAAGACGTCACGCGGCCCGCGCAGCAAGGGGGCCTCGGTTGTTCCACCATCGTCCCGACAGCTTCTCGAGCGGCTCGCTCAGAGTGATCCTAGCCTGGGACTGCGCGTGGCGTTCCCACACTGGCAGGCGCTCGACAGTCTCGCGCTCGCGGCCACCGAATGGCGCGAGTTCTACTCGGCGACCATGATCGAAGCTGAGTGGGAGGGGGCAGATTTCGACCAAACGAGCGTGGATGAGGGATTAGCTGTCGCGAACATCTTGCGAGCGCTCGCTGTCACGTTGCTCAACCGTAACTCCCCTTCCAACGTTTGGACTCCGTTCCGGCAGGGTCTGCGAGAGACGG
>JBEGTL010000806.1:0-3200 GCA_041179425.1 Pseudomonadota bacterium | reverse complement strand
CGACGTTGACGCGCTCGGCCATCTCGAAGGGCGCGCCGCTGTACGTGACCGCTGCACAGTGATGAATGACGTCGACGCGTGCGGCCAGGTCGAGGTACTCGCGCCCCGACAACGCGAGGTCGAGTCCAGCGACGTCGCCAACCAGCACGGTGGTGCGCTCGCTCTGCGCGTGAGGCAGCGCGGAGAGCCACTCTTGCGCGTGATCGACGAAGCGCTCCGGCACGAGCAGCGTCACATGCACAGAGCGATCGCCCTCCAACAACCGGGGCAACACCCGTCTTGCCAGCTCATTGGACGGAAACCCCGTCAGAAGTATCGAGCGCTCGCTCATCGGACGTCCTCGCTCAGTCGGAGCAAAAGCTGTTGATGCACCTCGTCGACGCGCTGAAACAGCGTCGACAAGTCCTGGTCATTGTCGATCACGTAGTCCGCGGCTTCGAGTTTCTTCGACAGGGGAGCCTGCGCCTTGATGCGGTTCTCCGCCTCCGCCAAATCGAGCCCGTCGCGCTTCATCACGCGCTCAATCTGCAGGGAGACCTCGAGCGCGACCACGATCAGCGCACGCATGGACCGGTGCAAACCTGTCTCCACGATCAGCGGCGCCTCGTAAATCGCGTAGGGAACGGTGCCTTCGTCGATAGCGGCGATGCGCTCGGCAGAAAGGCGCGCCACCAACGGATGTACGATGGCGTTCAGTTGAGGGAGCAGCGCTCGGTCTGCGAACACGCGTGCGCCCAGGCGCTTGCGGTCGAGCGACCCATCGGGAAGCAAGACCTCCTCACCAAAGGATTGCACGATCGCTTCCAGACCTGCGCTACCGGGTGCCACCACCTCGCGAGCCAGCTGATCTGCATCGAAGACAGGGATGCCGCGCTCGATGAATGCGCGCGCAACCGTACTCTTGCCTGACGCGATCCCCCCCGTCAGACCCACCACCGCAACGGTCATGGGTGGTCATACAGCTGGCTTCAGAGTGTGGCAAGGTTCGTCCCCATGCGTGCCGTCGTCCAGCGGGTTCATCGTGCACAAGTGTTGGTCGAAGGCGAAGTCGTCGGCGCCATCGGCAAAGGTCTCCTGGTGTACCTCGGCGTCGGCGCGGCCGATGGCGAGGCCCAGGCGGCGTGGATGGCGCTCAAGCTCGAGGGCCTGCGCATCTTCGAAGACGAGCGCGAGAAGATGAGCTTGTCGGTGCGCGACGTGGGCGGGGCCGTCTTGGTCGTTTCGCAGTTCACGCTTTACGGCGACGTCCGCAAGGGCCGCCGACCGAGCTTCGACGCCGCCAAGGCACCCGACGACGCCAATGCGCTCTACGAGCTGGTCTGTCGCACGCTGCGTGAGCGAGGGCTCACGGTAGAGCAGGGGCGGTTTCGGGCCACCATGACGGTCGGCTCGGAAGTCGACGGCCCGGTGACCATCCTGGTCGATAGCGAGCGCGCCTTCTGAGCACACGCTGCGCCGTCCATCATGCACAATGAGTGTTGATGTCTCGCTTTCAAATCCGTGCGGCACGCCGTGACGACGAAGACGAGCTGTTCGCGCTGGCTCGTTTCCTCAACACCGTCAACCTCCCCAACGATCGCAGGTCGATAGCGCAGCTGCTCGACGTGTCGGAGCGCTCCTTCGACGGCAGCATCGAGAATCCCCGCGATCGTGAGTACATCTTTTTGCTGCGCGACCTCGAGCGCGGCTGTGCCGCGGGCACCTCGATGATCATCGCGCAGCTGGGTCGCCCGGGCGAGCCGTACATCTATCTCGATGTCGACACCGAGGAGAAGTACAGCTCAACCCTCAAGAAGCACTTCGTCCACCGCGTGCTCAGCGTGCGCTACGTGTACGAGGGGCCGACCGAGATCGGGGGCCTGGTCGTGCACCCCGACTACCGCAGCGGCACGCAGAAGCTGGGCACGCTCATCTCCTACGTACGCTTCTTGTTCGTCGCGATGCAGCGCGCGACGTTTCGCGATGAGCTGCTCGCCGAGCTCCTGCCCCCGCTCGAGCCCGACGGCACCAGCCACCTGTGGGAGGCACTGGGCCGGCACTTCACCGAGCTCAGCTACAGCGAGGCCGACCGGCTGAGCAAACGCAACAAGGAGTTCATACGCACCCTGTTCCCGCAGGGGGAGATCTACGCAAGCTTGCTGCCGGCCCACGCCCAGGCCGTCATCGGCGCGGTGGGGGAGCAGACCCGCGGCGTCGAGAAGATGCTGCGCCGGGTAGGCTTCCACTACGCCGCGCGGGTCGACCCGTTCGACGGTGGGCCGCACTTCACGGCGCGCACCGACGAGGTCTCGCTGGTCCGCGCGTCGCGGCGCGTCGAGCTTGCCCACGACCCCAGCGCGCACCTCACCGACCGGGTGCTGCTCGGACGACGCACCCAACAGGCGCCGTACTTCGTCGCGGTCCCGGTGCTCGCCGAGTACCGGGACTCGCGCACGTTGCTGGTCGACGCGCCGACCCTCGAGCGTTTTGGCGAGCTGGGCGAGGGGGCCACCTGGTTACTCCCCCTCGCTCCGGGGCAGTAGCCCGCGATTCGGGGCCATCAGCGGGTAAATCAGGGTCCACGGCACAAAAGCCGTGGATCGAGTTTGACAGCCCCGGGGGGACTGCTAGTTAGTGGCTCCCGTCGCCGGACGGGCCGCCGAGAGAGAAGACAATCTCCCGGTGCAACAGGCAGCCAAACACTCAGGTGTTCAGCTGTCTGGTGGTCGCTCTTCTACGCTGAGAACGCTGCCTGAAACGAGCTGAAAAAAAAGCTTGACGATGGAAGCTGAATCGCTAGATTCCGCCCCACTTCGAGACGAAAAGCCGCTGAAAAAAACGGGCTGAACGTTTCGACCTTTGAAAACTGAATCGAAGTGACACGCAAAGTGCGCATGAAAGTGCGCAGCGCGAGAGGTTTCTAAGCCGAGAAGGCGAGTGTTCTCTTCGGAGAGCGCCGCTGAGTAGGCAGCGACAGCCAGATCGAGACATGGGTTTCGACCCATTCGCTCAACAGTTTTCAACTGGAGAGTTTGATCCTGGCTCAGAGCGAACGTTAGCGGCACGCCTAACACATGCAAGTCGCACGAGAAAAGGAGCAATCCTGAGTAGAGTGGCGCACGGGTGCGTAACACGTAGATAACCTGCCCTTTGGAGGGGGATAACGTTCCGAAAGGAGCGCTAATACCGCATAACGCCTTTTCCGGTTCGCCGGAGATTGA
>JBEGTL010000805.1:0-3219 GCA_041179425.1 Pseudomonadota bacterium | reverse complement strand
CCGTGGTTCACTGCGCGGCTGCGCCGCTCGTTCCGCCTGCTGTCGTGGGGTCGCTGAGCGGTCGTATCACTTTTGGTGAATGACGTCGGAGGCTCCGGGCACTCCGTGGGAGCAGCCCCACCACGACGCGGGGCCTGCAGCCAGCAGGCGCTCGCTCTCTTGGTTTTACAGAATGAGGGAGAGGGAGAGGCGCGGGACTTCGCTTTGCTCGTCTCTGATGCGGCTGCGCTTTCGAGCGCCCTACCACGCCGAGGCAGGAGACGAAGGTCAGGTCGCGCTGATCCACGTGGGCATGAACAGCAACACGAACAGCAGCAGCGTGAACCACGCCAGCAGCTTTCGTTTGGGCGTCAGACTCCCCTCTTCGACCGGGGGATGTTCCCCTTTCGCGAGGTGCGCCATCACGCTCAGCACGGTCGCCCACATAAACCAGTGGATGCCCGAGAGCAGGGCCTCCGCGATGTCGTCGGTGCCTTTTCCCTCGTGCCAGGCGAGCAGGCCCGCGATCGCGCTGATGAGGATGGCTGCCGCGAACAGGAGCTTGCGCGCGTAGCGAGAGTAGCGCTCCTGCTCGTCGCCAAAGAGCGCGTAGGCGACGTGGCCGCCGTCGAGCTGACCGGTCGGGACGAGGTTCATCATGGTGACGAGCAAGCCGGCCCAGCCAGCGAGCGCAGTGGGCGTGAGGATGAGCTCGTGGCCGGCAGGAATGGGACCCTTGATCGCCCAGACGATGGCCTCGTAGAGCAGCGAGCGACCGAGCACGAAGTACGACAGCGTGGGATCGAGCGCAGCGACAGGCGAGCTGAAGACGCCGTAGATGAGCACTGGAATGGCGACCAACAGGCCCGAGAGCGGGCCCGCGGCGCCGATGTCGAAGAGCGCGTTGCGCTCGCTCGCAGGGCCGCGCATCCGAATGATGGCGCCGAACGTGCCAATCAGCGCGAAGGGCATGGGGATGAAATAGGGCAGCGACGTGTCCACGTGATGGATGCGCGCGGCGAAGTAGTGACCCAGCTCGTGCGCGAGCAGGATGGCCATCAGCGGGAGCGCGAACGTGTACCCACGCCACAGCGCCGCGCCGCCCTCCTTCAGCACGTCGACTCCCGCGTGCTCGGCGCCTACCCAAAACATCGAGAGTAAGGTCAGCAAGAAGAGCGGAATGGCGCGCTCGAACTTGGTGTCGGTGTCGGCGCTGCCGGTCGAAGCGCGCGGGTCTTCCACGCGCGAGCGAAGATCGCCGTGCTTCACCGGTCGCCTCGGCCTTCGCGCGCGCTCGGGTGCCCGAGCGAAGAGAGCCCGCAAACGATCGCGTGCTCGAGTCGGGGTCGCAGCGACTCTAGCTGTTCGTCCGAGAGCTCGTCGACCAGCACGCGCTGCACGTGCGCGAGCAGGGCGGCCTGTCGCGCAGCGTGGTGCGACACGTCTTTCGCTTCGCCCACCCTGCGCGCTGGCTCGCGCGAGAGCTCTGGTTCGCTGAGCCGGCGCATCATGACGACTTGGCCTCCCCGTCGAAGCGCACCCTCGGGCGCGCGAGCGAGTCATCGATGCTGCGGCGGGCGATGCGCAAAAGGCGAGGCAAAAGATCGGGCTCGACCTGGAAGCCCGTGCGCGCCACGGGCGCAGTCGCGAGTAAGCTGCGCGCGAGGTTCTGCGGCAGCTTGCCAGCGAGGGCGACCGCGAGCCGCACGGGTAGCGTGCTGCCGAGGGCCGTGAGGGGCGGGCGCACGAAGGAGAGCAGATGTGCGACGAGCCGTGTCTTGTCGCGCACGCTGGGCTCCTCGAGCAGCGAGCGCGTGTGCTCGATGACAGCGGGCGAGACCGCGTGGCGCACGTCGCCCAGCTCGCGGTCACTGGCCAGCAGCGCGGCGAGCGCGAAGCCAGCTTGCTTTTCGAGGCTCCACTCGCTCATCGGCTGGTTATAGCGCGGGCGCCGGCGACGTCGGGCGCGCGTCCCGGCGGCGCGCTGCGCTGCTACACTCGCGTCCGTGTTCGACAGCAGCATTCGTATCACGTTGGTTCGTCACGGAGAGAGCGTCGCCAATCGTGGCCAGCGCTGGCAAGGGCACGGCAACTCGGACCTCTCCGAGCTCGGGCGTGCGCAAGCTCGTGCACTGGCCAGTCGCCTCGTGCCTCGCCGCCCCGATTCTCCGCTCGCGCGGCCGAGGGAGCGTTTCGATCGTGTCGTCGTCTCCGATCTCGAGCGTGCGCAGGCCACGGCGCGCGCACTCGAGCTCCCGTTCGACACCGACGCTACGCTACGAGAGTTCGACATCGGCGCGTGGGAGGGACTGACCCGCGAGCAAGTCGTCGCGCAGTTTCCGAACGAGCTCGCGCGCCTGGACGCCGGCGAAGACCTCGCCATCGGCGGCGGAGAGTCGTACGGCACGTTCTGCGCGCGTGTCGACGACGCGCTCGCGCGCGTGCGAGCCCAGCTCGCGCCTGGGCAACATGCGCTGGTGGTGTGTCACGGCGGCGTGATCGGCGCGCTGGTGGCCGGTGCACTCGGGCTGCGCGGCGTGCGTAGCCTACCCATCGGGAGGGTGCTCAACACCGCGGTCAGCGAGCTCTCGTACGACGCGGCGGGGCGCGCGACCTTGCACGTCTTCAACGACTCGCTGCACCTTGCTGAGCTGTCGTTGTTTCCGCACCCGACCGAGATGAACCACGCGCTCGCGCTGGTGTGTGATGGTGTGCCGCACCCGAGCTTCGGGCTGTTCGACGCGCACTACGACTTCGAGCGTGGACTCGACGAGCTGCTCCGGGGCGCTTCCGACGGCACGGCGAGCTTTGCGTCGGTGATCGCAGGCGTGCAGGCGCGTCACCCCGAGCGTCGGGTCGCGCTGTCCGCCACTTCGTCGCGCATTCACAGCTGGGCGGGGGAGGCGGTGTGGAATCAGCTCGTGCCCGAGGGGGCACTGGGCGCGCCGCGGCCCGGCTCGCTGTGCCACGTGACCGCGCGTGATGGCCACCTCGCGCTGGTCGACTACGGCATCTCCGTCTGAAGGCTTTGTCGAGCGAGGCTCGTCGCTAGCGCGCCTCGGCAGCGCCGAGCCCCAGTGCCGCGCGCACACCGGCGGGATCGTCGGCGTGCACCCAGTGGCCGGCTTCGGCAAGCACGTGTGCACGCACGCGATCTGGTTTCTCGATCGCGAGCTGTTGGATCCGCGCGAGATGCGCCTCGTCCCACACACGCGAGCGGCCCCCAATCACCACGTCGAC
>JBEGTL010000804.1:0-3227 GCA_041179425.1 Pseudomonadota bacterium | reverse complement strand
CGCGCGCACCGTCTCGCTCGGCGAGGGCCGCGATGACCACCGCCTTTGCGCTCGCGACGTCGCGACCCACGACCAGGTCGAGGTGTGCCTCGATGTGCCCAAACGCTTTTTCGATCAGCGACGAGCGGGTGATGGTCCCCGTGAACACGTCCCGGTGGAGCGCCCGCAGCAGACGCTGGAGCTCGGGGTTTGCGAGCCGATGCAGGCCGAACTCTTGAGACATGCCCAGAGTGAAGCGCGCGCGCTCAGTTTCGCAACATGCGGCGCGCCGAAGTGGGGAGCTTGGTCACCTTCGGGTCGTGCACTTGCACCACGATGGGCGGCTGCTTGACCAGGCTCGCGTGCACGGGCCGCGCGCTGCGCAGGACCTCGATCAGGTCGGCCACACGACCCACGGTCTTGTCGACCAGGGGCGAGGCCGCCGTCGCGGTCGCCGACGCTGCGAGACCCGTCGCCCAGCCCACCGGACCGAGCGGCGTGCAGCCGAACAGCCCGCTCAGGCCAGGTGTCTGGATGATGAGCCCGAGCACGGCAAACGAGCCCAAGCCGGTGAGCGTGACAGCGCGGCTCTGGCCTCCCTTGAGCAGCGTCTGTCCAAGCTGGCTGCCAACCAGACCGACCAGGCCCACCGTGCGCGCGCGGACGCTGCCGCCCGTCACGCGGGCAAAGGTCCAGGCCCCCCCGGCGCCGAACGCCGTGGTGAACGCGCGCGCCATGATCTCGCGATCGAGCGGTGCACCGAGCGCCTTTTCTGGGGTGGCTTCACTGAGCTCGCGCAGGTCGCGCACGCTGGGCGCGCGCAGCGCGATGGCCATGGAGGGGGCGACGTCGGTCAGGAAGTTCACCAGCAGCAGCTGGCGCGGGTTGAGCGGCGCGCGGCCCGTGAGCAGACCGATGGCGACGCTGTACCCAATCTCGCCGAGGTTGCCGCCGACGAGGATGGAGACCGCATCGCGCACGGCACTCCACATGGCGCGCCCTTCGACCACGATCTCGAGCAGCGAGTCGATGCGCGGCTCGGTGAGCACGATGTCCGATGCCGCACGCGCGGCCTCGGTGGAGTTTTTGCCGACCGCAATGCCGGCGTCGGCCACGCGCATGGCAGGTGCGTCGTTGGCCCCGTCGCCGACCATGCCAACTACGTGTCCCGCACGCTGGAGGGCGCGCACCACGCGCACCTTTTGTGCGGGGGTGACACGCGCGAACACCGACGTGCGCTCGACTGCCTGCTCGAGCTCGGCTTCGTCCATCTGCGCGATCTGGCCGCCCGACAGCACGCTCGCTGCGCTGGGCAGCGCGACGTCTTGTGCGATCGCGTGCGCGGTGGCCGCGTGATCGCCGGTGATCATGACGGTGCGTACGCCGGCGCGGGCGAGCGACGCGATGGCTTCTCGCGCGCTGGCACGCACCGGATCACGAAACGCCACCAAGCCCACGAAGTGCAGCTCGGCAGGCTCGCCGAGCAGCTCGTCGGTGGTGTGGCTCGCGAGCTCTGCCGGCGAGATGGTGCGCTCGGCGACGCCGATGACGCGCAGCCCGCGCGCCGCCAGCCGCTCGATCTCAGTCAACAGACGCCGCTCGACGCGCTTGCTGGCGCGGCGCTCGCCGCCGTACGAGACCTCGCGACAACGCCCGATGAGCTGCTCGGGCGCGCCCTTGACGTACATGCGCACGCCGTCGGGCGAGCGGCCGATGACTGCTTCGAAGCCGCGCCCGGACTCGAACGCGCGCTCGCCCATGCGCTCGAAGTCGCCGCGTAGGTCGCCGGGCAGCTCGTGCGCGGCGTGGGCGATTGCGGCGTCGAGCGGGTCGACCGAGATGCCGCGCTCACGAGCCACCGCGCGCAGCGCAGCCTGCAGCACCTCGCGACGCCGACCGGTGAGACTCGCGATGGGTTCTTCGACCTCGCCGTCGTGCACGCTGCTCAGCTCGATGTGGCCGTGCGTGAGGGTGCCCGTCTTGTCCATGCACAGCACGTCGACGCGCCCGAGCGCCTCGATGGCGCGCGGGTTTTTTACCAGGGTGCCGCTCTGCGAGAGTCGCGCGGCCGCTGCCAGCTGCGCAGCCGTAGCCAGCACCGGGAGGCCCTCCGGCACGGCCGCCACGGCCAGGCCCACGCCCGTGGTGACGAGGTCGCCCACGCTGCGTCCGCGCAGCAGTCCCGCCGTGACCAGCGCGGCGCCCGCGCCAAAGGCGACAGGACCCGTGAGTGCCATCAGCTCGCGCAGTCGTCCCTCGACGCCGCCGCGCGCATCGTCCGGTGTGGCTTGTGCGGCACGACGTGCGACCGTCTCTTCGCCCGTGGCGACGACGACCGCGGTGGCTCGCCCGGCCGCGACGGTGGTGCCCGCGTACAGCATCGAGGTGACATCGGCGATGCTCTCTGCGAACGAGGGTGCGGGGCCCTTGCGCACCGGCAGCGACTCGCCCGTCAGCGCGGAGGTGTCGACCTCGAGCGAGTCGGCCTCGAGGATACGGCAGTCGGCCGGGACCAGATCGCCCTGGCTGAGCAGCACCACGTCGCCGCGCTGCAAGGTGTCGGTCGGTGCGACGCTGACCTGACCGCCGCGCCGCACGTGCACGCGACCTTCGGCGACGCGCCCGAGCTCGCGGATGGCGCGCTCGGTCTTGAAGCGCTGCACGCCGCCGATCAGCGCATTGATGCCGCCCACGCCGGCCACGATGCCCGCGTCCGCCAGCGAGCCGACCACGGCCGACATCCCCGCGCCCACCGCGAGCAGCGGCGCGAGCGGACTCATCAGCTCTTTTTGGATGGCGCTGCCGAGCTCGAGCCACGCGGGCCGCACCTCACGGCCAGTGGGAAGCGCACGCTGGTCGTCGACCGCGAGCCCGTCGAGGCTGCTGCCGAGCCGCGCGAGCGCACCCTCCACCCCGAGCGCGTGCCACGGTGTGGGGTCGATGGTCGAGCGCGTCTGCCGCTCGACGACGGCGGTGCGACGAACCGCGTTGAGCATGGCCGCGAGGCTGGCTGCGTTGACCACGAACATCACGCGGCGACCCGCGGCCGGCTTTTGGCCCGCGGCCGAGGCGAGCGTGCCGATGGCCGCGGCGCCGAGCGCGAGACGTACGCTCTGCTGGGACACACCGCGGGCCGCACCGATGGCCTCGATGAGCGTGACCATGGCGCGCGTGTCGTCGGGTGCCAGCACGTGCGCGCCCCACGGCGTGGGCGCGTCGCGCGGGACGAGCGCGAGCCCAACGTCGGC
>JBEGTL010000803.1:0-3232 GCA_041179425.1 Pseudomonadota bacterium | reverse complement strand
GGCGCACCGCGTCCCACGCCGAGCTCAACCCCCTCAGTCGACGCGCGCGCTTGGTTCGCCCGCTGGCCGTGGCCACTTGTCTACTGCTCTCGCTCGGTGCCGGCGGCGCCACCACGGCCCTGCTCGCACTGCTGGTCGACGGGCTGTCCAAGGCACGCGCGCTCGGCTCGACCGAGCTGCTGTTGGTCGCGCTCGGCGGCGGCGCGAGTCTCATCGCGGTGCTCGTCACCAGCCTGCGTGCGGTGTTCGGGGCGTTTCGCAACGCCTCCAACGTGCAGGCGCTCACGCGGCAGTTCTGGGTCACGCTGCTTGCGTTCGTGGCCACGCTGGGCGCACTCGAGCTCACGGCGACGGTGCTTGGCACCGCCCTCCACCATCGTCCCGCTGACGTCGACGCGCTGTACGCATGCTCGCGCATGGCGGTCGCGATCGCGATCGGCGTAGCTGCCTTCGCCAAGGTGCGAGGCCGTAGCTAAGCACCGAGGGTCTGTGTTCGCGCGTCAGCGCGGTCCGCTTTCACCCGAAGTGGTAGCCGGAGATGTGTACGCCCATCAGGCTGTCTTGGTAAGCGGTCCGGCCTCGGTCTCCCCCTGCTGCCCCTGCCACGACCATGACCGGCAAAAGGTGTTCTTCGCGGGGGTGCGACGCACGCGCGGAGTCCGCGTCGGCCCACGCGATGAGGTGTGCATCGCGCTCTGCTTGCGGTAGCGCCATCGTCTCGCCGAGCCAGCGATCGAACGCTGCCGAGTCCGCGGCGGCCGTGCCACGCCCGCCAAAGCCGCGCATGTTGTGGTAGCTCATGCCGCTCCCCAAGATGAACACGCCCTCGTCGCGCAGCGGTGCCAACGCGCGACCGATGGCGAGGTGCTCGGCAGGGTCGAGCCCTTGTTTGAGCGACAGCTGGACCGTCGGCACCTCGGCCCCCGGATAGGCGAGCTTGAGCGGCACGAACGTGCCGTGATCGAAGCCGCGCACCGCATCGGTGGCGCTGGGGATACCTGCTGCGCCAAGCAGCTCTTGCACGCGCGACGCGAGCGCGGGGTCGCCCGGCGCGGGCCAGGTGAGCTTGTACGTTTCGGCGGGAAAGCCGTAGTAGTCGAACAGCAGAGGTGGCTCTAGCCCCGTCATCACGGTGGGGACTTCGGCTTCCCAGTGCGCGGAGATCACGAGCAACGCTCGCGGGGGCACGAGCGGTAGGTCGGCCAGCGACCGTAGGTAGGCGGCCAGACGCTCGAGCTCGTCGGGCGCGCCTCCGAACCCCTCGACGAAAGGCCACGGACCGCCACCGTGAGGCAGATAGACGACCGGCATACGAGCGTGCGTAGACATGGAAAGCTCCTCTGGCGGACGACCATAACCACGTTTTGGCCGCCGACGAGAGGCGCGCTGCTACGGTTCGGCGCGGAAGGGAGCGTTGGATGGAGCGGCGGGTCGTGCTCGGTGTGGTGGCGGCAGGGCTAGTCGCGACGGCGGGCGCCGTGCCGTTTCTGGTGCGACCCGCACCTGGCGCCGTCGCGCCCACGGGTGAGGGCTGCGGGCTGCCCGGCGCGGGCACCGGCAAGTTCGAGCCGCGGACCCTGCGCGTCGGCAAGCTCGACCGGACGTACCACGTGCTCGTCCCGCGCAGCTACGCGTCCTCGCGCCCCTACCCCGTCATCTTTCGGTTCCATGGCTCCGGCGGGGACGGCCAGAGCGGTGGGCTCGCCATCGAGCAGTTCAGCGGCGAAGACGCGATCGTCGTCGGTGTCGACGGACAGCGCGAGCGGGACGGCTCGCGCAGCTGGGACGAGACACGTGAAAAAGCCGACGTCGCGCTGTTCGATGCGCTGCTGACGGAGCTCGGCGCACGCTACTGCGTCGACCACGAGCGCATCTACGCCTACGGGTTCAGTGCGGGCGCCGCGTTCTCGGAGCGCCTCGCCTGCCTGCGCGGCAACGTCCTGCGCGGCATCACGGCGATCGCTGCCTACAACCTGACTGTCCCCAAGCTCGACACCTGTCAGGGCCAAGCAGCCGCCTTACTGTTTCACGACAACGACGACCCCGCGGTCCCGATCGGAGCCGGCCCCGCCTCGCGCGACGTCATCCGGTCGCTCAACCACTGCAGCGAACAGGCCGAGCCCGAGCCTGGCGAGGAGGGCTGCGTCCGCTATCGCGACTGCAGCGAGGGGCACCCGGTCGTCTGGTGCGAGACCCACGCCCGCGGCCACGACATCCGCGGCGACGCGGCCCCCCAAAAAGCCTGGACCTTCTTCAAGTCCCTCTGAGCGACCTGCCCCAGTCGCCCCTATTTGCAGCGGGAGCACTCGGGGGGCTCGTCCGATCCGTCTTTGCAGGCGGGGTAGCCGTCGCAGCGCAGGCGCATGGGGAGGCGCTCGCCGCTGCCGCACTGGAAGTCGAGCGTGCAGTTCTTTTCGTCGTCTTTGCCGGCGCAGTCGAGCTGACTCCCGAGGTCGCAGACGTAGGCGTGCGGAATGGTCTTTCCGTTTGCACACGCGAAGCCGTCGGTGGGAGCGAGCGGACACTTGTTGATGCAGGCGTAGACGGTGCCCTTGCCGGTGGTCGCGCCGCCGCCGCAAAACCAGGTACCAACATTCGCGCAGCTGTCCGCCATGACGCAGTTGGCGATGCAGCGCGCGTACCCGTCGTCGATCGTGAAGTAGTCGGCCGGAAGCGTGCCGCCGTTCAGGCCCGAGCACTCGAGGAACTTTTTGCTGTAGCTCGCCTCGAGCATCTGATCGGGGGTGAGCGGGGGCACCACGGGACCGGCATCGGGCACCACCGATGCCGGCGCGCCGGCATCGGTGTCGACAGGCGCCGCTGCGTCGGCGACGACGGGAGTGGTCGTGTCTCCCGGCGTGCCTGCGTCCACGGGGACAGCCGTGCTGCCGGCGTCCGTGCTGCTTGGGGTCGCCGCGTCGGCGGCGACGGAGCCGCGCGGGTCGGCTGAGGCTGTCGCTGCGTCGGTGGTCGGCGCATCCGTGTTCTGCGCATCTTTCTCGGGCGCGGCATCGCTACCACAGGCGACCAAGACCACAAAGCTAAGGGCTCTAAGAGATCTACTCATTGCGATTAGAGTGGAGGGATCCGTCCCTGATTATCTCCCCACGCGCACTTCGTGTACGGACGGCGACGCGTACGGTCTACCTGGTGAGCGAGTCGACAGCTGGGCGCAGAGGCCCGCCCCCGTGCGCGTTGCCCCCCTGTTGACTGTCCATCAACAGAGAGCCTG
>JBEGTL010000802.1:0-3255 GCA_041179425.1 Pseudomonadota bacterium | reverse complement strand
GGTGGTTACAGATCTGTTTAAAGCGCATCAAGTAAGCGAGCACGACGCCGCGACGTTTGATGCCCTCTTTCGCGGCGCGTAGGTCCGCCGCCAGCTCCTCGACCGCGCGCTGATAGAGCGCAGCCTGCGGTTTAGCGAGACCGCAGAAAGTCTTGAGCTCCGTCTTGTCCGGCAAGTCGGCGACTACACGCTTGTCGGTTTTGAGGCGACGCAACAAATACGGCTGCACCAAGCGCCGCAACGGTGCGTATGGTTCACTCGGGCGCGCCGCGAGTTTCTTCACGAACGCCGCAAATTCCTTGGGTGAACCGAGCAGGCCCGGATCGAGGAAATCGAACAACGACCACAGATCGCCGAGCCGGTTCTCCACGGGTGTGCCTGTGAGTGCGATGCGACTGTGCGCGCGCAACGCCTTGACCGCGCGTGTCTGGCGCGCCCCAGGATTCTTGATCGCCTGGGCCTCATCGAGCACGAGCAACGACCAAGCGCGTTTGGCGATCCACGGCACGCGAGCCGCCGTACCGTAGGTGGTCAAGACCACGTCGATGCCCTCGAGCGCTGTTTCCGGCAGAGCTGCCAGCTCTTTGGCCGGTAGCGCCGAGGCATGAGCGACGAGCATGCGCAGCGACGGTGCGAAGCGCGCAGCCTCGCTCTGCCAGTTGCCGAGCAGCGACGCGGGCACGATCAGCAGGTGCGGTGGCTGCGGCGAGCCTGCTTTTCGCGCCTCACGTTTCTCGACCAACATCAGCGCCAACACTTGAATGGTTTTGCCCAGGCCCATGTCGTCGGCCAGACACACGCCCAGGCGCAGCCGCGACGCGAACCGCAGCCAGTTCACGCCAGTTTGCTGGTAGGGACGCAACGCCGCATGCAACGCGTCGCCGGGATCTGCGACGGCCAGCCCATCCGGCCCGCGTAAGCCCGCCAAGGTTTCACCCAGCCACGCGCCCGCCTCGACCCGCGTCCAGCCAGACACGGCAGCGTCGTCCGGCGTATGGCCCGGACCGACCGCCGCGCCGGCCAAGAGCCGCATGCCATCGAGAAACGACAGACCATCTTTGCCCGCAGCGCGCTGCACCTGGTTCCAGTGAGTGAGCACAGCTTGCAGCTTGTCGCGATCGAGTTCGACCCACTTGCCGCGCACCAGCGCCAAGCCTTCCTGGCGCGCGAGCAGGTCGCGCAGCTCTGCAGCTGTGAGCGGCACGCCCTCGAGCGTGACCGCGACGCTGAAGTCGAGCAGCGCTCCAGCGCCGAGTGCGCCAGCGCCTGGCGCCTTGCCGCCGACCGTCACCTGCACCTCGGGCCGAGGCGGCCGGCGCGTGCGCCACCAGTCCGGCACACGCACGATGACACCCGCGGCCTCGAGCGCTGGAATCTCGCGCAGAAAGCGGTGAGCCTCGGCGGGCGACCACGCCATGGGGTGATAGAGATCGCCGTCGTCGAGCAGCTCCTTCACCAACGTGCTGCGCTCGGCGGCGCGCTGCACCGGCACCAGGAGCGACAAAAGCGCGGCGGTGTCGTTGCGCGTCGACGACTCGGCGAGCGCCCGCGACAACGGCGCATGCGCGACCTTGCCCTTTGCAGTCGCGCGCGTGGCGTACGTCGCAAGAAACGCAAACGGCAGCTCGGGATCCGCGGGATTCTCGGCCAGGTGGAAGCACACCTTGCCGACGGCGTTCCACGCAGACCCATACGATCGCAGCCACGCTTGCACAGTGCCGCCGCGCTCGAGGCAGTCGCGCAGCTCGTCGCGGAATGCGAGCACCGTGGCATCCCACCAGCTGCGCAGCACAGCGGCATCGATGTACTCCGCGCCGAGCATCGGCGGCACGGCCTGCAGCAGCGCTGTGAGGTCTGCATCGCTCGCAGCCGGCGCGGCCTGCTCGCGCTTGTCTTCGAGATCAGGTTCAGCGCACAGACGCGTGGCGAAACACTTGCCCAAGTCGCGCACCAGCGCCAGCGAAGGCGCCAACACGCTATCGACATGCGTCAGGCCGAGATGCAGCACGACGTAGCCTGTGCCGCGCGCCAGCGCCGCGAGCACGCGAGCGCGTGCATCGGGATCCAAGCCATCGGCAGCCGCGTCGGCCGCGATGACCAGATGCCCGGCGGGAGTGACATGCGCTGCGAGCGCGCTCAGATTGTCGACAGCATCCACGCCGCTCGCTCTTACCGCATCTGGCCCCGCGGGGCGAGTGGCCTGCCGCCCGTACTCGACTGGGCAACTGCGTACACGCCTACAAGCCGGACCCGGCCTCGTGCTAGGCTTTCAACTATGGACGCGACGCAGAAGCTGGAACAGCTGTCGGCAGAGCCGCACGAAGATCGCATCCTGCTCGAGGGCATTCCCTGGTGGCAATATCTGGCGATTCGCGAGGCCACAGAGAACCGTGGTTTGAAGCTCAGCTACCTGGACGGGGATCTGGAGATCATGAGCCCATCGGATTTGCACGAAGAGTCCAAAAAGCTGCTGGCACGTCTCCTCGAGACGTGGGCAGTGGAGCGCGACATCGACTTGCGAGGCTTTGGCAGCACCACCTGGCGCAAAGAGTCGGGACTCGCCGGGTTGGAAGCGGACGAATGCTACAAACTCGGCAAGCTAGAGCCGGGCGACTTTCCCGATGTGGCTATTGAGGTAGCGGTGTCCCGCGAGCGAGTGAATAAGCTCGCGATTTACGCTCGGCTCGGCGTCAAAGAAGTGTGGCGCTGGAAACCCGCCGCCGGACAGGTAGTCGTATGCCGCTTGGTGGGCGATCACTTCGAAGAACACAGCGGCAGTGCACTCTTCCCTGATCTCGATCTGGCAGCATTGGCGCAGTTCGTACGCATAGGCGAGAACCAGACCCAACTCATCAAGCGCTACCGGGCGACGCTCGGCGCGTGAGCGTACGGGGCGCATGCGCGCTGAAGGCACGCGAGGCCAATCACGAATGCCAGGCCCTCGTGCGCCGCCATTAGCTGCAGGCACGCTGCGCCCTGTAGCGCCGCTGGTGTACGGCGCCACGTCGATGCGGGTCGTCTCACACGCGCCGCAACCAATAACCTGGCGCGCGCGATGTGTGCGCCACAGCGAGCAGGCCAGGCTCTCGCTGGCGGCGCGGCCGCGGGTGGAGGCGGCGAAGGCGGCAGACCCAGGGAATGCTCGCTTTGTGCGACGATACTCGAAGTGGGCGCCTTGGGTGGCTGACCTGCGCTGCGATTGCGCGCAACCGCACGCGCCTCCTCGAGCTCCACATGTGCGAGTTGAAACCGTGG
>JBEGTL010000801.1:0-3256 GCA_041179425.1 Pseudomonadota bacterium | reverse complement strand
CGTGCGTACGGTTTTCGCAGCTTCAGAAAGGCGGAAGTGGCTTTGTATCACGCGCTGGGGGCGCTTCCTGAGCCCGAATCAGCCCACAGATTTTGCTGAGGAGGCAAAAGACCTACCTCGCGCTGGTGCGCGGCAACTGGCCCGACAAGCTGAGCAAGGTCGATGCTCCGCTCGAGAAGAACACGCTGCGCGGCGGCGAGCGTCTGGTCGAGGTACGCGGCGACGGCAAGGAATCGCTCACGCTGTTTCGCGTCAAGCAGCGCTTCGCCGAAGCGACCCTGGTCGAGGCCTCTCCGGTCACCGGCCGCACGCACCAGATCCGCGTGCACGCGGCGCACGCCGACCACCCCATCGCAGGCGACGACAAGTACGGAGATCAGGAGTTCGATCGCGCCCTGAGACCCTACGGCTTGTCGCGGCTGTTTCTACACGCGGCGCGCATCGAGATCCCGAGAGCGGGCAAGAAGACACTCAAGGTAGAGGCTGCGCTGCCTGCAGAGCTGGCGAGAGTGGTAGAGGCGCTGGCTGCCACGAGCACGAGGCATCGCGATTGAGGGCGGCCGGATGCGCCACTTTGGACTGGCAACGTTTTGCCGACGAGGAAGAATCGTCCGCACAATGCGTACCGGGAGGCACCGACGCCCGAGCAAGCACGCCGGGCGTCGGGCCCTCGACCGCACAGGAGAAGCGAATGAAACGGTGCCTGCTCGTTCTAAGTTTGATGCTCACCAGCTTCGTTGGACTGGGCTGTGGTGGTGGACGCACTGGCAGCGCGGCGACCATGCCTGACGGCAGCCGCATCGCCATCTTGGTGTTCACCGATCGGGGAATCACGCCCGACATGCCGCCCGACAAGGTGACGCAGCTCGAGCAACTCTCGCTGTGGATGGAGCGCGACCTGATGGACATCCTCAACAAGACGGGGTACGCGGCCTCGCAGGTCACGACCCCAGCACGCCCACCGGGCCCGGCCGCTACGTGCTGCGCGTCAAGATCGCCAACTACAACGCGGGCAGCAAGGCTGCGCGCATGATGGTCGGCTGGGGTGCGGGCGCAGCCGTGCTCAACACCAACTTCGAGTTCTATGGCCCCGACTCGCAGGCACCCTATGTCGTAGGGAGTCCCAGCGTGGGCTCGGGACGCGACTGGAAGAACTCCGCACGCAAGGTCAACCTGCAGACGGTCGACGCCGTCATCGCGCGCCTGCACCAGCACTGAGGCGCCTCTCGGGGCGCAGCGAGAGCGCTGCTCGCAACGCAGGCAGCGCTCTCGCTAGCACTTGCCGCCAAGTGACTCACAGTCGGCACCGAGACATTCAGGCCAGCGCGCCGGCGTTCGATCGGCCTTCTTCGAAAGAAGCGCCAATTGGGCACCGCGGACAATAGACAGGAGGACTCTCCAACGTATTGTCCAGGATGAAATTTCACGCTTTGCTTGAATTGCCGCCGAGGCTGGCGGTTGCCTGCGGGCTGCTGCTCACCGCCTGCGGCGGTGACGCCAACCATGCCAACGGCACACCCGTCATCGACGACGCGGGTCCGCACGCCAGCGACGCGGCGCAGCCCGATGCGGTGAAGCGCGACGCCGGGCGCGACGCCGGACGCACGACGCCCGCGCCGACCGACGCGGGCAGCAGCGCGGATGCAGCGCTGAGTACGGACAACGACGCCGGCGAAGCCAATCTCGCGCCGGACGCAGCGAGCGCGCCTCAAGCTTCGGACGCGGGCCTGGACGCGGGTGGCAAGCCCGTCACGACCAACGACGATGCCGGAGCCGTCGTGGTGACCGCCGACGCGGGTCAGCCGGATGCGCAGCTGCCGCTCGAGGTGGACGCGGGCCAGCCCGACGCCGGCCCCCCTGCCTGCGACCCCACGACGGCCCCCGCGGTCGGCAAGCTTGGCCTGGTCTCGATCGTCAGCGGCCAGGGCCTGGGTTACCTGACCGAGGCCACTCAGCCGCCCGATTCCAACGACTGGTACCTGGTCGAGCAGCGCGGCCGCATCATGGTCTTGCGCAACGGCATGGTGCTGCCCGAGCCATTCCTCGATCTGAGCGGGGAGATCACGCTGGTGAACGATCTGATCTACGAAGACCGAGGGCTCGTCAGCATCGAGTTCGCTCCTGACTACGCGAGCAGCGGTCGCTTTTTCGTCTCCATCACTCCCAACCTTGGCCCCGACACCAACCTCGACCAGCTGCGCTCGTACCGCCGACTGCCCTCGGACCCGCCCAAGGCAAACCCCTCGACGCGCGAAGACATCCTGACTGTCCGCGGCTCGCACCTATTCGACAGCGACATTCGGGTCAACATCCACAACGGCGGTCGCGTCACGTTCGGGCCTGACGGCATGCTGTACCTAGCGATGGGCGATGGCGGCGGCGTGCTGTGCGGAGACAGTGAGCCCGGCGCCACACAAGACGTGTCGACGCTGTTTGGAAAGATCTTGCGTCTTGATCTGAGTAAGCCGCCGACGTACGCGGCCGCGGACAACCCGTTCGTGTCCAACGGCGATCCGCGCGTGTTTCACTACGGTCTTCGCAACCCATTCCGCTTCAGCTTCGACCGCGTGACGGGTGACCTCTACCTCGGCGACGTCGGACAAAACACGTACGAAGAGCTCGACTACGCACCCGCCAACGCCAAGGGCCTCAACTTTGGCTGGGCCGCGTTCGAGGGCAACTCGAACCTTACGTGCGGACGGCCACTTCGCGCGGGCTCGACGCACACGCCGCCCATCTTCGTGGCCGACCGGACGGCTGGCGCGACCAGCGCATTCTCGGACTACAACGCGATGATCGGCGGCGTCGTCTACCGAGGCACTGCGCTTCCGCAGCTGCAGGGCGTATATTTGTTCGGCGGCTTCGCGGGGGCGCGCTTGGGCGCGCTACGTCAGTGCGGGAGCACGACGTCGCCTGTGACGCCAGTGACCAAGAGCTGCAACGCCAACACGCCGAACGAAGCGTGCTTGCGCAGCCTGAACGGTGCGCCTCGCTTCACCGAGCTACGTGCCATCGTCGAGGATCATGACGGCGAGATCTACGTCGTGGCCAACCGCGACAGCCTCCTCAAGGTCGTGCCACTTCCCTAGCGGAAGTGCCCCGCTTCAGGCACGAGCTCCGGGCCCGAGTGTGTGCTTTCGGCACGCGTGCGTGACGAGGAGCATTGCAGGAGGCAGGCTCTGGGCGCGGCCCAGCGCTCCAGGGGTCCTGGCAGCTGCCTGACGAGCGCGCGAGCCCGGCGTGCGCCCGTGCGCCG
>JBEGTL010000800.1:0-3256 GCA_041179425.1 Pseudomonadota bacterium | reverse complement strand
GCGACTGGGACGGCTACCTGTGGATCGACCACATGCTTCCGCTGGTCGCGGGCGCCAGCACGCGGCTCGACCTCGGCATGGTGAGGTTGTCGTGGGACGGCGACGTGATCTTTGGTCTGCCGGCGCGCACGCGCGACTTTCAGTTTGGGACGCAGCACGCGGGTGAGCTCGCCGTGTTGTTCAACTGGCACGTGCAGGTCGCCGGTCGTGCTTCGATCGCCTACTACCCAACGTTCAGCGGCGACAACCTGCAGAGTGCGCTCACGTTCTACCTCCGCTACGTCGCGGTCACGGACTCGGTCGGCGTGCGCTTCGTCATCAACCTCGATGCACCGGCAGGTTTTTCGTTCGACCGAGCAGGCGTCTGGGGCCTTGGTCTGTTCTACTCGACACACTTGTAGCGCACAGAAGAGTTCGCACGCGGGGGGTGTACGAAGACCATGACGACGACCAGTCACATCGTGCTCGTGCCTGGCTTTGGGGGCTTCGATGCTCTCGGCCAGCTCGAGTACTACACCGGTACGACCGAGCAATTTTACGAGTGGCGTCATCCCGAGCAGCGTGCGCAGGCCGAAGACCGGCCACACGCCGCGCCCCTCGAGGCGCGACAAGGCGCGACGCTCCACTACTTCGCCAACTCGCCGACGGCAGGGGTCGCCACGCGAGCCGCACTGCTCAAGCAGTTCTTGGCCAAGAAGCTGGCGCGCAACGAGATCCAAGAGGGCGACCGCGTCGCGCTGGTGGGACATTCCACGGGCGGCCTGGACATTCGACAGCTGCTCCTCTCGCTCGACCGTGAAGCCGCGCCCTCCAAGGTCGACGGGTCGCAAAAGACGCAGCGTTCGGTGCCGGGGCAGCGCCTGCTCGATCACATCGACCGCGTGGTGTTCATGTCCGTGCCTCAGCGCGGCACCAACATCGCAGACTGGTTCGACCACTACGAGCTGCCCACGCACCTCGCCATCCGTGTCGCGCGCAGCATCATCAAGAACGAGCACCTGCCGAGCGACACGCCGCCCGTCCTGTTGCCCATCGTCCGCCTCTTGGCCAGCGCCGTTCGCAAGGCCACCGGGCCGATCTCCGACGTGAGTCACGCGGTGCTCGACGTGCAGCGCGAGATCGAGATCAAAGACGACGACTCGGCGCTCTCCAAAGAGTACGCGCGACAAGCGCGCTCCGACGTAGGGCTGTTCTTCGACGACATCGACGGCGACTTTCTCGCCATCAAAGACCTCGCGGCGCGTGCCGAGTCACACGACCCGCCGCGCCTGGTCGACGCCGGTTTCGAGATGGAGCGTGCGCTGTGGACACGAGAGGGCATCGAGACGCTGTCGTTTGCCACGGTGGCCAAGTGCCCGTTCGACACCGCGCGTATGAAAGACTCACGAAAGATTGCCTCGCTGCTGCGCGTCGTGCGCGCCATCCTGCACCGCAGTCAGACCACCGACCCCATCTTTCGTCTGGTCTACGCGCTGTGCGCAGAGGGCCCCTTTTTGGACAAGTTCTCCACGCTGCCCGCGCCGCTCAGTGCCATCGAGCTCGCCACCGGAAGCCCGCGCAGCGTCCACGCCTGGGACAACGACGGAATCGCAAACACCGCCTCCATGCTCTGGCCGGGCGGTAAGAACACACTGTTGGTCGACGGCGACCACGGCGACATCATCGGCCACTTCGAGCTCCAGAAGGCGCCGGCGCCCAGCGAGCCAGGCTTGCGTCAGGGGCGCGTCTACTCCTCGTACGACTTCTTTGCGTCGGACTCGAGCTTTGCGCAAAAAGACTTCGCCGCCGTCTGGCAGCGGGTGTTCGATTTCTGCGTGAGCTGACGTACTTCCGCTCGCTGGCGCGCACGAGGGCGCGCTTCGACTGGCGACGGATCATGCGAGAGGTGATTGACGCCCACGGTCGATCGTGAGACCCAGCTTGCTTGCTCCGTGCAGCTGTCAGGTCCCGTCACTCTCTCGCAGATTCCTGCCTGCTCGCGCTGGTCTCGCTCGTTAGTGCGTGCTCGGATCCTCCCGTGCGTGAGCCGTCGAGCGACGACGCCGACGTGCTCGCGACCGACGACGCAGGGCGCGACAGCACCGGCGAGCGGACACCGGCGACCGACGATGCGGGCAACGCTGCAGCGAAAAGAGACGCGGCCAGTGTCGCCCGCGATGCGGCAGCGGCGCGCGATGGAGCTCTCCTGCCCGACGCAGCCAAGAGCGAAGACAAAGATGCGGCCGTGGTCGCGCCGGCAGACGCGGCACAAACAGGGACAGACTCAGGCGAAGATTGCACCAGCGCGGCAGCCGGCACCGTGCCCAGCAGCCTCAAGCTCACGGGCGACCTGGGGACGCACGACCCGGTCATGTTGTCTGCAGACGGGATGTACTACGAGTTTCAGACCGGGCGGGGCATCCCCACCAAGACCTCGAGCGACCTGTTGCGCTGGAAAAACGGGCCGTCCGTGTTTGCACAGAACCCGGCCTGGATCGCACAGCAGGTCGCAGGGGCGACCGACTTGTGGGCACCTGACATTTCCCGCTTCCAAGGGAAGGTGCACCTCTACTATTCGGCGTCGACCTTTGGCAGCAACAAGTCGTGCATCGGACACGCGACACGCGACAGCCTGACCAGCGGAAGCTGGCAGGACCAGGGATCGGTAGTCTGCTCCAACGCGGGCAGCGCCAAAGACGACTGGAATGCCATCGACCCCAACCTGGTGCTCGACGAGGCCGGCACGCCGTGGCTCGCTTTTGGAGCGGCATCAAGCTGGTCAAGCTCACGCCCGAGGGCAAGCGTGCAGACAACGAGCTCACGGCGTTGGCGGGGCGCAAGAACGGCGGAGCGATCGAGGCGCCGTTCGTCGTGCATCGCTGCGGCTACTACTACTTGTTCGTGTCGTTCGACAAGTGTTGCGCGGGCGCCGACAGCACGTATCGCGTGATGGTGGGTCGTTCGCGCGACGTGAAGGGGCCCTACGTCGACCGCGCCGGCACCGCGATGTTGCAGGGCGGAGGGACGCAGGTGGTGGCGGGTGCAGGTGCCTGGAAGGGACCGGGCCACAACGCCGTGCTGCGCACCGACAAGGGCGACTACAATCTGTACCACGCCTACGCGGCAGGCGACGGACACTCAGAGCTGCGCATCTCTCAGCTAGTCTGGGACGCAGAGGGCTGGCCCATCTCAGGCGGTCCGTAGAAACGGGAGACCTTACACGCCGAGCTCTGACAGTAAGAACCGGAGTAAGGCCTGTGACTTGAGCGGGAAGCTC
>JBEGTL010000799.1:0-3264 GCA_041179425.1 Pseudomonadota bacterium | reverse complement strand
GTTCCCTCCGGATTCGAGAGAAGGATCGTGAGAATCGCCGCGCGCGCAAAGACATTCTCGCATCAGACTCGCATCAGATCGCAATCATTAAGATATTTCTTATCTAGACATATATGCATGTCGTCCATGTCCTCGTTGATGTCTGGCCTGTAGGTTACGTGCGCGCAGTACTGTTACGCCGGCTCACATCGACGGCGTCACCTTCCGTGAGGCCTGGCGGGGTCGCCTCGTCGCGCAGTTTGGAGATCACCAAGTCGGCTTCCTGGGACTCGATCAACTGCGCACCAACAAGCTCGCAGCGGCGCGCGCCAAGGACCTGGCTGACGTCGCTCTGATGCAGGAGATGGCGGACGCTGTGAGCAGCGCGCAAAAAACGGCGAAGCAGGCGCGCACTCGACACGGCACGAAGAAGGCCACCAAGGTACGACGCTGACCCAACGCTAACCCTCCGCCGATCTGAAGACGCCTGCACCAACGTGCCTTACGTTCAGGCCCCGTGCCGAGCGACCTCGATCTCGAAAACCGGCAACTTGCGTCCAGGGATGCTGGCCGATGGCCTTTCCGCGACTTGGCGCCCACCGGCCGCCTCGTAGAAGCGGCACGCATTGGGGTCGCCCTGGATCTCGAGGGTAGCCACGCCCAACACGGCTGCGCGATCGATGGCGTGCCGAAGCAGCGCACCGCCGTAACCCCGACCGATCCGCGCTGGCTCGACGAACAGGAAGGTGAGCTCCATGCGCTCGGGCGAGAGCTGCTCAACCGCGTAGAAGCCTTGCACCGAGTCGCCATCTTCGAGCACGTAGGCGAAGCCAGCGGCGATGTCTGCCGGCGTCAACGTGAGTTCCGCGCGGCAGCACTCCATGAACGCCGCGTCATAGCCCCAGTGGGCTTTGGAGCGCATAGCGAGCGCGGTCAGCTGCTCTGCTTCGTCGACTCGTGCGGGTCCGATCGTGGCTCCGACTTCCATGTTCCAGCGAGGCCTCTGCGCCAGATGAACTCGCCCCGTGGAAGTCGTCGCCCGGTACCGCCGCGCTCCTCTAGCGCGTGACCCAGCAACGCAAAAACCCCCGGTCTCTCGACCGAGGGTTTCAACGTGGGCCATTGTTTGCCACTCTTGCGAGATGGCGCGGTGGACGGGACTCGAACCCGCGGCCTCCGGCGTGACAGAGCGCCGGTGAGATTGCGAGCGAGTCATTGCGCGCACTTAGACGCGCGTCGTCAGCGTCAGAAGACGGCTCAGAACCGCCCAAAGCGAGCGTCTGCCTCTTCCGTGCTGCCCGTTCGTACCCGACGCGATCGGCGCCCTTCCACCACTCGTACCACTGGGGAACGATGGCTTCGATGCCGCTCGGGAGCGAGTCGGCCGGGATGGTCTTGACCTCGTTCGAGATGCCCTGGGCGTAGACGCCATGGACGGCGCTCGACCGGTGGCCGCTGAGCGGCATCGAGTGCTGGTCGAGCTCTCGCTTGGCGCGGCGGGTCTGCTGGACGAACACGCGACGCCAGCCATGGAAGTCGAGTGGCAGCGTCCGCGGGGTCACGGTGAAGAGCTGCAGCCACCGCTCGGAGCGCGGCGCAGGGGCCTCGATGCCGGCCTTCCGTGCGGCCTCGAAGGCCGCCTGTACGTCGCGCTTGAGAGCGCGCGCGTGGCTCACCTTGATCTTGCGCTCGCCCTGCCGCTCTCCACGGCTGGCGGGGAACACGAGTCCTTCGGTCGGGCAGCCGTTGAGCTCCCACCAGAAGACCAGGAAAGGCCGCAGCGACTCGGGGCACACGAACCAGTCCGGCTCGCCCGTCTTCTCGCGCGGCACGAACACCGTCGCGAACCGCCCATCCGTGGCGTCCAGGTCAGACCAGGTCAGGCCGTGGAGGTCGCCCGTGCGAAGGCCACCGGCGATGCGGGCGATGACACTCATCACCTGTCGCTCACGGATGGCTTGGTGGTGCAGCTTCGAGCTGTGGCACAGGTAGAGTGCGAGCTCGCCGTCGGTGAGGACGGCGCGCGGCTTGCGACGCATGTTCTTGGGTGGCGGCTTCGGCAGGTCGTCGGGGTCGATGTCGCGCACCGGGTTCTTCGTGACGAGCTGGTCGCGGCGCAGCTCGCTGAAGACGTCCTGCAGGTGCTTCTTGAGGTGGAGCATCGTCTGATGGCTCTTGCCCTTCTTCTCGCGGCAGAAGCGCAACGCCGAGCAGATGTCAGTCGGTCCGATGGTAGACAGCGGCATGTCACCTATGACCGGCGCCGCGTACTGCTCGAGACGCGTGAGGGCATCCTTGCCGTACATGCGGATGCGAGCCAGGTGGTCAGCGTCGGCGCCTTGCTGGCGCGCGTTGTCGACCTGGCTGTCGATGATGCTCGCGTGCACCCGACCGAGTACGTCGCCGAAGGTCTCCTCGCCAACGCGCTCAGGGCGCGCTGCGGCCGCCACCAGGCGAGCAAGCTTCGACTCTGCGAGCGCAGCGTTGAACGTCTCCAGCGCGACGCTGACGCGCACGCGGACGCCATCCTGGTTCGCCCAGTACCGGCCGAAGTAGCCGGTCTCTCGTAGGATGAGCTGTCCTGTGGCTTTGCGCGGCATGACGTTACCCCCCCAACTGAAAGCGTTCGAGCGTATCGCGTCGGAACCTGAAGCCAGAGACGCGTCCGACGTGCCGGTTGTCCGGCTTGATGTGGCCGCGCTCGACCTGCTTCTGCAACGCGGCCGGCGTGATGCCAAGGTACTTGGCCGCGGCCTTTGTGTCGTACCAGCGCGGCTCATCCCCTTTCAGTTGGGCGACTTCACGCAGTGCTGCGCGCACAGCGTCGCCGACAATCTCACGAAGCTGAGCCTCGGTGAGCACAGCTACCTTGCATTCCGACATACGACCTCCGCGTCGATGCGATGGGTCAAGCCGCGCGTCGTGCGCGCTTGCGCTTGGTCGTTGCACCGACCTCTGCACTGTCCGTGAGCGACTCAGCCAGCAGTTGGCGGTTCGCCGCAGTGTCGGGCGCTCCGTACTCGCGCAGCAGACTTCCGCAGGCGACGTCGACAACTGCGCCCTCCCAGTTCGGCCAACTCTCGTCGAAGAAGACGACGTAGATCTTATCGTCGAAGCGCGCGGCCTGCGTACCCACTCGCCTGACCGCGTCTTCCTCGCGCGCCCAGTGATGGGCGATGTTCCGCGCCCCACCTACAGGAGGCGCAGAAATGGCGAGACAGCAGAGGGCGGAGTTTGACCACTACGAAGGCTTGAGGACGCGGGCGCATTGGAAGCCCGCAGGCG
>JBEGTL010000798.1:0-3281 GCA_041179425.1 Pseudomonadota bacterium | reverse complement strand
CGCGACGGGCAACGTCCACCAGAGCGGCAGGTAGACCCACTGTGCCATCTGCAGGATGCCGAACGGCAGCCCGAAGTAGAGGCCGCTCAGCTTGATTGTTACCGAGCCGCGTAGAAGCGGGAGCCGCACGACTTCTCGCGCCAGCAGCTTGATGGCGCTGACGGCGCACGCGACCTGACCGCCATCGCCGAGGCGTCGCGCATGCACGGGGGATCGTGATGGCGTAGAAGGCGGGCCGAGAAGGACGGGGCATCGGCATTTCGCCGACGGAAAAGGTGATGGCGAGCGCTTCTTTGGACGGACCCGCTCGCCATCGTGCTCCGAGCAACTTTGGGAAACCGGAGCGAGGGAAGACTGATCTGCACGGCGGTCGCGATCAAGTCGTGGATCGCACAGACACCGTCGGTCGATGAGGTTCGGCCGGCTCGGTGCGCCGGCTGCGGAGCCGCAAGCCGGCCGGTTGGCGGGCGCCTGGTGGTGCACGGTCAGGGCCTGCTGGAGCGCCAGGTGCGTGGCGTGCTGGAGGTGGATGGTGAGCCGGGCGTGGTGGTGATCGCGGTGCGGCGCTACGAGTGCCAGAGCTGCCGCGCCGTGATGACGGTGGTGCCGGCGGGGATGCTTGCGCGCAGGCAGTACTCCGCGTCGTCGATCGCGCTGGCCCTGTACCTTTGGCTGACGCTCGGCATGTCGGACCGGACGGTGCGCGCACGAGTCTGCGCCTGGCGGGTGCGGGGCCGCAGCGGGCGCGGCTGGGCACAGCTCTATCGCTGGGCGCGCGGCGCCGCGACGTTGTTCCGCCTGCCGCGTCTGACGAGCACCTCGGACACCGCGCTGCGCGTGCTTGCCACGCTTCGCGCATTGGCTCCGGTCGCTCTGAGCACGGCGCCGATCGCGCTACAGATTTTCTCAGGAGCTGCCCGCACGCGGTGATGTCCATCCCGGTCGGTTTCGGGGACCAGCGCTGCCCACCAGACAGGTCGGGTGCGAATCAGGCCAAAACCAGCGATTTCCCGCCTGCACTCCGAAGAGGAGTTGCAGAAGGAATGAGCGCTGAATGAAAGACCTGGCTCCGAAGGATCACGCTGAGGCGGTGGCGACTTTTCGCCACGCGGTCATCGGCCCTGTGTGCGCACGCGAACTCTCGCACGGTGACCTCGCCGAAGCGCTGCGCGGGATCTCGCAGACGCGCGTGCGACCTCCAGCATCGAAGCTCACTAAGCAGTACTCGGTGGCCACCCTCGAGCGGTGGCTCTATGCCTATCGACGTGGTGGACTGCCCGCCCTGCGACCGCGCGGCCGCGCCGACCGAGGCCGTGGCCGAGACCTGACAGCCGAGCTGCGTCAGCTGATCTGCGACATCCGCCGCGAGCATCCCAGCGCATCTGCTCGCCTGATCGTGCGCACGCTCGTAGCAGACGGCCGCCTCGAGGCGGGCACCATCAGCGCGGGCACCGTGCGCAAACTACTGCGCCAGGAGGGGCTCGACCGGATTGCCGTACGAGACGGTGCTGGTCCCAAGACACGCCTGCGCTGGCAGGCCGCCGCGCCGGACGCGCTCTGGCACGGCGATGTCTGCCACGGCGCCACGCTGCTCCTCGGTGGTGTACGCACGCCGCTACGTATTCACGGAATGCTCGACGACTGCTCCCGCTTCGTGGTGGCTCTCGAGGCGCATGCGCAGGAGCGTGAGGAGGACATGCTCCGCGTACTGGTCCGAGCGCTTCGATTGCACGGCAAGCCAGACGTCCTGTACCTCGACAATGGCTCCACGTATCGTGGAGACGTCTTGCGCACCGCCTGCTCTCGCCTCGGAATCAGCCTGCTGCACGCACGACCTTACGACCCGGAGGCGCGCGGCAAGATGGAGCGTTTCTGGCGCACACTGCGTGAGGGCTGTCTCGATCACCTCGGCGAGGTCGGCTCGCTCGACGACGTCAATCAGCGCCTCGCTGTTTTCCTCGAGCGCCACTACCATCCTGAGCCGCACGCCGGCCTCATCGGCCGAGCGCCCACTACGGTCTATCAGCCCACGGCGCGTGTCCCCAACCATGTCGACGAGGCCCAACTGCGCGAAGCGCTCTCCGTGCGGGAGCGACGGCGCGTGCGCCGCGACACCACGGTGTCCGTGCTGGGCGGCGTGTACGAACTGGAGCAAGGATTTCTCGCTGGGCGCGTCGTCGACATCGTCTATTCGCACTTCGACGACCCGGTCCAGCCGCAGGTCGAGTACGAGGGCAAGCGGTACACGCTCAGGCTCGTCGACGCGCTCAGGAATGCGCGTCGCACTCGTCCACCACGCCGCCCCGACCTCGCCGAGGCGGAAGCACCTGTCTACTTCGACCCCTCATGCACGACCGCGGACGCTGAGGAGGACCTCGATGCGATCTTCTGACCTTGGCTGGTTTGGCTTCCAGACTCCGCCTTTCTCGAAGGAGATCGGCGATGACGACCTCTGGCTTCCGACCTCGAAGGTGGAGCTCATCGACGACCTCGCCGAAGCCATCGAGGCGCACGCCACGGTCCTGCTCACAGGCGAGCCAGGCGTCGGCAAGACCTGCGTGCTGCGCGCGCTGCGGCGCCGGCTATCGCCCGACACCTTTCGCCTGACCTACTGCCACAACGCCACGCTCGGGCGTCGAGACTTCTATCGCCAGCTCTGCGTCGCGCTCGGTCTCACGCCCACGGCGACCGCTGCTGGCGTCTTCTATGCCGTCAGCACGCACGTCGAGGAGCTGGGCAGGGAGCGTGTGCATCCGGTCTTCTTGCTCGACGAAGCCCACTTGCTTCACCAAGACGTGCTGGACCACCTGCACATCCTGCTCAACTACCAGTGGGACAGCCGCTCGCTGCTGTCGCTGGTCCTCGTCGGGCTACCGGAACTCGAGAACCAACTCGAGCGGCGCCGCAACCGGTCACTCTTCTCGCGCATCCATCACCGATTTGCTCTCGACGATGCCAGCGCGGAGGACATCACCGAGTACGTCGCGTACAGACTCAAGCTTGCCGGCTCAGAGAAGAACATCTTCTCGGCCGATGCCATCAACTTGATGCACGAGCACGCCACCGGCGCGCTGCGCGACATCGACCGCATCGCCCACGGCGCGATGCGCGACGCGGCTAGGAGAAAGCGCAAGACGGTCGACCGCGAGGCGGTCGAGCGCGTGCTCGCCGGGCGCATGCCCATCGTCTGACACCCACGGCACTGCTCTGAGATGGCCATCACGACTCGGCGCCTACGTGCACCGTCCTGGTGGCCATCGTGCTTTGTGGCGACCAGACCA
>JBEGTL010000797.1:0-3287 GCA_041179425.1 Pseudomonadota bacterium | reverse complement strand
GACATTGATGGTGCGCACCTCGAGCGCTTCACCAAGACAACCCTCAGCTCGTACGCCTTTTGGTCGCCGGACGGGCGCTTTCTCGTGTTCAACCACGACCCGGACCTACGCTGCGGCAACAACGTGAGCATCAGCTGCACGCACTTGAACAGCGAGCTGCACTATGCCCCCGAGTCCGCCCGCGAGCTCGTGGTCAGTAGCGCGTCGCCACCGCGCCCCCACGGGCTGAACGAGAAAGGAACAGCGATCTACGTGCAGTCCTTCCTGAACGGGTGGAGCGGTCGCGCCAAGTGAGTGCAGCGCCGCCGACGCGTGGGTCCGGTCGCCGGTCGGCTGCCACCCACGCATCACCGCGGTTTGGGGGATAACTACCACCTCACGCTGGACGCTTTCGGCGAACGCGTGTCGAGTGACGACCAGCCCGAGGCACAGAAGCAATTCGAACGGGTATCGGAGCGGCGCCGTGAGAGAGAGCGCGGGTAGACGCGGCGCCGAAACGGCATCCGGACCTGGCGGGGGAGGGCGCGCGTGTCCGTGAGGGATCCGCTGGTCCACCTCGGTTCCCGCGCCGCTGCACCGCGGCGAGCTCGTCGCGCTCGGCGGGTCGACGTCGATGACCTCTGGTCGACTCGCGAAGACCGGCGCCTAACCGTCTGTCAGCCGTCCTTCGGAATCCACCACATCGTTGCGCTGCCCTCGCGCAACACGTACGCAAAGATCTCGCCGCTGGGGGCCTGTAGACGCGCCGTGTAGCCGTCCACATCGTCGGTCAGCTCGCCGGGAGAGCCGACCGCGATCGGCTGGTTCGGCACAGAGCTGTTGTGAAACTGTATGGCGGAGTCGAGAATCGCGCGCTGGATGCTGTCCTCGTTTCCATCGTCCATCGGGGCGTACCGTACTACAGAGCACGCGGGGGGACGAGCCCGCTCGCTACGCGTCGACCGTGTTTCCGGTGACCACCGACTCGCAGTCGAGCGAGCAGGTGCAGCGGCGTGAGCGCGTGTGCGCACGGCGTGGCACGAGTTGCCGGTGCGCTTCGCCCCTGCGCCGGACTGGCTCGCGGTCGACCTGCCCTATTCCGTCGACTGCACTTTGCGATCTCTGCTACGCGTGAACCTTCAGGTTGGCAGCTCAAGGACCCGCGGTGCGAACGTTGCAAGCAACCCTCTTACTCGCGCTTCTGCTCGCCTGCGCGTGTTCTGACCAGAACCGCTCCTCGCGCACGCTTCTCGACGGCGCGAGCCACGCCGGCGGAGATGCATCCGTGGACACCGGGATCGATGCCTCCGGGGGGTCGTGCCGCGATCGAATCGAGTGTGTTGGCCCGCCGATCGGCTGTCGATACGTGGGTGGAGACCCATGCTTTTCGTGCGGCGCCATCGTCTGCGATGACGCGGCAGTCGTCACAAGGCTGGACGCGGGGGGCGATGCTGCGTCCACGCTCCATGACGCTGCGACTAGCAACCAAGATGCCTCGACGATCGACCAAGAAACTTCGCTGGAGTGCGGAGCGAAGGGGTTCCCGCGCTTTTCGCGCGCTTGTCAGACTCAGGCTGAGTGCGTTGTCGTCGAACATCAGATCAATTGTTGTGGAACGAGGGTGGCGACAGGTGTGCGAAGTGAGTCGCGTGCCGCTTTCGACGCGGCCGAGATGTCTTGTCGCGCCAGCTATCCAGCGTGCGGGTGCGCCGAATTGGCGACGCGCGCCGACGACGGCACGATGGCCAGCGGGTCTGCGCAGGCCCGTGTCGAGTGTCTTGCGGGCGGCTGTACAACCACGTTCTTGCCCGCGACCGGCGGCTCGTGTGGGACGGGAGAGGCGACCTGCGGTCTCGGCTACTCTTGCTGTTATCCGTGTGGCATCCCGGGCTGTTCGTCCGTCTGCACACAAAGCTGTGCGCCGGGTACGGCAGGCTGTACCGCCGGTTGTCGCCAGGTGCCATGAAGTCACGACCTAGACTCGTTTGCGTGGCGCCTTGCGTTTTTTGTCGACCTGCGGCGCTGGCTTGCTGACGGCCTTGGCGAGCTCGTCGACGAACAGCAGCACACGTTTCGAGAGGTGCCTGTTGCTCGGGTAGATCACGCGGATGTCGTTGGGATCGATCGTCCACTCCGAGAACAGCCGAACCAAGCGCTTTGGGGCCACGTCGGCTGCGCACAGCAAGCTCGGGATCAGCGCGATGCCAGCGCCGGCGCGCATCGCCGCATCGACCATCATCAGCGAGTTCATGATCAGCTTGCCTCGCACCTCGACCTGACGCACCTCCTTGCCGCGCGCGAAGGTCCAGCTCGCGGCGCTGGATTCGCTGGCGATGAACTCGCGGTTGACGATGCAGTCGTGGTCGCGCAGCTCATCGGGTGAGCGAGGCGTTCCGCGGGCGGCCAGATATGCAGGCGTCGCGCAGCACGAAAGATCACCACTGCTGAGCTTGCGGGTGATCAAGCTCGAGTCGTCGATGCGGGCCGCGACCACGATCGCGAGATCGAAGCCCTCTTCGATGAGGTTCACGCGCCGGTCTGAAGCGACGATCTCGATCTGCACCGCCGGGTACTTCAGCACGAACGCGCCTGCGACCCGCGCGAGCATGGACTGTCCAAACAGCAGCGGCGTCGCGATCCGCAGATGTCCGCGCGGCGATGCGGTCGCATCCAGCAGTGCGGCGTTCGCTTCCTCGAGCTCCGCGAGGATACGCGCACAGCGCTCGTAGTAGGCGGCGCCGGCATCCGTCGGCCGGACGACTCGGGTGGTGCGCTCGAGCAGACGCGCGCCCAGCATGGCCTCGAGGCGGGCGACGCGCTGGCTTACCGTGGTGCGCGGCAGACGCAGCGCGCTCGCGGCGGAACTGAAGTTCCCGGAGCGGACCACGGCGACGAAGGTCTCGAGGGCGTCGAAGTCGAACATTGTGCAATCCTGTGGACGAGTCTATGCGATTTGGCCCGCCTACTCCAAGCGCGACGGCAGGTCCAGGATGGAGTCATGTCCAACTGCGAGAGAACGAATGACGCCCCAACGACCCAAAGTCTGGAAAATGTCTCTACTCACCTGGGCCTGTATCTACCCACTGATCAACATCCTGTTCGTGGTGCTGATGCCCCTGATCGAGCGGTGGCACCCGCTGCTGCGGACACTCCTGCTCTCGGTGATCCTGGTGCCGCTGATTGGCTTTCTGCTCAGCCGCTTACAAACGAGGTGCAAGACCTGGCTCGCGCGATGACCGACATGGAAGCGAGCCTGCGCTGGCGCTACGCGGTGAAGAAGTACGATGCCTCCCGTCGGCTCACCGTCG
>JBEGTL010000796.1:0-3291 GCA_041179425.1 Pseudomonadota bacterium | reverse complement strand
TTCCAGTGCTCGCGAAGTTCACCGAGGTACTGGCCCTCGAGCTCGGTCACCGCTTTCTCGATCGCCGCGTGGTCGTGGCCGTCGGGAAGGCGGATCTGCACGTGCGCGAAGAGGTCGCCCCTCGCTCCGTCGCGCTTCGGGAAGCCCTTGCCCTTGAGTCGCAGCTTGCCGCCGCTCTGCACCCTCGCGGGGAGCTTGAGCGTGGACTCCCCGTCAGGCGTGGGGACCTTGATGCTCGCACCGCGCCAGGCCTCACCGACAGTCACTGGAACGTCGAGATGAAGGTCCTGCCCCTCGCGCCGGAAGAGCTTGTGCTCGCCCACGCGGACCAACAGGACCAGGTCGCCCGCTGCGGCGCCGCCGGTCTGCGCGCCTTGTCCGCGCAATCGAACCTTGCCGCCGTCGTCTACTCCGGCAGGGATGCGCACCCTGATGGTGCGCTGTTGCCCGGCCTCGGTGACCGTGAGCTCGCGCTCGACTCCCTTGAAGGCCTCGTCGAAGCTCACCGTGATCTCGCTCTCGGTGTCCGGCGCCTTGGGCATCCCCGTCGTCGGTCGCCCCCCGAAACCAGTGGGCGCACCCTGACGTCCGAACAGCTCGTCGATGCCCCCGCCGAATAGATCCTCGAGTGTGCCGCCGAAGCCGGAGCGACGGCCGCGGTTGGCGCCCGAGAAGATCTCCTCGAAACCAAACCCCGCGCCCGACCCGCCGACACCACGTGCGCGTCCACGCATGGCGCGCGCCGACTCGACGTCGAAGCCCTCGCGCAAGCCGACCTCGCCAAACTCGTCGTATAGACCACGTTTGCGTTCGTCGGACAGAACGTCGTTGGCGAAGGCCACTCGTTTGAAGCGGTCCTCGGCTTTGGGGTTGTCCGGATTACGGTCCGGATGCAGCTCTCGCGCGAGCTTGCGGTACGCCTTCTTGATTTCCTCTTTGGTGGCGCCCTTCTTCAGGCCCATCTCGGCGTACAAATCTCGGTCGGCCATCGCCTTTGCCCCGTCCCCCTTCAGAACCAGAAGTAACCAGCCCGTGCCCTACTTTCAATCCCGACGCTCATGTCTTGCTGTCGGGCTTGCTGAGAGGGACCTGGGCGTGGTAACCGGCCATTGCCGTGTCGCTTGTAGAGCTTAATCGACTTCCGCACCACGTCGCGATCATCATGGATGGCAATGGCCGTTGGGCCAAAGACCGTGGCCGTCCACGTTGGGAGGGACACCGCGAGGGCGCCAAGTCCGTTCGCGAAATCATCACCTCTAGCCGCCGGCTCGGCATCAAGGCGCTGACGGTCTACGCCTTCAGCGAGCAGAACTGGGCCCGGCCCGAAGAAGAGGTGAGCGCGCTGATGGAGCTCCTCCAGGAGTACATCGTCGGCGAGCGCGACACCCTGCTCAACAACAGCATCCGCTTCCGTGCCGTAGGTCGCATCCAGCGGCTACCACCTCACCTCCTGCAGCTGGTCAACGACCTCACTGCGGTGAGCGCCAACAACGAAGGCATGACGCTCTCCATCTGCCTCTCGTACGGTGGACGCGAGGAAGTTGCGGACGCCGCACAGGAGCTTGCTCGCCGCGTCCAGCGCGGAGAGATGTCGCCCGACGACGTCAACGAGGCGGCCATCGGCGCCATCTTGCCCACGCTCGACGTGGGTCCGGTCGACCTCCTCATTCGCACCGGCGGTGAGTTCCGCACCAGCAACTTCCTGATCTGGGCCGGTGCCTACGCCGAGCTGCACTTCAGTCCCAAGCTGTGGCCTGAGTTTGGACAGCGCGACCTGTACGAGGGCATCCGCGCATTCCAGCAGCGCAACCGTCGCTTCGGGCTCGCTGACAACGTGCAGGGTCCCAACGTCACCGCCAGCCAAGAGGTCCTCGCCAAGGCAATCGCCGGCTGAGCTCTCGTTGGTTCTTCGCCCGCGCGCAGACAAAGCCTTCGCAGGCTGCCGCGCGCCCTAGCGCACAGACAAACCGACAGAAGTTTCCGAGCTTCCGCGGAGGGTGCTACATCCCGGCGTGGACGGGCCACATCACCGATGACCGACGTCGAGAAGAAGAAGCGATCCAACTTAGCCGTTCGCTTCATTACTGCCGGAGTAGCGGCGCCGCTCATTCTTTGGATGCTGTTCGTGGCTCCCACGTGGGTGTGGCCCAGCTTCGTTCTGGTGCTGGCCAACTTGATCGCGGCCAACGAGCTCTTCGCCATGACCCTGCGCGGAGAGAAGGGACTGCAGGCCTGGGGCATGATGTCCTCTGTCGCAGTCGGCGGTGGCCTGTACAGCGCGGTGACATCTCCGGCGGTGCCCGAGCGCTTCCCCGTGGCCCTCGTCCTCTGGACGTTGATCACGATGCTGGTGTCATTGTCGAGGCCGCTCCCGCACGAGCAGGCAGGCAACCGCATCGCATGGCTGCTGGGTGGCCCGCTCTACATCGGCGGGACGCTGGCGATGCTGGCTTCGCTGCACACGGTCGAGCACGGCGGCGGCTGGGTGCTGTTGTCGATGATGCTCGCCTGGCTCGCCGATACGTTCGGCTACTTCTCGGGTCGGTTCCTTGGCGGCAAGGTGTTCGGCCCCGACAAAAAGCTGTCGCCCCACATCTCGCCCAACAAGACCTGGGAAGGCGCGTTTGGCGCTGTGTTTGGCTGCCTGGCGGCGATCCTCATCGCGCACTTCTGGTTTCTGCCAGCGCTGACGCTGCCGGCCGGTGTCGTGCTCGCACTCCTCGCGGCGCCGCTCGGCGTGTGCGGTGACCTGGTCGAGTCGTTGATCAAGAGGAGCACCGGCTCCAAAGACAGCGGCTGGATCGTGCCTGGACACGGCGGCTTGATCGATCGTATCGACGCCCTGATGTTCACGGCCACCCTGGTGTTGGTGTACGCACGTTACATCTTGCCCGCGTAATCTCACCAACAACCTCTGTGGCGGCACCGGTTTGAGTCGACCTCTGGTGCGTGGCAGCCTAGGCGGCCATGGCAGATCGTCGCTTCGAGCTGAGCACCAAGTTTGAGCCCGCCGGTGATCAGCCAGCCGCCATCGAGGCGCTGGTTCGCGGCATCGAGCAAGAAGACAAACATCAGGTGCTGCTCGGCATCACCGGCAGCGGCAAGACGTTCACCGTCGCCAACGTCATCGAGCGCGTGCAGCGACCCACGCTGATCATCACGCCCAACAAGACGTTGAGCGCGCAGCTGTACAGCGAGATGAAGGAGCTCTTCCCGAACAACGCGGTGGAGTACTTCGTAAGCTACTACGACTACTACCAGCCCGAAGCGTACATCCCGACGACCGACACG
>JBEGTL010000795.1:0-3292 GCA_041179425.1 Pseudomonadota bacterium | reverse complement strand
ACGCTTCGAGCTGCTCCATGGTGTCTTCGTTGCTGGGGACGGCACGCAGCGCGCGCAAGTACGCGTCGAACGAGCGGGCCGAGTCGTCGAGGGGACCCGCGGTCACCTCACCGATGCGCTTGAGCAACGTGTGCCGCTCTTCGCGATCCGTGGTGCCGCGCACCAGCACTTCGTGGGCGCGCACCAGCGCCTCCCACTGCGCGCTGGCCTCGTACATGGGGGCCAAGATCTCGGCCGCCGCCTTGCCGTGTTTTTCGTCGGCGAGCAGCGTCTCGAGCTGCGCGCGCGCACCCGAGTGCTCGGGCACGATGGTGAGGATCTCGCGGTACAGCTCGATGGCCTCGGCCGTGGAGCTGAGGTGCCCCTCGAGCACGCGCGCGAGCCGGAACTTGAGCTCGGCGAACTCGGCGTCCGACTCGGGCCGCAGATCGATACGGCGCTGCAGCACCTCTGCGAGCTCGGCGTACGAGCCCTGCTCTTGGTAGAGCCGCTCGAGCGCACGGTACGCATCGAGCTCTTCGTCGCCGTACTCTTCGAGGATCTGCCGGTATCGGTCGATCGCCTCGGTCTTCTGCTTGAGCTCTTGCTCAGTCAGCGACGCGATGTGGTAGGCGAGCTGACGACGCACCTCGGGGTCGGTCTCGACGTCCTGTCGCTTGCGGTAGATCTCGAGCACGTCGGCGTAGCGACCGGTCTGCCGATAGAGCGGCTCGAGCGCCTGCGCCGCGCGCATGTTGTCGGGCTCGGCGTCGTACACCTCGGCCAGCTGCTTGATGGCCTCGTCGGTGCGCCCGTTCTGTGCGAGTACCGAGCCGGCGGCCAAGCGCAGGTCGGTCACTTCGAGGGGGTCGGCGTTGGCCGCGATGGCCTCCTCGTAGCCGGCGATGAGGCGGTCGAAGCCACCCTCCACCGAGCCCGCCAGCCGCGCCGCGTCTTCGCGCGTTTGTTCGCGGGTGGGGGCGAGCCCAAAGGCCTCGAGGAACTTGTCGAGTGCCGCGCGCGGATCTTTGATCTTCTCTTCGTAGAGCAGACCCGTCTCGCGCAGCAGCACCAGGCGCTCTTCGAGCTCCTCGACGTGCTTGAGGCGAACCTCGTACACGCTGGCGAGGCGCTTGGGATCTTTGCCCTGCTCGTAGATCGGACTGAGCGCGACCGCGGCGTCGAGGTTGTCCGAGTCGAGCTCCAGGATCTTTTCGTACGAGCGCGCCGCGCGATCGGGCTTGTCCTTCTTTTCGGCCCAGAGCCGGGCCACCCGAGAGAGCAGCGAGATGCGCTCGGGCACGGCCACGTTGGCGTCGTCGCCCTCGCGCTCGAAGACGCGGATGAGCTCGTCCCACTTGTCGGTGGTGGCGTAGAACGCTTCGAGGGCGTCCCAGTCGCGCAGCGCCGCGTAGCGTTTCTTCAGCTGCTCCTGCGCGCGCCGCTCGTCGGGCCGGAGCTCGAGTAGGCGTTGGAACGCGCGCACCGCGCCGCGGTCGTCGTTGAGCTTGTCGCCGTACAGCCCGCCCAGCTTGAGCAGCAGGTTGACGCGATCGGCCTCGTTGCCCGTGTGCTCGACCTGCGTCTCCAGCACCTCGGCCAGCGGGCCCCACTCGCGCGCGCGCTCGAACAGCCCGGCCAGCGCCTCGATGGCCTTGGGGTTGCTCGGGTCGTACTCCAGCACCTTGCGCCAGAGCTCGATGCTGATCTCGGGCTTGCGCAGTCGCTGGGTCGCCAGGTCGGCCACCTCCATGTAGCGCAGCGGGCGGTCGAGCTCGTCCATCAGCTCGATCTCGAGCTTCATGACGTCGACCAGCTTTTCCCAGTCGCGCCGCTTCTCGTACATGTCTTTGAGGCGCGTGATGGCGTCGACGTTGCCGCGGTCGTACTCGAGCACGCGGGCGTAGCACTTGATAGCCTCCGCCTGGTTCGACGACTTCTCGATGTAGAGCTCGCCAGCGCGCGCGAAGCTCGCCACCTTTTGGCTGGGCTCTTTCACCAGCTCGGCGCGTGCGACCAGCGTCTTGATCACGTCGGACCAACGCTTGAGCCCCTCGAACTTCACGAGGTTGTCATCGAGAGTCTTGAGCTGACTCTTTTCTTCGTCGCTCAGCTCATGAGAAATCGCGCCCGTATCCTGCTCGTCGCTAGGAGAGAGATCCTGCTCTGACACCGAGGCCTCCATCAAACCGTACTGCGCGTGCTCGTCACGTCGCGCGCGCGTCCGGGACGTATGAGATCGTCCAACCGAGGCGTTTACACGCTAGCGCGCAACTGCCCACGCAACCCCGCGCGTTCAGTCGGCAATCGTATCGCGATCAACCTTAAGTCTCTTAGGAAAATAACCACCACATGCGAGCCGCGGTATGCCCAGCGTGCACGGGAAGTAGCCGTATCTCGAGGGCGTGCGCGATCGCTCGGACCGCACCCGGTTTCCCCTCCTCGCGCTGCGCGAAGTCCCAGTTAAACCCCAGAAACGGCAACGGCCGCAAGTTGCTTTGCGGCCGTACCCCTCGTCCCCTGCAAGATAATTCCCGTCACACGCCGACCAAGCACACGAAGCCCCCCCAATCAGGGAAAAGGGCTCGCATGGCGTGCGAGCCGTGGAACGAGGCGCCGCCGGTTCTGAGCACCGCGCGGAGCCGACTTCCTGTCGGTGAGCACGGAGCGCAGGAAGCGGTGGCGGATCGCGCCGCGGATCGTGCGTCAGGCGCGCCCTTTTCAGAAGCCTTCGGAAATTTCTGAGAGCTTGTCGCGGGCGGCCTTCTGGTAGTGCTCGGGCGCGTCGCCGGCCACCGTGAGGAACTTCTTGAGGTAGCGCTTGGCTTCCTCTTTGTTGCCCTGCATGGCGTAGGTCCAGCCGAGAGAGAACACCGCGTCACGCATGCCGGGCGTGATCTTGAGCGCCTCTTGAAACTGCGTGGAAGCCTCGTCGAACTTCTTTTGCTGCTGGTACACGGTCCCGAGCAGGTTGTGGATCTTGGCAGCCTCCTCGGACCCACCCTGCGCAACCTTGAGCGCCTCTTTGCAGACCTGCACGGCCTGATCGAGGTAGCCGAGGTCGGCGTACAGCCCGCCCAGCGCATTGTACGCCGCGAGAAAGCTGGGGCCCTTCTCGATGGACGACGTGTAGTTCTTGAGGGCGCTCTGCTGGTCGTCGAGCTCTTCGTTGACCTGCGCGAGCTTGTAGTACGCCTTGAATAGCCCCGGCTCGACCTGCACGGTCTTCTCGAGTGCCTTCTTTGCGCCGTTCCAGTCCTTGAGCTCGATCAGCACGGTGCCGAGCTTCTCTTGGTAGGCAGCGTTGTCGGGC
>JBEGTL010000794.1:0-3300 GCA_041179425.1 Pseudomonadota bacterium | reverse complement strand
CTGTGTAGTACTCGTATCGCTCCAGCATGCTGAGGCCGGCTGGCTCGGCAGCGCGGCTCAGGTCTGGCTGGCCAACCTCGACCTCTTCGAGCAGACCGGGCTCAGTCTCGTAGACGCGCACCGAGGCTTTCTCCCCAACTGAATAGGAAGCAACTAGGGTCTCCGCTTTTTCGTCTGCAAACATCGCGTCTTCTACAGACAGATCACTTGATGGCGGATCTGCGTCCGCAGAACATCCACTCATTACCGATGCCACTAGGGCTACGCATCCGAGAGCACACGAATAGACGCCACATAGTCGATGGATGTACATAGATTTGCCTTTTGCATTCTCTTTGTAGGATCAATGCGCGACGAAAAGCGCACATCGTGCGCACATCGTTCCCGATATTGATCGTGCACTGCGCTATGATGGATAGTCTGACGTAAGCGTTGCGCAGTCCCCCAACCCACATAATCGAGTTGATTGAATTGCGCTATTTTATATTCGCGACAGTACATCCCACGCCGAACTGCTGAAGGTGCCGTACTTGAAACTCACGAGGGCTACCTAGCGCGCAAGGCTGAACGAGGACTCGCTAGTCTGATCGTTGCACGATGGCTTCGGCCAAGCGCTCAACACCTGCACATCGGCCGTCGCCAGCGAGGTGGGGGAGCGTCTACTGCGGTGCATCCGATCGCAGCTCGCCGGGACCTCTCTTGGCCTTGCACGGCGCGCCCACGATCCAGAGTTGAACTCGCCGACGCGCTTCAAGCAATCGGCGCACTCGAGAGCCTTGCGCCGGGTAGGCGCACCTCGAACTTGCTGCCCTCGGGCGTAGGCACGTAACACACGCTGCCGCCGTGGTGTTCGGCGATGGTCTTGACCAGCGACAGACCGAGGCCGACGCCGCCATCCTTGCCCTCGCGATGGCCGGCGGGGCGATAGAACGGCTCGAAGATTCGCTCACGATCTTCGTTCGGCACCCCGTCGCCGCCATCCTCGACGACCAGCACGGCTTCGTTGCCCTGCCTCGTGAGCGTGGCGCGGATCGGGTCCTTGCCGTGACGACGCGCGTTCTCGAGCAGGTTGCGCACCAGGCTGCGCAGCATGCGCGCATTGCCCGTGAGCATGACGTCGGCGGACTCGGAGCTAGCCGTCACGCGTTGGGCCTCGCTGTCGACGAGCTCGCGTAGGGAGACCTCGGCGAAGTCCTTGGGCAGCTCGGTGTCGGCAAGACGCCCGGCGAGCAGCAGGTCGCCGATCAAGGCGTCGAGCTCTTCGATGTCGCGCGTGGCATCGACGCGCAGCCGCTCGCGCTCGCTGGCCGAGAGGTTCTGCTCGCTCTGCAGCTCGAGCGCCATGCGTAGACGTGCGAGCGGCGAGCGCAGCTCGTGCGACGCGCTCTGCAGCATGCGCCGCTGCTGCTTGAGTAAGCCTGCGATGCGGTCGAAGCTACGGTTGAAGGCAAACGCGAGGCGAGCTATCTCGTCGCGCCCGCGCACGTGAACCCGCACGTCGAGCCTGCCCTCGCCAAAGCGGGTGACCCCGCGCTCGAGCTTCTCGAGGCGTCGTGTGATGCGTTTGGCGGCCATGTAGCTACCGAGCAACAGCGTGCCGAGCACCATCCCGATCATGAACGCAAACCCTGCCCGGTAGTGCGAGACCTCTTCGTCGATCGCGATCCCCAGCGTGCGACCATCGCGCAGCTTGATGCGGAAGCTGTGATCGGAGTGCTCGAACACATCCGAGCTTCGTTTGAGCTGTGCGGGGCCGATCGTCTCGCCGACGCTACCCTGCAGCTGGCCCTCGCGATTCCACACGGCCAGCGACGCATGCAGCAACTGCGATCGTTTTTTGAGCTCGCGCTGGTAGTAGGGCGAATCATGGGCAGGCAGGTCCGCGATGATCAGCGCGCCCACACCCTGCACGAAGCGGGGCATGCGCTGCGACTCGCCCTTGAACAGCCACGACGCCGCCATGGTGACGCCGAAGCAGAGCAGCCCCGTGAGCACCAGCGCGCGGAAGATCTGCAAGTGCAGCCGACGCCTCACGGGGACTCCCCACCGTCCTCGCCGACCGGTGCGAACACGTAGCCGACGGCACGCACGGTACGGATGCGGCGCGGGTGCTTGGGATCGTCTTCGATGGCCGCGCGGATGCGCGAGATGTGGACGTCGATGGAGCGGTCGAACTCTTCGAGATCCTCGCCGCGCACCGCCTGCATGAGCTGCTCGCGCGTCTGCACTCGCCCCGAGCGCTCCGCCAGCACACGCAAGATCTCGAACTGGTGAGCCGTGAGCAGGCAGGCCTTGCCAGCGACCCGTGCCTCGTGCGCCGCACGGTCGATCTCGAGCTTGCCGAAGCGCAGCACGTCTCCGGGGGCCGGCTCGACAGGGCGCCCACGGCGCAGGATGGCCGTCAGTCGCGCCACGACTTCACGCGGGTTGAACGGCTTGGGCAGGTAGTCGTCCGCGCCGAGCTCGAGGCCCACGATGCGGTCCATGTCCTCGCCGCGGGCCGTCAGCATCAGCACCGGGACGTTGCTGCGCACACGCAGCCGGCGCAGCACCTCGAGACCGTCGAAGTCGGGCAGCATCACGTCGAGCACGACGATGTCGAAGCGCCCGGCCTCGAGCGCCCGCAGCCCCGAGGCACCGTCGCCGCGCTGCTCGACCTCGAACCCGCGCGAACGCAGGTACGTGCCGAGCATGTCGGCCAGCCGGTCGTCGTCGTCGACGATCAGGATGCGTGCCGGGACCATCGGCTGAAGTCTAGGCGAGATTGCTGCGCGAGCATTCAATGGTCGAAACGCGACAGCTTATCGGCCACCTGCTTGCGCTGCGCGGGCGTCAGCACCTGAGACAGCTCGAACACACTGTCGAGGCCGACAGCCGACGCCTTGGTCGCCAGCTCGTTGAGGCGCGTGCGCGCCGCGGCGAGCTTGGTGGCGTCGAGCTGCTCGGCCAGCAAGGCTTGCTTGAGCTGCTGACGCACCAGCTTGCCCTCCGTGATGATGGCGAACAGCTCCGGCGCCCGGCGCTCCGCGATCGCACTCGCTTGCGCACGCTGCTCGTCCGTCGCGTCGACCCGGTCGAGCAGGTGGTCGAGCCCGTCTTCGAGGTGCTCTGCCAGCTCGGCGGGCGAGCTCGCGTGCGGGTGGTGATGGCCCCAGGCCAAGGCGCGCGGCAGCGCCAAAGCACCCACCAACAGCGCCGGTACGATCACCCACAGCGCGCGCCGGATCCTCGACTTCGTGACACTTTGCATGGCTCTCTCCCTGTTCGCCCGCGTGCCTTTGCCCTCTCGGGCGTGTAGGC
>JBEGTL010000793.1:0-3314 GCA_041179425.1 Pseudomonadota bacterium | reverse complement strand
CCGATCGGCGCGCGCCAGTACGTCGCTCTGCACGGCGGTCTCGATCAGCCCCGAAAGGACGTCGAAGCGGCTCGCCGCGTGCGCGACGCGCTCGATCTCGTCGAGCAGACCGAAGTCGCTCGAGTCTGCCTCGAAGGCGCGCCGCAGCGTCTCGGCCGCCTTGCTGACATCGTTGAGCTCGTTTTCGTACAGGGCAGCCAGGTCGGCGAGCAGGCGCGCGCGGTCGGGCAACGTGTCGGCGAGCGCGAGCCGCGACTCGTAGAGCTTGGCCACGCGCGGGATGTCGTTGGTGTTGCGGTAGGCGGTCTCGAGCAGCTCGACGATCTCGGGCGCCAGCGTGCGGTTGTCGAGCAGCCGCTCGAGGTTGCCGCGAGCACGCACGTCGCTTGCGTCGCGCTCGAGCACGTCGCGGTAGGCATTGAGGGCCGACCGCGCGTCTCCGAAGCGTGTCTCGCGCAGCTCGCCGAGCCGCAGCAACAGCTCGCTCGAGTCGGAGTCGCTCACGAAGGTCACACGTCGCTCGAGGATCTCGGCGAGCTCCTCGTGGCGCTGCGTGGCGGTGTACAGCCGATCGAGCTCGGCCAAGATGACCGGGTCGTCGCCCCCGCGTGCCAGTGCCAGCTCGTACAGCTGAATGGTGCGCGGCACATCGTGCAGCTCGCGCTCCGTGATGCGTGCGACGCGACGGTACAGATCGCGTGAGAGCTCCGGGTCGCTCGCCTTGGCCGCGCGTAAGGCGAGCACGTCGGCCGCCCGATCCCAGGTGGACAGCTGCTGTGCCAGGCGCTCGACCTGCTCGGGCAACGTGGGGTCGTCCGCGTCTTGCACCAACGCTTCGCACAACGCATCGAAAGCCGCGGCGAGGTCGTTGCGGCCGCGCTCGTGAATGTCGGCGAGGTTGATCAGACGCAGCTGACGGTCGTGCGGGTCTTGGATGCCGCCGATGCCCCGTGAGAGCACGGTGGCCAGGTCGTCCCAGCGGCCGCCGCCGCGCAAGATGGACTCCAAGATCTCTTCGACGCGCGCGCGCTGATCGGCCTGCTCGCCGATGCGCATGAGCGCACGAATGCTCGCCTCGTGACCGGCGTCGAGCGCGAGCGCTTCGCGGTAGCTCTCCACCGCCTCGTCGAACTCGCTGAGGTGCTCGTCGTGCACCTGCCCAATCGCGTAAAGTAGCGCGAGCCGCGCCGCTTGTTCGGGCGCGAGCTCGAGCTGACGACGCAGGTTGTCGAGCAGCTCGGCCCACATGGACTCGCCTGCGTACAGGCCGCCCAGTGCGACGAGCGCATCGATGCGCCCAGGGTCGTCGTCGAGCGCGCGGGTGTACGCGTCGATGGCCTTGTGCGGCTTGTTGAGGCGCTCGGCGAGCACACTGCCGAGGCGCAGGTTCACGTCGAGACGCTCTTCGGGATCGTTTACCAGCTCGCTGCGCCGGCGCAGGATCTCGGCGAGCGCTCCAAAGTCCTCGCCGCGACCGTACAAGTCGTCGAGCGCGCTCAGGCTCGCGGCGTCGTCGTCGACCTCTTGCAAGGCCGCGTTGTAGGCCGCGATGGCCGCCGGAGCATCGCCGAGCAGCTCGTCGAGCACCGAGCCCGCGCGGCGCCACAGCTCCGCGCGCTCTTGCGAGTCGTACGAGCGTTCGACCTTCCGTTTGAACAGGTTCACGATGCCGGGCCAGTCGCCCACCATCATCAACAACCCCTCGAGCTGATCGAAGGCTGCTTGATCGTCGGTGTCGCACTGCACCAGCCGCTCGTAGGCCTGGATGGCCGAGCGTGGATCGCCTCTGCGTTCGTCGTGCGTACGCGCGACGGAGCCGAGCAGCGAGGCCTTGAGTGCACTCTCACTGGTCACCAGCGCGGCTGCTTCGAGGGCGTCTACCAAGGCATCCCAGTCGCCCAGCTTCTCGGCCAGTCGCTCGACCTCGGCGCGTGCCTCGGCGTCGCTGGGATCGCTGACGAGCGCGCGGCGGTACGCGTCGAGCGCCGCGCGCGGGGCGCGACCTCGCTGCTCGTGCAGGCGCGCGATGCGGCGAAACAGCTCGGAGCGCTCGGCCTGGTCGGCCTCGGCCAAGACCTGTTTTTCAGCGAGCCACACCTGTTTGTGCCACTCGCCAGACTGCTCGTAGAGCGGCGCGAGCACAGACGCCACGCGCGACAGTAGCTCGGGTCGCGCCGACAGCCGCTCGAGCGCCGCGCGTGCGTCGGGGTTATCGCCCGCAATCTGTGTGATCTGGTCGTACGTATCGATGGCGAGATCGATGTCGTCGAGCTGTTGTTCGTAAAGCCTGGCGAGCTTGAGCTTGAGGTCGACCTCGAGCCCGGTGCCGACCACGCCGTCGACCTGATGGCGCAGGTGATCGGCGAGCTCACTCCAGCGCTGCGCCTCGGCCAACAGCCGGTCGAGCGCGGTGATGGCCTCTCGGTCGCGCGGCGCAAGCTCGATGATCTCTTGGTGCGTGCGGATGGCCGACTCGCCATCGCGCAGCTCGATCTCCAGCACGTGGGCCAGCTTGCGCAGGAGCGCGAGCCGCTGGAACACGTCGCTCGCGACGTCGGCCTGGGCACGGTAAAAGGTGCGCAGCTCGTCGTGCGCGTTGCGGCGCGAGAGCAGGTCTTCGACCGCGTTGGCCAGCGTGTGCGCGGTGGGGTCGAACGCGAGGGCGCGCTGATAGAGCGCCGTGGCCTTCTCGAGGTCGTGCTCGTGCTGATCGCGGATCAACGCGGCCTGCACCGACAGCCGCACGCTCAGCTCGTCGTGTACGCCGACCTCGCTGACGTACGCCTCGAGGATCTCGGCCAGGCGACCCTGTTTGCCCAGCACGCGCGAGAGCCGCGACAGCGCGTCGAGCGTGTGCGCGTCGCTCGGGTCGACTCGGAACAGCCGCGCGTAGGTGTCGAGGGCGGCCTCGAGGTCCTCGAGCTGGACCTCGTGCAGCTGGGCCAGCCGACCCAGCAGCTCTTTCTTTTGTTCGACCGACTCGTTGGCTTCGACCTGCGCCTCGAGCGCGCGTGTCAGCTCAGCCCAGCGCTCGCTGCGCAAATAAAGCGGCTCGAGCAGCTCGGCGGCCCGCGCGCGATACGGCTTGTCTTCCATCAGCGCTTCGAGCGCCTGGCGTACCCCCTCGTGCACGGGCGCGTGCTCGAGCACCTGGTGGTACAGCTCGAGCGCGCGCTCGCTGTCGCCGCGTCGCACACGGCTGAGCTCGGCCAGCTTGAAGCGCACCAGAGTGGCGTCTCCCACGTGCAGGTCGAGCTGTCGCTCGTAGAGCGCGCCCAGATCGAGGTAGCGCTCGGCGCGCTCGTAGAGTGGCT
>JBEGTL010000792.1:0-3321 GCA_041179425.1 Pseudomonadota bacterium | reverse complement strand
AAACCCGTCAATTCTCGACCAGCTTCGAGGGTGGAAGATCACGCCGGGCCGGCCGCGCAAGAAAGCAGCGTCCCTGCAGTGAACACTAACTGATCATATATGGCAGCGCGCCTTGCAAGCATTCGTATTCTCGGCAATGCTCTTCGTGTTCTTCATGGGACTCATCCTCTCATGTTGGACTGGGGGCTCTCGCTGTTGCGCGGCGGGAGCCCCAAGCTTCTGATTGCGACTACTTCCTGCCGAACTTGCGAGCGAGCTGGTCGTTCATGCGCCGAACTTCTTCGGGGTCGTAGCCAGCGAGTACGCGTTCAGCGCGCCGCTGCACTGCCTGGCCGCTCGAGAGCTGACGCTCCGCCACGACCACGAACCTGCTCACCGTCGTCTTCAGTTCCTCGACGATTGCGGCGAGGCGCACGCGCTCGGCGCGTTCGGCATGGAGGACCGCAACAAGGTCGCGTACGGCCTCGACGAGCTCATCAGCCATGTGACTTCCTCGTCGCGAACGCTGCCAGCGTGTCGCGTGTGAACCGGTGAGCCTTGAACGCGCCGCGGCCACCCCAGACGTCAGGCTTCAGCGATCCGCGCTGAACATGTGCGTGCAGCGCCTGGGCCGTGGTGTTCAGAACGCGCGCGGCCTGCGCGGTCGTGAGGTACTCGACCTCATCGCGCCGCGGCTTCTTTGCTGACTCTCGCATGGCGTGAGCAGCGTCGCCGGACGCGATGACGGCACGACCAAGCTTGACGACCAGCGCAGCAAGCTGCTCGAGGTCTGCTTGCGTGAAGTCGTCGGCCCGTGCGAGGTGGCTCATCATGGTGCGCCGCCATCCTGCGCAGCGCGCCGCGCATCGACGTCCGCTCGCATCGCCGCGACGCCGCGGGCCAAGGCGGCGCGTAGGACATCGCCGCGGCCCGTCCGCATGCCAGGCAGACCCATGCTTTCGAGGTCGGCTGCGACGCCGTCAGCCATCTCTACGACCGCGGCATCTACCCGGACAGTGACCGCGACGGGCTCGTCTGCGACCTTCGGCCGGCCCCGTCCCTTGCTCTTCTCTACACTCATGACGCCAGTATGCGCATCACCAATTTAACCGCGCAAGGTGCGGAATTAATGAAAATTGTAACCAATTGATTTTTAACGATTTATCCGAGTGCCATACTGAGCGCTTGCCGACACAAGATTCCGTAAAGCACGTCTACCATCTGTGCCTTCGCTGTTTGCAGCCGAGCGAAAGGCCAGAACTGAGATGTTCGTTGTGCCGCGCGCCGACGCGGTGGATTCCTTTGCAACCGACCATTCTTGGCATCGAGGAGTTCCGACTCTGGACGGTCGACGTTGCCAGGAACAGCGACAGGATTGCTGCGATGAAGACTCATTGGATCGCCGGACTTCATCTCTACACGCAACGCGTGTGTGCTGAACCGCCATGCACAGAAGAAGACGTAGTCATGTTCTGGCTCCGGCTCTACGGCGTGTTGGCTGAGTTCCCCGCCGAACTGGCCGGCGAAGCCAAAGCCTTCGAGACGCTGACCGAGGTCGAGGTAGAGCGCCTGAATGGGACCGCGCGACTAGCGTTACTGAGATACCGCGGCTGCAAACGTGGGATGGAAGGGATCGTTGCGGCGGTTTCGCGGGACCTCCTAATCTACGCGGAGCTTCGTCGAAACTCCGAGTGCCACCTCAATCAGAAGGCTTTCCTTCTACAGGTCAATGGCAAGATCGGGACCGTCGAGACCATCAAGCACGAGAGCAGGTTGAAGTGCCTGGGCGGTGGACTGAGCTCCGTGAGCGAATTGCAGGACGCCGCCAAGCGCGTAATGATAGCGCACTCACTTGATGACCGCGCAGTCGCGCAGACGATCGCTCGCCTGATCGAGTCACACGTCGCGGAGATGCTCGCCGCGCGTAGACTTCTCGACTGAAGTCTCGGCCATGCGAGCACGCACATCCTCCCCGATCTGCTTCTCAGTCCACCTTGCCCTGGTGATCTCCAGTGGCTCGTGAGTGTATCTCGACAAGCTGCTGCGCGAGCAGGCGGCTCATGAGCTCTTCCATCGCTGTTACATCGAGTCGCCCGTCGGACCAGGCGGCGTCCGCAGCATCCAACGCGGCGTAGTAAGGGTCCTTGTGTGCCGCGATCTTCTCCGGCACGGTCTTGACGCCGGGCAGAACGTATCCGAGACGGCAGCTCAGCACGAGATAGGACACGATCCGCGATGCGCGACCGTTGCCGTCTGAAAACGGATGTATCCAGTTGAGCCGCCACATCACATACGACGCAAGATGCACTGGGCTCGCCGCCTGCCAGTTGTCGTTGACGTACGCACATAGTTCATCGACCAGCCCTGGACACTCGGCTGCCGGCGGTGGAACGTGATTCGTGCCCGTGATGTAGATCGCTCCCTGCCGCAAGGAACCGGGTGCCCGCTCAAGACCTTGAACAGCGAGCGCCTGAAGCTCTAGCATCAAGGCAGGTGTGAGCATGAGCGGCGTCTGATTCTTCTCGTGTTCTCGAATGATCTCGATCATTCGATCGAACTGAAGCAGCCCGTTTTTTGCCTCGAGTGCGTCAATCTCGGCCGGCGAGAGACGCTCCTTGGGCGCCCCTGTGGTTTCGCTACTCTTTCTTGTCACTCGATTCCCGAGCCGCCTGGGCGCCAAGCTCCTCGGCGGCCCTATCCACAGTTTCACGCGTGATTCGGCTGTTCTCGAAGTGCGTGTTTCCATAGGCGAAACTACGCCGCTGAGCTTCCTGCTGTTCGGGCGTCATTCGCACCTGCCGGGCTTCGCGCAGAAGCTTTTCTAGGTCGTCCATCGGGTGCCTCCGTAGTAAAGGGATTCTATACCGCACTCCGGCAGTCAAACGGTTCTTATCGGCGTTCGCTCAGGCCGTCCCCCAGGGGGCACGGCCTCAAGCTTCGCGAGCAGCTTCGCCCGCCCACTTAGAAGGTCGCGGTGCTCGACGTTGAGGTAATCGACCCCGAGCCGCATCAGTGCGTGCGCGTCGGCTGCGTTGTTGTCGGGTGCCGAGTAGCCCCACCGCTTGAAGACTTCGAGCATCATCAGCTCCTTCGGCGCGGTGCCCTTGCCGCACACGTAGAGCTTGAGCACGCTCGGAGGCACCACCACGATCGTCCAGCCGCGCTCGAACGCAAGCATGCGGTAGATGCCGCCCAGTTCCCCGAGCGCCTCCCTGGAGCACTTGGCCCCGTACGCGTAGCCTTCGATCATCAGCACGCCGGGCGCGAGGTCACGGGAGCAAGCGTCGAGCTCGGCGGCTAGCGTGTCACGCAGGTATCGCAGTCGCGCGATGCCGTGCGGGT
>JBEGTL010000791.1:0-3327 GCA_041179425.1 Pseudomonadota bacterium | reverse complement strand
TCTTCGACTTCTCGGCTGTAGCCGGCGTAGCCATCGACCTGAATGAAGCCATCGATGGCCGAGAACCACTCGGTGATCTCGCTGGCATCCCAGCTCGGGGTGTAGCCGTAGGCGCTGGTTTCGGGACTGCCGCTCTGGCCGTCGGTGCCGACGAAGCACCAGAGGTGGCCGCGGAAGAGGCCGTGGCGGCTGGACTTGTCGAGGGTTTTGAGGACGGAATCGTCAGCACCGACGATAGGGGAGCCGAAGACGGAGCTGAGCTGGCAGAGGGCGATGGGCTCGAGCAGGTCGGCGGTGTAGGCCCAGTAGGACTGGAGGGTCTTGTCGGGGACGTCGAGGCCGAGGCGGCGGAGCTGCCGGCGCTGTCGATCGACGGGCAAGGCCAGGGAGCACTTGTCGTCGACGAGCTTGGCCAGGAGCGAGGCATCGACTTTGCGCACGACGCTCGGCACCTCGGAACGCGGAGCCACCGAAACGTCCTTGCGGCAGGGCACGCAGCCGAGCTTCTCGCGCTTCTCGACCTCGACGACGATGCGAGCGGGGACGAAGTGGATGCACTGGTGCTCGACGTAGCCGATCACCTTCTTGGGCTGGCCGCACAGCGCGCACCGCCGCTCGTCTTCGGGGACGAGCACGTCTTTGACCTTTCGCTCGACGCTCGGATCTACCTGCATCGAGCGGACCCGCTTGCGCTTCTTCTTGGCGGGTTTGGCCGCGTCGGGAGCATCGGGGGCCGCACCGGAGGAAGGCTCGGAGCTCGCGTCCGAGTCGACCTGTTCGGGCGGCTCGGGGGCGGGCACGAGCAACTCCGCCCCGCTCTGCGCCGTCTCGGCATCTCCGTCCAGGGCCAGAAACAGCTGCTGCAAGTCTTCCTTGGACAGCTTCTCCGTGCTGCGCCCGAAGCGGTAGCGGGCGGCCTGCAGCACGCGCCAGGACAGGCGATCGATCTCTCGCCCCATACTGACGAAGAGCGACATCACTTGATCGATGGCGGTGGCCCCCTTGCCTTCGGCGAGTAGGCTGGTCAGCTTCTGCTTCAGCGCCTCCATCTCGAGCAGACGCTGGTGCTCGCACTCTGGGTCGAGCTCGATACCGGCGCTCAGCAGCTGGCTCGGCACGGGCAGCGCACCCGGCGCGGTGAAAGACTTCACCCGCGCCGGGCCCTGGCTCACGTGCTCTTCGGACGGCTCAACGCGCATCGCCACGGTGCACGGATATGATCAATCCAGATCTATCATGCAATGACAATCACACGCTGAGCGTCTGTTTCATCTCACATCTTCACATCGGTTAATCAAACCGGTGAATGCTGGTACCGCTTACGCCGCGTGGCGCCCGCGAGCTCGATGCCCTCGAGCATCAGTGCTAGCTCGGCAGAGTTGCACTCCACGTGCAGCGCCCCCTCGACGGGCGGGTGCGCGAGGCGAAAGGTGCCCGCTTCGAGGCGTTTTTTCACAATGCAGAAGCCGTTGCGGTCCCAGAACAAAATCTGAGCCACGTGACCTCTGCGGTTGAGGAACACGAAGAGATGGCCGCTGAGTGGCTCGAGCCCAAACTCCGCTTCGACCATCCCCGCCAACCCGTCAAAGCTCTTGCGCGCATCGACGGGCTGCGCCGCCACGTAAATCTTCACGCTCGGGGGCAACGTCAACATGCGACACCCCCCTCCGCCAGATCCAGCAGCCGCCGGAGCGTGTCACTGCCCACGTCGCCCCGCACGAGCACGCGGCGCCCGTTGCGCAGAACCACCTCCAGCTCCGCGCTCTCGCGCTGCGCGTCGGTGCGCGCCTGCGCGCCCACCACCCGCACGGGAAGGAAGCCCGCGACGGTGCCCTCGCTCACGGGCTCCGTCGCGGCGGTCAGCTCACTCCGGAGCTTGGTCCCCCACACCGCGAGCGTCCCTGCGTGCAGCCCGTGCCGCTGCGCATATTGCCCCGCCGTTTGCCCGCTACGTCGCCAGCTCTGGACGACCTCGAGCCACGCCGCCTTCGAGCGCCGCGGTCTCTTGCCCAAGCTACCCCCACTGAAGGTCTCTCTCATGCGCCATAGAATGGTGCCGGCTGCTGCCTCTCGCACTCAGGCTGCCTGTAAGGGGCATACGTTGCAGAATCGGAGCGGGCTCGCTGCGGCCCAGGTACCTTCGGATGGTCTTGCGGGACAAGCGGAGGCGTTTGGCGATAGCCCGAACACTCAGGCCTTCGAGATAGTGCAGCCGCATCACCTCCGCGCGCGCTTCGCTCGCGGGGTCTGTGCCGATAGCAGCCATCATACCCCCGCGCGGCGGCGAAGGCGCCGCTCTCGCTCGAAGCTGCCGAGCCCGGTCAGGTGTTTCGCCCGACTCGGGCGGACCTCGTGCGGTACGATGTCGACCTCGAGATGGAGGCCGTCGGTGGCAAACTCGAAGGCATCCGCCAGTCCCAGGCGCTGCCAGTCGCACGACTCGTCCGCATGCAGCACAACGCGCAGCCGCCGGTCGCTCCACAATGCCAGAGATTCCAGCAGCGTCCGAAGCGCCCAGCGATGGCTTCCGTGAAGTGCCGGCAGGCGGGCGAGCAAGCGGTCGCCGGCCTCGTCGCTCACCAAGATCCGCGTCTCGTCCAGCGTCACTCGGACGGTGGCCATCATCTGCATGACAGAGCTCCTCGCGTGGGAAGGCGAGGCACACCTTGTCAGCCGGGGCCAAATCTCCGGAAGGTGTATCCATCACGCGGGCGGCGCGCCGTCGCGCGCGATAGACGCGATTACGGTCCCGATGATCGAGTCGCCCTTCGGGACTCTGCTGGTGATGCTGTCGGGCCACCCGCTGTTGCTCGGCGCGCACCGCAACGGCACACGAACCCGGGCAATAGCGCCGGCCCCAGCTGCAGCGACTGCAGACCACGAAGCGGCCACCACAACGCGCGCACTCTCGCTCGACGCCGACCTGGACCACCGGCGACCAACTCCGAAAAGTTGGATGCGGCCCCGACCTCCGCCGATAGTGCGCGCACTAGCGCTGCGCATTTCGACGAATGCTCTGGCAGCACCTGAAGGCTCGGAGCCGCTAACTCCGGGCCTTCGTCTTATTTATTGGGTCAGGTGATCGTGACCCGAGGCGAGCCGCCGCGGCCAAGTTTTGGCCGGGCCCGGGTCCCCGCTACACCGGTGAAGGTGGGTCCCGATCAGGCCGGTGGTGACATGTGCGCGGCTGTCAGCTGATAGCGAGACTCGGTACACGCTGCGACGAGACCAGCCAAGAGCAGGCCGCGGGGGACAATCAGCAAACGCATCGTGGCATCTCCTGGGGGGAAGCGTGAACACCACGCGACCGCCGCAGTTGCAGCGTCC
>JBEGTL010000790.1:0-3350 GCA_041179425.1 Pseudomonadota bacterium | reverse complement strand
AAGGACCCAGAGCGAGAGCGAGAGCGAGAGCGAGAGCGAGAGCGAGAGCGAGAGCGAGAGCGAGAGCGAGAGCGAGAGCGAGAGCGAGAGCGAGAGCGAGAGCGAGAGCGAGAGCGAGAGCGAGAGCGAGACTGCTCGTTGTGCTTCTCGCTCCGTCTGTTTCTCCGTCCTTCCGTTTAACTAAAAATGAAACCGGGGATGTTCGCCGAGACCGGTGGTGGGTGGGGGGTCGCTACGGCCAAAAAAAGTCCACCCGTTGCGTGAAGCGAGGGTAGATCAAACAGCCCGGCGCACATAGAGCCCGCTCACTCCGCAATGTTGCGGAGTCCACGGTCGGCAGCGACCCCATGTCGACCGACAGAAGCGAGCGAACCGCCAGCAGCTACTAAACTTTTTTTGGTCGTAGCGACCCCCCGCCCGCCACCGAGAGAAACCATAGCCCCAGCTCCGAGCGGGCCCACCTGCCAGAAGATGCCAATGAAAGAGGACATCCCCTGGTGGAAGACCACCACGGTTTATCAGATCTACCCCCGCAGTTTTGCGGACTCCAACGGGGATGGCATCGGTGACCTGCAGGGCGTCATCGACAGGCTCGACTACCTCGCCGGCCTCGGCGTCGAGACCCTCTGGTTATCGCCCTTTTACGACAGTCCACAGGCTGACTTCGGATACGACATCCGTGACTACTTCAACGTCGCACCCGAGTACGGCACGCTCGACGATGCACGTCGTCTGATCGACCAGATCCATGCGCGCGGCATGAAGGTCGTCTTCGACATGGTCCTCAACCACACCAGCGACCAGCACCCGTGGTTCTTGGCCTCGCGGGCGAGCCGCGCGAACGACAAACGCGACTGGTACATCTGGCGTGATGGCCGCGGCAAGCACGGCGACAAGCCGCCCAACAACTGGCGCTCGATGCTCGGCAACAACGGCTGGCACCGCGACGACACGACAGGCCAGTGGTACTGGGCAAGCTTCCTCCCGTTCCAGCCCGACCTCAACTACCGAAACCCCGCGGTCAAAGAGGCCATGCTCGAGGTGGTGCGCCACTGGCTTCGGCAAGGAGTCGATGGCCTGCGCCTCGACATCTTCAACGCCATCTTCAAAGACGCGTCGTTCGCCAACAACCCGTTCGGGCTCAGGCTGTTTCCCAGCGCCGAGAACCCCAACGGCTTTTTTCAGCGCAGCGTGCACACCATCGACCATCCGGACACGCTCAGCTTCGCGCGCGACCTGCGCAAGACCGTCGACGCGTTTCAGGATCCCCCTCGCTTCCTCGTCGGCGAGGTGTTTGGAGACCCCACCACACTGAGGCGTTATTGCGGGGCTGAGGCAGATGGGCTGCACCTCGTGTTCTTGTTCAAGACCCTGCGCATGCGCTTCGTGGGCCGCGACGTCCGCGCTCTGATCCGCGAGATCGAGCAGGCGTTCCCCGAGCCCCTCACGCCCACCTACGTGTTCGGCAACCACGACCGCACGCGCCTCTTGCAGCGCCTCGACGGGCATCAGCGCAAGGCCAAGCTGTTCGCCACGCTGCAGCTCACGGTGCGCGGCGTGCCCTTCATCTACTACGGCGAAGAGATCGGCATGGAGCACTACGAGATCCCGCTCGTGCACGGGCTCGACCCGGTGGCCGTGCGGCACCGCAAGATCCCGCAGTGGCTCGTGCGCTACTTTGGGCGCGCAGGGATGCTGCTCAATCGCGACGAGTGTCGCTCGCCCATGCAGTGGGACGGGGGCACGCACGCCGGGTTTTCTCGCGAAAATGCGGCCCCGTGGCTCGCCGTACACCCAGGCTCGACACGCACCAACGTCGACGCGCAAGCGCACGACCCGGAGTCTCTCCTGCACTGCTATCAGGGTCTGCTCGCGCTGCGCAGGCAAAGTCGTGCCCTCCACGCCGGCACGCTCGAGCTGGTCGAAGACCTGGGGCTGCCACGCGCCGTGGTGGCTTATCGGCGTGAGGCAGACGGCGAGGTCGCGCTCGTGATCTTGAACTTCACCCACCGTGAGGTGCCACTCGATCTCGATCGTTCGCGTGAACCAGACGCGACCGCGCCCCACGCGATGCCGCCGGGAACGACGTTGTTCTCCAATCGCCTCGCGCGCACCACGCCCTTCTCGGGCCGCTACACACTCGCCCCGTACGAGGGAATCGTGGTGTGTTTCCCCCCGTCCGACGCCTGAAGACAGCACGTGCCCGCCTCGCGGCAGGAGGCAGCAGGCGCCGGCACGAGTGGTGCAAGGAACCGTGTCGAGCGCCTTCCGGCGAGGGCCTCGTACAAGTGCGCGATGTCGCGCGCGAGCAAAGAGAGAGGCGAATGAGCACGGCCTACGTTACGACTCTGTGCAATGGCGACGGCTACGTTCCCGGCGTCGAGGCGCTCGGCCGCTCGCTCGTCCGCACCGACACCCCGCACGACAAGGTGTTGTTGGTGACTGACGACGTGCCCCTGTCGGCGGTGACCATGCTCGAGGCGGGTGGCTGGCGCACACACAAAGTGCAGGCCATCAAGAACCCCAACCCGAGCACAGGCCAGTTCTTCGCACGCTTTGCCAACACGTTCACCAAGCTGCGCGCGTTCGAGCTCGACACCTTCGACAAGCTCGTCTTGTTGGATGCAGACACCATCGCGCTGCAGAACATCGACGACCTGTTCGAGCGCCCAGGCATTGCGGCGGCGCCCGACTTCTTGCTGCCCGATCGTTTTAACTCGGGCGTGCTGGTCATCGAGCCCAAGCGCGCGCTGTTCGCGCGCATGATGGATCAGCTGTTCACGTCGGAGAGCTACGACGGCGGGGACCAGGGCTTCCTCAACACGTTCTTCCCCGACTGGTACACGGGCCCGGCCGCCCACCGGCTTCCCGCGGGCTACAACCTGCATCAGTTCATCTTCCAGTTCTTGCGGGCGCATCCCTCGCTGATGCCGCAGCTAGAGCGTGAAGCCAAGGTCATCCACTACACGGTGCAAAAGCCCTGGCTCTCCACGTCCACGCTGGCTGGCGGCTCAGAGGCGTGGTGGGACATGTACTTCGACGCGCATCCAGAGCAGGCCAGCGGCTGGCGTCGGCGCGTGCACGCCATCGAAGACTGGTCGTTCGACCAGATGCTGCGCACCGTGCTGACCTGAGCGTCTCGTACGCTCCCGTCAGAGCTCTTGACCCTCTTTGAGCTCGATCTCTTTGTGCACGAACTCGTCGGTCTTGGGGCTGTGCACGGGTGTCACCGAGAGCACGAGCTCGCTCTTTTTGCGCGCACGAATGGCCGCCAGCGAGCCGTTGATCTCCACCCCGGCGATGTCGAGCTTGCTGTCGCTCGTTTCGAGCGCGACGGGACCACTGAGCTC
>JBEGTL010000789.1:0-3353 GCA_041179425.1 Pseudomonadota bacterium | reverse complement strand
CGCACGCCACGCGTGTTGCGCACCAGCGCGTAGGAGATGGCACGCCCGTACGCGACGACCACCGAGGTAGAAAACTGGCGCGCCGTCAGGTAGCGCGAAAGACAGCGCGCCCAGCTCGCCTCACCGCCGTACAGGTGTGCGAGCCCCGTCGGGTCCAGGTAAAACACGCCGGCGTGCACCGGGTCGCGCTCGACGTGCGGCGAGAACGTCTGCAGGTCGCGCACCAGCTCGCTCGCCAGCTGCTCGACCTCCACCGCCGACACCACGCCCACCCGCAGCTCGGGCACCAGGCTCTTGGCGGCGCCAAAGCGCATGCCCGTAGCCAAGCGCAGGGCACGCGCGTGCCGGTTGAGCAGCAACAGCTCGGCCTCTGGACGCTCTTCGGCCACCACCGCCACGGGGGCATCGCGGTACGATGGATGGGCGCGCAGCAACATCTGCAGCGGGAGGTCGGGGACGTCGATGCAGGCGAGGCGGCGTAGGGTCATGGGGTTTGTTTGGTGGGAAAACTACCGTTGACGTTGACGTCGAAGCCATCGAGGTCGTCGACGTTCACGACGGCCCGATCGCGAGCGTCGAGCGAAGAATGATCGTGCGCGCCAGCAGGCACATTGCCGTGCACCGCGAAGGCAACGACCACTGCAACCACGACGTCGACGAAGGCGACCAGAGCGACGATCACGGCGACCGCGACGTCGATGAAGGTAGCGGCAGCCGAAGCGCACGATTCTTCTGCGTACGAACGAAGCATCGAAGCGCGCAGCTCTTCTGCGCGAGAGCCGTAGTGAATCGCACTCATCGCGCGCCCACGGGCAAGCTGCGCACGTCGGGGGACAGAGCGGCCTCGTTGCCTAGCTTGCTCTTGAGCACACGCTGTGTGAGCAGGACACGCGCGCCGCGTGCGCTCGCCTGATACGCAGCGTGCGGCTCGACGCGTAGACCGATCAGTGGACCGAGCGAGGCGTCGTCGCAGCGCGACGAGGTGAGCAGCACCATGCGCGCCTCGTGGCGCCGCACGAGCCCCGACAGGCGAGCCTGCCAAGCCAGCTCTCCGCGCGGAACGGCAGCCTCTGCAAAGTCGACGACCAGCAGCCCGAATGCGCCCGAGCGCAGCAACACCTCACTGGCCCGCACCAGCGCGTGCGGACCTTGCTCGCGCGGGACCCGAACCACCACCAGCGCGGCCAGATCGATGCCGGCCGCTGCGAAGTCTGGCGGGTAAAACCCCGCCTCGTCCCGCGCGCCCACCCACGCGATAGGCTCGCCCTCGGCCTGCGCGCGCACGATCAGCCGCGCCACCGTGCTGAGCTTGCCAGGCGTCACCCCCGACAGCTCCAGCAGCTGCCCCGCACGAAAGTGCTCCCAGAGCGGAGCTCGACCGGGCACCCCGACGAGCGGCTTTTTGCGCTGCCCCTCGAGCGAGGGCGACTCGGCCGTGCCTCTTGTACTCCGCTCGGCCGGCGCCGAACGACTCCGCTCGGCCGGCGCCGAACGACTCCGCTCGGCCGGCGCCGAACGACTCCGCTCGGCCGGCGCCTCGACGACACGCAACGGACCGGACTTTGCCGACGGAACAGGCAGTCGAAGCGCACCCTCGGGCGCGCGAGCGAAAGAAGGAATGGCAGCGAACTCGAGCACGGCGACCTCCAAGACCGGCCCACCCCCAGTAGCGAGCGGTCTCAGATCCGAGAGTTGCTGAACGTTTGAGCAGTGTCAATACAACAGCCGATCGATTCGTTGCGCGCTCCGAAACTGCTGCGTTAAAGGCTCGCTGCCCAGGACCACGGCAAGCTTCCGGTGCGCCGCGACGGGCGTGTCGCGACAACCCTTCCGCACCGCCGAATAGGCCGAGTTGTGTTATTGCGCGACGAGTGAAGTCTTCCTTTCGAGCACGCGTTGGCTCTTCTCGCCCGTGGACTTGGCTTTCTTCGCTCGCGTCGAGCCGCGGTTGCGTCGTGGTCGCCACCCTCGCCGCGGTGGCCTGCGCCGAGCCGAGCTACGGCATGGCCACCGACGCCAGCACGGCAGCCAGCGGCGCTCAAGACGGGCGCACATCGCAGCGGCCCAGCACCGAGACAGGCGTGGCCAGGCGCGACGTGCCGGACGCCGCATTCGTCGCCCCCGAGGTCGATGCCGACGTCGCACCGACCCCGGCACAAGACGCCGGTCAGGCGCCCTGGTGGGCCCCCCTCGCCGCGCACGAACACTACGCGATGCGTACCCACTTCTTCGCCCGCGACCGCGGCTTCGGCGACAACCTCGCCTACTCTCACGAGATCCTGTTTTGGGCCAAGCTCAAAGTCGACCCCGCGACAGACAGCGTGTCGATGGCGCTGCGGCGCTGCGTCGACCACGGCGTGATCACCACCACGCTCACCCTGCGCGACGACTTTGCCTGGACCAACGCGGCGCGCCTGCCGCCCGAACAACACACACTGGTGCTGCGCGACGGCAAGATCCGCAGCGAGTCCGCGACCCGCACCCTGGGCTACGAGCCCACCCAGCCCGACGACTGTACGCCCGGTGCGCGCATCGCCGCGCGTCCGGGGCAGGCCTGGCTCAAAGACGGCAAGTGCGAGTGTCGCAGCGAGCCGCTGCCCATCCTGGCCACCGACTGCCGCGTCACCGACGTCGATGGAGACGGCCAGCCCGGCCTCGCCATCCGGCACACGGGCATCACCAACATGGTCGAAGCCGCGCGCGTCAAAGACGGCTGTCAGATCGACGACGGTGTGCTCGCCGCCGACGGCAGCATGCGCGCCATCTACCTGCAGAACTACGACGTGCTCGACCTGTCGTGCGGCGCCCAGCAATGCTCGCACAACGACGTGGCCGGCTGCCCGCGCGAGCTCAACAAGGTGTGGTTCGAGCCGCTCCCCGACGCACCCCCCTCGGGCAAGCCGTGGGACTGCGCAGAGGTGGTCGTCGAAGCCGAGCGCGTGTTGCCGAGCGAGATGCTCGGCTTCCCCGTCACGGGTTGCTGACGGGTCGCTCCGTCGTGGGTGTCGAAAGCCTCTGCACGAACTCGACGACGTTGCCGTTGGGATCGCGCACCTGCACGAGGTGATGACTATCCTCGGACTGCGGCCCCAAAAAATCGATCGCGTGCTGCTCGAGGGTGCGTTTGACCGGCTCGAGCTGATCCACACGAATGCGGATGGTGGCCGGCTCGACCTGCGGTGCAACGTTGGCGCGAATCTCGAGCTCGTTCACACCGAGGATAAAAACCAATGCCGATCAGTTAGCGGCCGCGGACTTGAAAAAATAGTGCTTTCCGTCTGATCCATGATCGATCAGGATGCGGCGATCGTGAAAAAACGGCAGCCGACAAGCTGGTTGGAGCTGGCGCTCTG
>JBEGTL010000788.1:0-3353 GCA_041179425.1 Pseudomonadota bacterium | reverse complement strand
ACCAGCGAGTTGAGCAAGTGCTCGAGCGTCACGTACTCGTGACGATAGCGAGCCGCCTCTTCGAAGGCGTTGCGCAGCGCAATCTGTAGTGCGCGGGTGATCATGGGGGGCTGTGCCATGGATCAGTCGTCCTCCGGTTCCAAAGTAAGTCTGAGGGGAAACTCGTGCTCGCGGGCGAGATCCTCGGTCTTACGGGCCTTCATTTCGGCAAGTTCGAAAGGGTACACTCCGGCGACCCCCACGCCTTGATGGTGGACATGCAACATGATGCGCGTGGCGTCGGTCTCCGTGTGGTGGAAAACCGTGCGCAACACCTCGACCACGAACTCACGCGTGGTGTAGTTGTCGTTGTGTACAAGCACTTTGTACAGGGACGGGCGTTTGAGCTCTGTCCGAGTCTCGGACTCGGTGACCACGTCATTGTCGTCGTGGTCCGACTTCGGAGTCATCGTCCTCTCCTCGAGGCCATGGGTGCTTATGCGACTTGCACTACGTGAAGTAGAACGCGGTAGTCTACCGCGCCCGGCCCGAGGCCCGCCAATCGGGCGAGTCCGGTCGCTGTTCTGAAGGGCCCGGTTCAGCTGCACTTTGCGCAGATGCCCGGGCCTTGTCCAAGGTGTGCACGAGTTGGTAGATATCAACCCCTGTGTACCGTGGCTCGATGCGCAGGGTCGATGCATCACGTTTCGTGACCCGTATGTCGACCCGCTCCTCGTCGACCTCGATCTGGTTCACGTCGGAAAACGCGACCCAGTCGTTACCGTTGGCGTCCGAGAGCGAGAAGCCGGTCGCATAAACGACCAGCCGTGGCCGCTCGGTGGCCGCCGCTGCGCGCCAAGACCGCCGTGCCTGACCTAGCCAAGCCAGCGAAATGAGTAGGCCGAGCAAGGCGATGAGGAAGACCGGGATGGGCACGTCGCCGAGCAGCACGGCTACCGAACCCGCGCTGGCGAGCACGGCGCAGGTGGCGCGAAGGTAGGCGAGAGCACGCTGATCGCCCGGGCTACCCTCGAAACGCGCCAGCTCGTGCCCGTGCTCACTCACGCGCCACGCGTGGCTGCAAGGCTCGCTGCGCCGGCCGCGTGTGCGCGTGCTGCATGGGCGATCAGCGCCTGTACCAAGCCAGGTGCCGTGTACTCGTCGGCGACGACCTGCGCGGGCAGGCCGAGGCGCTCGGCGGTGCTCGCCGTGATTGGACCGATGGCCGCGACCTGCACGTTTTGCAGCAGCGCGGGGCCGCGCGGCCCGAGTCCCTCGACCAGACGCTCGACCGTGGACGAGGACGTGAAGGCGACGGCATCGATGCCTCCCGTCTCGAGCAGCTCGCTGATCTCGGCGAAGCGCTGGGGCGAAGCGGGCAGGGTGCGGTAGGCGGACACCACGTCGACACTCGCGCCGGCCTCGCGCAGCATGCCGGGCAAGACCTCGCGGGCCACCTCGGCGCGCGCGATGAGGATGCGCTTGCCGATGAGCTGACCGTCGTGTGCACGGATGGCATCGGCAACGGCCTCGCCGCGATATTCGCTGGGCATGACGTCGGCGCGTACGCCGCGCTTGGCCAGCGCGCTGCGTGTCGCGGGGCCAATCGCGGCCACGCTGACGCCACCAAGGATACGCGCGTCGCGCCCCTCGCGATCGAGCACGGCAAAGAACGCCTCGACGCCGTTGACGCTGGTGAAGATGGCCCAGTCGTACGAGCCGGCAGACAGCACGTGCGCGCGCAGGACCTCACCGTCGGTGGGCGGTACGATCTGCACCGTGGGGAGCTCGAGCGGGTCGGCGCCCGCGTCGCGTAGCAGCTGGGCCATCTCGTCGCTCTGTCCCTCGGGCCGGGTGATCAGCACGCGTTTGCCGAACAGGGGCTGACGCTGAAACCAACACAGCTGCTCGTGCAGGCCGACCACGGCACCCACGATGGTGAGCGCCGGCATCTCGAGCCCAGCGGCACGCGCGCGCTCGGCGATGTCGCGCACCTTGCCGACGACCGTGCGCTGCGAGGGGAGAGAGGCGTTCGAGACCACTGCCGCGGGTGTCTCCGGGTCGCGACCGTGCTCCACCAAACGTTCCATCAGCGAGTCGAGCTTGCGCAGGCCCATGAAGAACACCAGCGTGGCCGTGGCCGTGGCGAGCTTGCTCCAGTCGTGCGCGCTCTCGTCCTTCTCGACCGACTCGGTCGCGGTGACGTAGGCCACGCTGCTGGCGAGGTTGCGATGCGTGAGCGAGATGCCGGTGTACGCGGACGCGGCCATGGGCGAAGCGACGCCAGGCACCACATCGAACGGGATGCCGGCAGCGCTCAGCGCCTCGGCCTCTTCGGAGCCGCGCCCGAACAAGTAAGGGTCGCCGCCCTTGAGACGGACCACGTAGCGCACGCGGCGGGCGGCCGCGATGAGTCGATCGTTGATGCTGGACTGCCGCTCGCTTGCGCGTCCGGCGCGCTTGCCGACGAAGATCAGCTCCGCGCCGGGCTTGACGTGCTGCAGTAACAGAGGGTGAACGAGTGCGTCGTAGAGCACCACGTCGGCGCGTGCGAGCCTGCGCAGCGCGCGGAGCGTGATCAGTTCGGGGTCACCGGGCCCCGCGCCGAGCAGCGAGACGTGTCCGACGCTGTGTGTCCGATCCGTGGCGTCGCCTTGAGTCATCTCCGGCGAGCATAGCAGCGTGCTTTCGTGGGCAAACCGCGAGCGGCCCGGCCGGGGTACGGTTTCTCGACGCGTCGCGGGGGGAGTGGTAGCTCCGGGGCGATGAAACGTCTGCCTTCGGTCTGCTTGCTGGCCGCGCTCGCCTGCACGGCTGTCGCCTGCGCGAATGGTGCGAGCCCGAGTGGTGCTGCGGCCGAGAAGCCCGGTGCGAGCACGAAGAGCGCCGCCGACGAACCGGCCAAGGCCGCCGCCGACAAGCCGGCACAGCCCAAGAAGTTGGGCACGCCCCAGCCCACGCTGCCCATCGGAACGGTGGTGCTGGAGACCGCGCCGCGCGCCCCGATTACGCTCAAGGTCGAGGTCGCGAGCACCGATGCCCAGCGTCAGATGGGGCTCATGTTTCGCGAGTCGATGGGCGAGGACGAGGGCATGTTGTTTTTGTTCCCGACCGAGCGGCACAACAGCTTTTGGATGCACAACACGCTGATCCCGCTCGACATGTTCTTCGTCGACGCCGACTGGAACGTGGTCGGTATCGTCGAACAAGCCACGCCCCAGACCGACGACCCGCGCAACGTGCCGCGCATGTCGCAGTACGTCCTCGAGGTCAACGGCGGCTTTGCAAAGCGCCACGGTCTCAGCTCGAGCACCGCGCCCAACACGCAGCTGCGGTTCACACCGCCGCCGGAGAACAAGCCATGAAGCAGCCCA
>JBEGTL010000787.1:0-3359 GCA_041179425.1 Pseudomonadota bacterium | reverse complement strand
GCGCAACGTCGGCACAGAAGCTACGCGACCGGACATGGTCAAGAGTAAGACCAAGAAGCATGTTCATCAGACAAAGGTCGCCGCTTGATCAGATTTCTGATCCACAACTCTTGACCATACCTCCTGCAAGCTCAGTCCGGCGCGCTCGGCGAGCGCTGTTTGACTCAGTTTCGATTGCGCTCGGAGCCGCTTCAGCCCGCTCGCTAGGGCTCTACCCGCCTGCATGAGCGCGAGCAGACCCCGCTGGCAATCGTTCGGCGAGATGCTGCTGGTGGTGGCTGTACTTCCATTGGTAGCATTTTATCGATCACGCGTGTACGGGCGAGAGACTCCGCGGCATCCGGAGCCCCGTTCCTGGCGTACTCGCGAGCCCTCACAAAAGGCGTAGCTATGACGACCGATCCAAGTTCGAAGCAGCCAGCAGCGGCGGTCGTTCCTGCGGGACTACGTTGCGCCATCATTGCTGCGGCGGCGATGGCGCTCGCTTGCCTATCGGGGTGCCCAGAAGATTCACAACCGGGCGCTCAAGAACCGCAGGGTGGGAGCGACGCTGGCGGCGTCTCCGACGCGGGGCAGGCTCTTGCCGACTCGGGATCACTGACTAGTGACGACTCATCAGTCCACCGGGATGCAGGGTCCATCGTACTCGATGGAGGTCCCGACCCAACGCAGGATGGGTCCGCAGTCGCCATAGATTCGTCCCTCATAAGCGACGGCGCTGCGCTCGGCGACGGGTCCGCGACCGTGGACGCGGGTCTTGCAATGGCGTCGGGCTCCTCAGCTTGCGCTGATGTCGAACAGAAGCCGATGACTGCTGATGCGTCTATCCAGGACTCCTCCGAAGGAGCGCAGTCTCCGCGCGATGACGAGGTCAAGGACGCGCAGACCACACCTCCACGGAACATGCTACTCGACTCGGGGAAGCGTCCCGGGGACGCGGCTTCCCCGGTGTCAACTCGGCCCGATGCGGAGACGGCTCGGCAGAGTGATGGCGGCAGAGAAGACGCCTCGGTGAAGACCGACTCATCGGACGCGAGTCTTGCGGATCAGAGTGATCGTTGCGAGGTCGCGAAGCTAGACACGGCACACAGGCCGGCGGCGATCCCTCTCAGCGGCAGCCTGGGAACGCATGACCCGACGGCGATCGAGAGCAACGGAGTTTACTACTCCTGGAACACTGGTCCCCGTCTTCCCGCGAAGACGTCCACCGACCTTCGTACCTGGAAGGATGCGCCATCCGCGTTCGGGACATCGAACCCTGCCTGGATTGCCAAAGAGGTTCCAGGTGCCACCGACCTCTGGGCACCTGATGTCTCGTATTTTGGCGGGCAGTTCCATCTGTACTACTCGGCGTCCACATTCAGCTCGAACTCCTAATGTATTGGTCATGCCACGAGGCCCAGCCTGGAACAGGGAACCTGGTCCGACAAAGGTTCCGTCGTATGCTCGAACCACGGCACCAAGGATGATTGGAACGCAATCGACCCCAACGCGTTCTCCGACGTCGACGGGAAGCATTGGTTGACGTTCGGCAGCTTTTGGAGCGGCATCAAGGCGATCGAGCTCGACTCCAGCGGCGCGCGCGTCGGAGACAAGGTCTATTCGCTAGCGACACGCCCGCCAGACGTCGACGGCGCAATTGAAGCCCCCTTCCTCGTCCGCAGATGCGGTTACTACTACCTGTTTGCGTCCTTCGATAAGTGCTGCGTCGGAAACAACAGCACCTACAATATTCGGGTTGGCCGCTCCAAGAGTGTGTTGGGGCCCTTCGTCGACGCCGACGGTGTGGCAATGCTGAAAGGGGGAGGCACGCTCGTTGTGAAGGGCGACTCGCGTTACCACGGACCCGGCCACAACGCGGTGATCTTCTCTGGGGAGCACGCGTACAACTTCTATCACGCATACGACGGTCAGCAGAATGGCCGCGCGGTTCTTCGCGTGTCCGAGCTCGCATGGAGTGACGAAGGATGGCCGGTCTCTGGAGGGCCTTGAGCGCGTCCGCGCGTGTGGGACGTGAGTGAGAAGATCACCCTGAACGGTGGCACCGGTGGCGTGCAGGCTTGCTAGGCGATAAGGAAGGGGCTCCCCACCGGAGGCTTGCATGACCGCATCGCTGAAGCGTCTCACGAGAGCCGCGTCCCCCGAGATCGCGGAAGCATCCCAGCATCTCACGACGCGAGCTGCCACGCTTGTCGAGCTGAGTGCACGTGGGCCGTTGATCTTGCTGTCGGGCTCGTCGTGCCCGGTGCTCGCGCGCACGACGGTCCCGCGCCAGGCTCTGCACGGCCGCGAGGGCGCTGAGCTGTTGGTCACGTTCCTGGACGGGCGCGAGGACGCACCGGTCGTCGTGGGCGTTCTTGAGCCCATTGACGTCGATTCGTGCGCTGACGTGGTCCAGCATGCGCCTCCCGACCCAGCCGTGACCGTGGATGGCAAACGCGTGCTCATCCGTGGCGCCGAGGAGATCTTGCTGCAGTGCGGGGAGGCGTCGCTGGTGCTGCGCGCAAACGGCGAGGTTCTGCTGCGTGGCAAGCGGGTCGAGATGCGCGCTCGGCGTCAGCATCGCATTCGTGCCGGCTCGGTGAGAATCAACTGATGCCGCTGGACCTCGTATCACTGCCTCCGCCAGGTGGCGTGCTGGCCGACGTGTACGAGGAGGCGCTCGACGAGGCGACCTGGTTCTGCGAGCTCATGGACAGCGCATTTGCCGACGCGGAGCACACGCTCGTGTCCCTGGCCAGCGGGCCCGAGCACGCTTTATGGGGCGCACTCGAGGTGCTGGTCGTCGATGCCGCCGATCGCGGTGCACTGCGCGCGGTGATCGACGCACCCGCGAGCCGCTACCAGTTCCAGGTTGCGGTGATGGCGCTGCTCCGGCTCGACGAGGTCGACACCCCACTTGAGGCGACACAACAGAGCGACCCTGACCTGCGCGCCGCGGCGATCCGGGGCTGCGCGCTACTACGCGATCAGCACGTGCTCGCGCGAGCACAGCGAGAGCTCGGCGGTGAGCTCACAGCGCGCGCTGCACCCTGGCTCCAGCTACTCGCCGCGTACGGTTCGCCTCATCCGAATCTCGGGTCTGCGTTCGAGCTGGACGACCGCGCGTGCATGGTGGCGGCCTTGCGGATTGCAGCCGCCACAGACCCTCGGCCGCTTGGCGCATGGCTCGAGTGGTTGCTCAGGTACCCCGACGATGTGGTGCACGAACACGCCCTTCGCGCCGCGTTGCTCGCGCACTCGGCGCCCGCCTGGGAGGTATGCCGGGCAGAGGCGCTCCACGAAGGTGTGGTCAATCCGTTCGCCATTCAGCTGTTCGCTTCTCTGGGCGGCACCGCGGCGTGGACGCGGCTTGAGCC
>JBEGTL010000786.1:0-3361 GCA_041179425.1 Pseudomonadota bacterium | reverse complement strand
TGTCCGTGAGGACGCGCGGGAGCACGCGGTGGCGGATCGCGGCGCCCCTCGCGCGTCATCCGTCACTGTTTCCAGACGCAGGCGCCTGTGATGCACTGCATGCCGGCGATGCATTGGGCGGTTGTCTGGCAGCCGAGGATGCAGCGCTTGGCGCCCTGGAACTCGGTGCACGTCATGAACGCGGTGAAGTTGGCGTGCACCGGGATGCTGGGGTCGATACAGTCATCGACGCTCACGCACGACGAGAGACAGACGTTGAAGCTCTCGGTGATGCCGCGGATGCACTGCTCGTTGGGCAGACACTGGCTCGAGCTGCTGCACGCGCCCCAGCGGTTGTAGAGTGCAGTGGGCTCGGCGCCGTTGCCGTCTTGGTCGTCTTCGATCACGGGCGGCGGTGTGAACTGCGGCGTAGGCAGTGCGTTGCCGACCGTGGTGTCGACGTCGGGCGTGTCGTCGCCTCCGCACCCCACGGACACCAAGATCCACACTGACGCTGCCAGCGCCCTGATCGATCTGTACATCGCGAACCTCCACCCCCAGAACCTGTGCGAAGGGTATGAGGAGTGGAGGGCCGGGCGATATGCAAGAGCTACGGCAGTCCCTCGGCAGTGATACCTGGAGCCCGATCCACCCCGGCTCCGACGCAGCGGTCACTGCCCGTTCGGTGGGCCGTCAGCGCAGTAGGCCCGCGTCTTGTGCGGCGGCGAGGAGGTCGAGCGGGTTGGTGATCCCTGCGCACTGGTAGAACGACCCGATGCAGCCCTTGGCGATGCGGCAGTCGTCGCACTGCGCGGTCTTGTCGTTGGCCGCGCAGTCGACCAGACACTCCTTGGCGGCGCACTTGGCGGAGTCGACAAAGCAGCTGAGGCAGGTGGACGAGAAGCCCGCGGGCACGACCTTGGGGTTTTGTGCGGAGGGCGTGGTCGCGCACGCGGTGATGGCGTTGGAGAAGGTGACGTCGTCGCCGAGGCTGCTAAGCGAGTTGCGCGTGCACTGGGCAACCACGTTGACTGCCTCGAGCGAGCAGAACGACTTGATCTCGACGTCGCCTCCGCAAGTGGCGTTGGCAATGGCCGACGCTTTTACGTCGCTCTCGGTCTGCGTACAGTGGCTGCCACCGCACCGGCCGTCGGCGACTGGTGTGTACGACGTGCAGGGACGCGTTGCGGCGTCGGTGCCGCCACCGCCGTCGCTGATGACCACACTCGCGTCGACGCCCGCGTCGATCTTGGTGGTCGGCTTGTCGTCGTCGCCACACGCGGTGCCCACGATGGCCACTGCCAGCGCGAGAGAAACTGTCTTGAGCGCGTCCATGCCGTTCTCCTTCTCACCAAGTAGCTGAGGAAGCCTGCGGATCGTGCGACCCGTGTGCGGCCCCCGTGTTCGACCGCATGCGGCGAAACGAGCCTGATCCAGGGGGGCCCCAAGTCGCACGCGCTGCCTCGAACGGCGGCAGACTGTCAGATTATTTCCCTGACGGTAACTACAAACCGCGATCCGGGCGTGGAAGGTCGCGAGGTTTAGGCAGGTACCCGCTCGCGCGCTTGCTACAGAGAGCGCCATGAAGGCGCTCTCGGATCTACGTGTGCTCGAGCTCGGGCAGCTGCTGGCAGGACCGTTCGCGGGCTCGCTGTTTGCGGGCTACGGCGCAGAGGTCATCAAGGTGGAACCGCCGGTCACTGGCGACCCCATGCGCGGCTGGCGCAAGCTGCACGAGGGAACGTCGTTGTGGTGGTACAGCCTCGCGCGCAACAAAAAGAGCGTCACGCTCGACCTGCGTAAGCCGCAGGCGGCAGACATCCTCAAGCAGCTGGTCGCCAAGTGCGACGTGCTGATTGAGAACTTTCGACCCGGCCGCATGGAGGAGTGGGGCCTCGGCTACGACGTGCTCTCGCGCGACAACCCGGGCCTCGTCATGGTGCGTATCTCGGGCTGGGGACAGACGGGACCGTACGCAGCGCGGCCGGGCTTCGCCAGCGTGGCCGAGGGCGTGGGTGGGCTGCGCTACATCGTCGGCGACCCCGATCGACCGCCGGTGCGCACCGGGCTCAGCATCGGCGACTCGCTCGCGGGGCTGCACGCCGTGATCGGCGCCCTCACGGCACTGCACCATCGCGAGCGCAGCGGCCAGGGGCAGGTCGTCGATACGGCCATCTACGAGAGCGTGTTCAACATGATGGAGAGCATGCTGCCCGAGTTCGATCGCGGCGGGCACGTGCGGGAGCGGACGGGAGCACGTTTGCCCGGCATCGTGCCGAGCAACAGCTATCGCTGCGGAGACGGCAAGTTCGTGATCATCGGCGGCAACGGCGACAGCATCTTTCAGCGCCTGATGCGCGCCGTGGGGCGCGACGACTTGGCGACCGATCCACGCGTGGCGAGTAACCCGGGCCGCGTGCAGCACGAGGCAGAGATCGACGCTGCGATCGAGGCGTTTACCAGCACGCGTCCGTACGCAGAGGTCGAGCTCGCGCTCCAGCAAGCCGAGGTGCCGGCGGGCCCCATCTACAGCATCGCCGACATCGCGAGCGACCCGCAGTACCTGGCGCGCGAGATGTTTCACCGCGTGTCGCTGCCCGACGGCACACCGCTGCGGGTACCGGCACAGGTGCCCAAGCTGTCGCTGACCCCTGGTCAGACCGAGTGGGCCGGCCCTACGTTGGGCGAGCACAACGACTCCATCTACCGCGAGCTGCTGGGGCTCTCCACAGACCAGCTCGCCGAGCTCGTTCGCGCCAAGGTGATCTGAGTCATGCATGCCTCGTTGTTCGTGACCCTGGGCATCGGCGGCCTCGCCGTCATCGTCGCCAGCGGCTTCGTGCTCGCGTACTCCATCGCCATCGAGCGCACCGGCGGCAACCGCGTGCGCGCGCGCATGGGCGCACGTGCGGCCATGCTGGCGTGGATGGCCATGTTCGCGGCCCTCGCCGAGTCCGGCAAGCTCGCGCGATTCGACGTGCGACCCCCGCCCCTGGCCATGGCGATGGCGTCGTTCGTGGTGTCGGGCGTGGGGCTCGCCGTGTCGCGCATCGGCACGACCTTCGCGCGCGCGCTGCCCATCGCCTGGCTAGTTGCCGCGCAGTCGTTTCGCCTGCCCCTCGAGATCGTCATGCACCAGGCCGCGCGCGAGGGCGTGATGCCGGTCGAGATGTCGTTCAGCGGCTACAACTTCGACATCGTCACCGGCGGCACGGCGCTGATCGTGGCCTGGCTCGAGTACAAGGGTCGTTCGTCGGACGCGCTGGTGTTCGCCTGGAACGTGCTCGGCAGCGTCCTCTTGTCCATCATCGTGACCATTGCGGTGCTGGCGTCGCCGATGATCCGTGCGTTCGGTGACGAGCCCGAGCACGTCAACTCGTTC
>JBEGTL010000785.1:0-3365 GCA_041179425.1 Pseudomonadota bacterium | reverse complement strand
GCGGTAGACGTCGGCCGGGTTGTTGATGCGCTGGGTCCAGCTGAGGTCCGACTTGTGGACCATGCCGTCGACGCCGTCTTCGATACCGATGAAGACGCCGTAGTCGGTGACGCTGCGGACCTTGCCACGGATGATGTCACCCGGGTTGTACTGGGTGGTGAACTGCGTCCACGGATCGGGCTCGAGCTGCTTGAGGCCGAGGCTGATGCGCTTGTTGGCGACGTCCACGTCGAGCACCTGGCACTCGACCTCTTGGCCGATCTCCAGGACCTTGCTCGGGTGCTTGGGCTTCTTCCACGACATCTCGCTGACGTGGATGAGACCCTCGATGCCCTGCTCCATCTCGACGAAGGCGCCGTAGTCCGTGATGGACACGACCTTGCCGCGGACGCGCTTGCCCTGCGGGTAGCTCTCCGAAGCGTGGTTCCACGGGTCTTCCATGGTCTGCTTGAGACCAAGAGAGACGCGCTCCGTCTCGGGGTTGTACTTGAGGACCTTGACGGTGACCTCGTCGCCAACGTTGAACACCTCGGACGGGTGGTTGACGCGACCCCACGACATGTCGGTGATGTGCAAGAGGCCGTCGATGCCGCCGAGGTCCACGAACGCACCGTACTCGGTGATGTTCTTGATGACGCCGGTGACGACCATGCCCTCTTCGAGGTTCTGCAGGGTGCGGGCTTTGAGCTCGTCCCGCTCCTTCTCGAGGAGAACGCGGCGAGACAACACGATGTTGCCGCGCTTCTTGTTGAACTTGATGACCTTGAACTGATAGGTCTGGCCAATCAGCTTGTCCAAGTTGCGGATCGGACGAAGGTCCACCTGCGAACCGGGCAAGAACGCCTTGACGCCACCGCGGATGGTGACCGACAGGCCGCCCTTCACGCGTGCGGTGATGGTGCCCTCGATCAGCTCGTCGCGCTCGCAAGCGGCGCTGATCTCGTCCCACACCTTGAGCTTGTCGGCCTTCTCCTTGGAGAGGGAGACCAGGCCGTCGTCGTTTTCTTTGCTCTCGACGAGCACGTCGACGGTGTCGCCGACCTTCACTGCCTGCTGTCCGCCCGCGTTGGCGAACTCACTCATCGGGATCAGGCCCTCGGACTTGTACCCGATGTCGACGACAACGGAGTCCTTGTTGAGCTTGATGACGGTACCAGTGACGATGTCACCGTCCTTGAGACTGTCGGCCGCCGCGAGCGAGGCCTCGAAAAGAGCCGCAAAGCTGTCTGGCCCCGAGGCCCGGCTTTGCGTCTGGGTAGTGACGCTCATGTCTACTTTTTCGATCGCACCCAGGTGTCCACAGCCGCTGCGCCTCGTAAGCTCGGTCGGCGACCGAACCTCGTAGCCGCCCTCCCCGTACGCGTCGCCCCTGGGTGGCCCCTCGAATGGTGGGCGGAAAGTTGGCGCAAGCGCGGGAAGGCCGAGGGGTAGCACGAAAGGCAAGCCCGTCCAGGTCTCCGCATAAGTTCTTCGCGGGTCCGTCAGCTGGTACCCTCACGGGGCTCTGTGGCACCGAGAATCAGAGGGGAAATACGCACGACCTGGGTGGCGGCGCTGGCAGCGCTGGTGCCGCTGGTCGTCTACGCGCTGACAGCCGGAGCCCACAGCTATTGGCTCGACAGCGCCGAGTTCACGGCCGCCGCGATCAAGCTCGACATCCCCCACCCACCGGGCCACCCGCTCTTCGGGCTGTGGAGCAAGCCCTTCACGCTGCTGCCCATCGGACCGCTGCCGTACCGCGTGGCGATCGCCGAGGCCGTGGCCGCTGCACTGGCGCTCGGCAGCGTGCACACCGCAGTGACGCGCACGCTCGACAAGCTCGGCTGCGCTCCTCACGTGCCGCGCAGCTTGCTCGCGCTCGCCGCCACCTGGACGCTGGCGGGCGCGTACGGCTTTTGGTTTCAGGCGATTCGTGCGGAAGTGTACGCCCTGGAGGCGATGTTGGTGTGTGCCTCGCTCGAGCGCCTGACCGCGCTCGACCTGGACGCGCCACGGCCCGACCCACGGCCGCTCTATCAGGCTTGTCTCGCGCTCGGCTTGGGGCTCGCCAATCATCACTTCATCGCGGTGCTGGGCCTGCCCGCGCTGGCCTACGCGTTGGTGGTCCTGCTGCGCGCGCACGGGCCTCGTGTGTTTGGGGGCGGGCTCACCTCAGGTCTGCTCGGCCTGGCTTGCTACGTCTACCTTCCGCTGCGCGCAGCCAGCTTGCCGCCGATGGATCTCGGGCACCCGGTCTCGCTGCGCGACTTCGTGTGGGTGGTGAGCGCGCAGGTGTACGCGCGCAACATCGGCACACAAGCACTGCAGCCGCTCGGCGAGCGCTTCGCCGACCTGCTCGTGATCCTGATCGAGAACTTTACGCCGTTCGCGCTGCCCCTCGCGTTGCTCGGCGCGTACGCGCTGGTCAGGACGCGCGCGACCTGGCCGCTCGCGTACGTCTGGATCATCACCGTGTCGATCAGCCTGTGCGGACGCGCGTTCCTCAACCCCGTGCGCGCGAACCCGGACGTGCTCGGCTACATGATGCCGGGCTTCGCAGCCTTGCTCGTGCTGGCCGCTGCGGGTGTCGCCGCACCGTTCGTCGCGAGCACGGAGAGCGCAGCGCGTGTCGTGTTCGCCGCGCTCGCGACCCTGCTCGCCGCGCTCGGGCTCGGACAGTTCGTGCACGGGTCGGAGCAGAGCTCGCTGCGCCACTTTCACGCCAGCGACGACTTCGACGACACACGCCGACGTGCGCTACCGACGCGCGCACTGGTGGTGCTGACTACGCCCGACGTCACGTTTCGCCACTGGGAGGGGGAAGCCGTCGAGGCTCTGCGCGCCGACGTGACCATGCTGCCGCTGCCGTTCCTCGGCTACGGAGGCAGCAATCAGGTGCTGCTACGGCGCCACCCGGAGCTCACGTCCCTCGTCGACCAGTACATGGCACGCGGCCAGCTCTCGTACGCGGCGCTCCGCGCGCTGGCCGTCACGCGGCCCGTGTTGGTCGAGCTGGATGCGGCAGCCGCGCTCCCGCTCTTCCCCTTCGTGGTCCCTGACGGTCTGCTCTACCGTGTGCTGTCCGCGCCGCCGTCTGCAGACGAGGTCACGAGCGCGGCGCACAGGCGCGAGCGCACACAAGCGGCGCTGCTCGCGCGCGTACACGACGACCTCCACGAGCCCGAGACGCAGAAGAACCTGCTCTGGAGTCGCTACGTCGAGGCGCTCTACTACAGCGCGCACGGCGCCCTTCCGGAGGCGCGTGCGTCGGTGCGAGCGGGTCTGTCGCTCGCGCCGCGCACGCGCGAGCTCTTGCTGCTCGAGCGTGCTCTCTCGGTCGCGCGCGGGCCGATCGCGATTGCGCCGTTTCTGGTGCACGCGGAGCG
>JBEGTL010000784.1:0-3369 GCA_041179425.1 Pseudomonadota bacterium | reverse complement strand
ACGCACTGCGCATCGGGCGCTTGCTCGAGCCGGTGTACGAGCGCACGGCCAAGCTCGACAAGCTGGTGCGCGTGCTCAAGCGTCGCCTCGACGCCGCCAAAGAGCCCACCGAGCGCCGCACCCTCAAGCTGCGTCTGGCCGAGATCGAGGGCACGCTCGGCGACCCGAAGAGCGCCTACGCCACGCTCGAGTCCGCGTTCCTCGACACGCCGCAAAACGTCGATCTGTGGGACCGCATCGAGCACATCGCCGAAAAGGCCGACGCGCTCGAAGAGCTGGCGGTGGCGTTTGCCACGGCCGTCGAGATGGCGCAGCTCACGCCGCAAGAAGAGGCCGACCTGAGCGAGCGCACCGCGCGCATCTACGACGAAGTGCTCGCGTTGCCCGAGCGCGCCGAGCCGTTTTATCGGCGCGTGCTCACGTTCGACCCCGGCTCCGACTCGGCCTACCAGGGCCTGCGCGAGCTGTACACCACGCGCGAGCGCTGGGAAGAGCTCAAGGGCCTGTACGGCGAGCGCATCGCGCACACGGCCGACCCACAGCAGCGGCTCGAGCTGCTGCTGCAGGTGTGCTTCCTGTACGAAGAGATCCTCGACGACGTCGATCAAGCGATCGCCTCCTACGAGGCGGTGCTCGAGCTCGACCCCGGCCACGTCACTTCGCGCCGCGCTCTCGAACGTCTGTACACGCGGGCCGAGCGTTGGCGTGCGTTGGTGAGCTTGTTCGAGCGCGAGCGCAGCGAGACCGAGGGCAAAGAAGCCGTCGAGGTCAGCTTCCAGATCGGCGAGCTCTACGAACACAAGCTCAAAGAGGCGCAAAACGCCGTCGATCAGTACGCCGCGGTGCTCGACGAGCAGCCCACGCACCTACGCGCGCAAGAGGCGCTGTCGCGACTGATCAGTGAGCGCTCGCAGCGTCAGCGCATCGCGGGCCTGCTCGCGCCCGTGTACGCAGCCCAGGGCGCGCACGTCGAGCTGTGCACGGTGCTCGAAGTGCAGCTCGAGCAGCTGAGTGAGCCCGGCGCGCGCAGCGACGTGCTGCTGCGCCTGGCCACGTTGCGCGAGCGCGAGCTACGCGACCTGCCAGGTGCCTACCACGCGCTCGCACGCGCGGTGGATGCCGACCCCGAAGACGCCGGCTCCCGTGCCGAGCTCGCGCGCGTCGCGGCGCTGGCGGGCAAGGTGCGCGAGCGCGCAGCGTTGCTCGAGACACTGCTCTCGCGCATCAGCGAGACGCGCGTGCGCGCAGAGATCCTGGGCGAGCTGTCGATCCTCTGGGATCGCGACCTGGCCGATCGCGAGCGTGCGCTCGACGCGTACGTACGCCTGATCGCTGTCGACCCGCACGACGGCGAGGTGGTGCTGCCAGCCGCTCGCGCGCTCGAGCGGCTGCACCGCGAGTTAGGCGACTCCAAGAGCATCGCCGAAGACCTGCGCCTGCAGGTCAACTTCGAGCGCGACGCCGACGACAAGGCGCGCCTGCTCACGCAGCTGGCCACGTTGAGCGAGAACGAGCTGGGTGACCCAGCGCGCGCCATCGAGGCGTACGTCGAACGACTCGACATCGACCCGGGCGACGCGCCCACGCTGCTCGCGCTCGAGCGGCTGTACCAGCAGCGGCGCGACTTCCCGCGCTTGATCGGCATCTTGCAGCGGCGCGACGCAGCGACGAGCGACCAGGCCGAGGCGCGCACGTTGGCGCGTCGTATCGGCGAGATCCAAGAGCGTGAGCTCGCCGATCACGATGCTGCCATCTCGTCGTACCACGACGTGCTGGGCCGCTTCGGCACCGACCGCGAGACGTTGCAGGCGTTGGCGCGCGTGTACGAACAAAAGGGTCGTCAGACCGACCTGCTCGACGTCATCACCCAAGAGCTCGAGCTGGTCGAGACGCCCGAAGACCGCGCCGAGGTTCGTTTTCGCGCCGCCGAGCTGATGCGCAAGCACACCGGGGCGCCTGATGCAGCGCTCGAGTCGTACCGCACCGTGCTCGAAGAAAAGCCTGGGCACGCGCCGGCCATCGCGGCGCTCGGCGAGCTGATCAGCGCGGGTGGGCCGCTGCGCGTCGAAGCTGCGCGGGTGCTCGCGCCGCAGCACACGGCGAGCGGCGACTACGAGGCGCTGATCAGCACGCTGGAGGTGCTGTCCGAGAGCGACGACTCGCGCGAGCGCATCGAGTCTCTGCGGCGCGCGAGCGAGGTGGCCGAAAAACAGCTCGGACAGCTCGAGCGCGCGTACGGTCTGATGGCGCGTGCGGTGCGAGCGAGCCTCGAAGAAGGCGAGCTGGCCACGCTCCTCGACGAGCTGCACCGCCTCGCCGGCAGTGCCGGTACCCAGGCTGCGTACGTGGGTTTGCTGTCCGAGATCGCCGCGCAGATCCAGGACGAGGAGCTGTCGCTACGCGTGCTCATGCGCGCGGCCATCACCGCGCGCGACCAGCTACACAAGCCGGACGAGGCGCGCCTCTACTACGAGCGCACGCTTGCGCTGCGCCCCGACCACGCGCCCGCGCTCGACGCGCTCGAGCGTCTGCACGAAGAGAAAGGGGACTACCGCAGTCTGCTCGCCGTGGTCGGTCAGAAGACCGAGCTGGCGGGCGACGTGGCCACGCGCACACGCCTCCTGATGCGTCAGGCAGAGCTCTCCGCCACGCGTCTCGACGACGTGCCACGCGCCATCGAGGCGTACGAGCGGTTGCTCGACGAAGCGCCCAGCCAGGCCGTATTCGCGGGGGTCGAGCCCCTCTACGAGCGCGCCGAGCGGTACCACGACCTGGGTGCCCTGTACGAGCGGCAGCTCGAGCTGGGGGTGGGGGACGCCACCAGCGTGCGCTTCAAGCTGGCCGAGCTCAGTCGAGTTCGGCGCGGCGACACCGAGCGCGCGCTCGAGCTGTACCGCGACGTGCTCGAGCAAGCCCCCGTGCACGAAGGCGCACGCCAGGCGCTCGAAGCCCTGATGGAAGACAAACAGCATCGTGCGCGCGCGGCCGAGCTGCTCGAGCCGCTGTACCTGCGCAGCGAGCGCTGGGCCGAGCTCACGCGCGCCCTCGAGGCGCAGGTCGAGGCCAACGAGTCGGTCGAGCAGAAAAAAGAGCTGCTCGGTCGGCTGGCGCAGCTGCACGAGGTCCAGCTCGAAGATCTCGAGGCGGCGCTCGACACCTACGCGCGGCTGTTCCGCGTCGACCCGAGCGACGCGCACGCGCTCGATGCACTGGCGCGGCTCTCGCGTGTGCTCGGCAAGCAGGGCAGGCTGGCCGAGATCCTCGAGAAGTACGTCGACGAGGTCGGCGTGCACGACGAGCTGGGCGTGCGGCTGTCGGTGCAGGCCGCGCAGATCCGCGATCAGCACGAGCACGATCTCGAGAAGGCCA
>JBEGTL010000783.1:0-3369 GCA_041179425.1 Pseudomonadota bacterium | reverse complement strand
ACACGGCTCGGACGGGCGCCTGGGCGACCGCATCGTCGCGCACGCCGGGCGGCTGGCTCACCATGCCCTGCTTGGTCATGCGACGGCCCGCCGGCCCGGGCGTGCTGCCGCTGCTCGGCGGGGCGCTGGAGCCAGCACTGTGGGGAAACCCTTGCGAGGTCCGCTGATCGGCATCGGCGAGCGACCCGCCCCCGAGCGGCTGCCCAGCGGCGCCCTGCCCGCCAACGTTGACGGCCGGCTGCGTGCCGACGCCGCCACGCAACATGTCGAGGCTGGCAAAGCCCATGAGTGTAGCGTTGGCTTTGGCGGTCCTGCCCGGCGTCACCGGGCCCGTAGGCGTGCTCGGTTCGGCCGCGGGGCTCGCCTCGCCCTTGGCGGGCAGCTGTGCGTTGATGATGCCAATGCCGCCCACCAGCGTGGCCTTCATCGAGCGCTCGGCCTTGGCGCGCGCGGCGCGGGCCTCGGCATCGGTCGTAGCGGGCGTGGCCGGCGTAGCGGCGCTGCCCCCGGGGTTGGCGTCGCCGCCCGAGAGCGAGGCCTGGAGACCAGCCAGGGAGCTGGGAGCTACGCCGATCAGGGTCTCTTTACCGCTGCGTGAGGGCGAGCTGCTCCGGCGCCTGGCGTCGTTGCTGCGCTCGGAGCCGGAGAGCGCGACCGGTTGCTCGAGGGGGTGCTCCGCAGAGCGGCCCGAGAGCGGCTGCGAGGTCTCCACCTGCATGACTGCCTTGCCGAACTCGATGCGCACCTCGCCACTGAGGGCGCGCCACTGCGACCCGAGCGTGGTGCCGTCGACCCGCACATCGCCGGCGCTGTACACGTCGGCAGCGCGCAGCGTGCTGCCGTCCCAGTGCAGCGAGAAGTGAATGGGGCGCACGCCATCCGCGCGCACCACCCAGGTGCAGTCAGAGTTGGAACCAACCGTAAGGGTGGTGTGGCCGAGAGAGCTCACGAGCTCCCACTTTTTTGCCGAAGACTCACCCTCCACGAGTCGGAGCTTGGCCCACGACTCTGCGTCACTCGCGGTCATGTCGGACTCGCCGCTCCTGCTCGCCGTCTGCTGCATGGACTCCCCAGAGGGTTGACGTCTTCGAGCTCGGAGTACGCACCGCTGCGTGCACTCCTTCCTCGATGGTCCCTGAGCAACAAACGACCGCTCGGCGATGATGACACGACGCGCCACCCCTCTCCACCGAAACAGTAACGCCTGGGGCCGGATCCGCGGCGCGATCCGCCACCGCTTCCTGCGGTGCCTCCTCACGGACAGGAAGTCCGCTCCGGGGGCTCCTCGGAACCGGCGGCGCCTCGCACCACGGCGCCGACCCCATCCGTCACTGTTTCCTGGACTGGGGACCTCTGGGTGCATGCGAGGGCGCAACGAAGAGAATGGGCAACGGCGGCCTCCGCTTCGGGTCAGCCCCGTTGCAGTCTCGTTACGTCTCGGAGTTCGTCGACGTCGCCGACGATGCCTCGCTCCACGTAGTCCGAGGTGAAGCGGGAGAGCTTGGCGGCCAGTTGCTCGATCTGGGTGTCATCCAGGCCCTGGGTCTCGATCTGCGGGCCCACGTACACATCGAGCGCGCCGGGACGAACCACCCACTCGCCCTTGCGCAGGATCTGCCACAGGCCGCGCACCGCGAGCGGCACCACCGGCAACCCACCGTCGCGGGCCATGATCAAAAGACCCTTGCGGAAGGGCAGGATGCGCCCGTTCTGCGTGCGCCGGCCCTCGGGGAAGCCGAGGATGGAGATGCCGCGTCGGGCGCGGTCGCGCACCTGGTCGGCGACCCACTGGGCCTGCCCTTCTTTGCCCTTGATCACGCCGATGCCGTTGCCGCGCTTCATCAGCCAGCCGTACACCGGCACGTCGAAGTGGTGCTGGTGCTGCACTCCGCAGAACGCGTGCGGAATGGCCCAGCACGCGACGTGCGCATCGAGCGTGCTGGTGTGGTTCATCAAAAACATGCTGACCCGCTTGGGATCGAAGTCTCGATGGTAGGTGATGCTGCGCTTGCCGAGGGCCACCCACGGCACGGCGCCCATGATCGGCTGGGGCAGCGCCTTCATGGTCTTTTCGAACGGGATCAGCAGCGACAGCGGGAGGCTGGTGCCCGCCGCCAGGCTCATCATGCCGATGGCCAGAGGCCACGCGCCGACCACCGACCAGGCCTTGTACAGGGCGTCCCAGGGTCCGATCTCGACGGGTAGCGCGTCGACGCCGGCTTCGGCGCCCACGGGGCTCGGCTTCTCACTGAGCACGGCGATCGGATTGAGCCTCATACACGAACCTCCAAGGCGTTCGGCAAGACCTCGAGACGGGTCGGCCAGAGCGAGATCACTTCGCCATCGATCATGGCGTCTTCTTTGCGGTTCACGTTGAACTCGATGCTGCGTGCGCGCCCCGACGTCACGGCGGGGTGCGAGAGATGTGTGCCCTCGAAGATGCTTGGAAAGGTGCGGACGATGGTGCCGCGGCCGAGCTTGCCGCCGACCACGATGTCGGCGTAGCCGTCGGCGACGTCGGCCAGCGGCGCGATCATCATCTTGCCACCCGTGAAGCGGCTGTTGCTGATCACGATGAAGGCGATGGGGCGCTCGTCGTAGGGGCCGCCGTCGAGCGAGTACGGGATGGGACGCGCGGTCAGCCGCGCCAGCGTGCCGAGCACGCCCAAGCCGTAGCCCAGCTCTCCAAAACGTTTGAAGCGGCGATTGGTCAGCGTGCAGACATCGGCCAAAAAACCAAAGCTGAGGATGTTGATGAAGTACAGCGCGCCCTCTTTGTGGCGCAGGCAGATCACGTCGCAGCTGCGGCGCTTGCCCGCCTGCAGAGCGGCCAGCGCATACGATGCGCCGTCGCTGCTGAAGTCGCGCAAGAACGAGTTGCCCGTGCCGAGCGGCAAGAAGCCCAGCGTGGGTCGCTCGCTCGTGGACAGCGCCTCCGGGAACAGCCCGTTCACGATCTCGAACCCGGTGCCGTCTCCACCCACCGCGACGAAGTGCCGCTCGCCGGCCAGAAAGGCAGCGCGCGCGATGCGTGTGGCCTCGCCCGCCTCGCGCGTGTGCTCGACGTGCACGTCGAAGCCGCTCGAGCGCAGCGTGGCGAGGGCCGCCGGAGCAAGCTTGCCGCAACGTCCACCCCCCGCCGCCGGGTTCACGATCGCAAAGATGCGCTTGGTGTTGGTCACGTGGACAGCGCCTTGAGAGCGTCCGCGCGCGAGCCCTTGCCTAGCTCCCGCGCCAACAGCTCACGTTTGATTTTTTGTGATGCGGTGCGGGGGAACTCGTCGTTGTAGAGCACGACCGCAGAGAGCCGCTTGTACTCGTTGAGCGTGAGGTTTTTTTCGCGCACCTGGGCCAGCAGCAGCGCCTCGT
>JBEGTL010000782.1:0-3372 GCA_041179425.1 Pseudomonadota bacterium | reverse complement strand
GAACTCGGGGGTGACACGTCGCGCTCGACGATCGCGGTCATCACCTCGATCTCGCTGCCGTAAAACAGGCGACGTCCGGTGGTCAGCTCGTACAGCATGACGCCGACGGAGAAGACATCGGAGCGCTTGTCGAGGCGCTGGCCGCGCACTTGTTCGGGCGCCATGTACGCGAGCGTGCCCTTGATGGAGCCGCCCTTGGACTCGTCGCGCGCAGTTCGCGCCACGCCGAAGTCGAGCAGCTTGGCGTAGCCGTCGGGCGTGATCATCAGGTTGGTGGGCGTGACGTCGCGGTGCACGATGCGCAGCGGTCGACCGTCGCCGTCATTTCGCTCGTGCGCGTGGTGCAGCGCATCGCACAGCTGCTCGAGCGCAGCGACCACCACCTCGATGGTCATGGGCTCGGCGGCGCGGGCGCCAGCGGCGCACAGCTCGGCGAGCGTGTGCCCGGGCACATGTTCGATCGCCAGGTACCAGTGCCCATCGGCGTACCCCAGGTCGTAGACCTGCGGGATGTTCGGGTGGTTGAGCACGGACAGGACGTGCGCCTCGTCCTGGAACATGCGCACGGCCTCGGCGTGGTGCGCCAGGTGCGGGAACAGTCGCTTCACCACGACAAAGCGACGGAACCCTGCCTCGCCGGCGTAGTCCGCCAGGAACACTTCGCCCATGTTCCCGTTGGCAAGCTTCCGGTGCAGTCTGTACTTGCCGACTGCTTCCAAGACCATGGGCCGCAGTGTAGCGAGAAGTGCCAGCACTCGCGATGCTTTGTCCATTGACCGGGTGTGCACCCCGAGCGGCCGGCACAACCCGCGAGGAGCGCCCGCCCGGTCCGCGGGCTAACTTCGCCGGCCATGACGGAGTTTTCGAGCAAGGTCGCTGTCATCGTGGGCGGCGCCAGCGGTGTGGGGCTGGCGACTGCCAAGGCGCTCGGCTCGCTCGGTTGCCGGTTGGTGATCGCTGATTTGGGCTGTGCGATCGATGGTACGGGTCATGATCCCGATGTCGTGTCGCGCGCGGCACAGGAGCTCGAGGCGCTCGGTGTCGAGGTGCTCGCCCTGCCCCTCGACGCGGCAGAGCCGGGCACGGCCAAGGTGCTCATCGACGCCGCCATCGCGCGCTTCGGACGCGTCGATCTCGGCGTGTACTGCGCAGGTTTTCACCATGAGCGCGCGCTGCTCCGCACCGTCGACGCCGAGCTCGAGCGCGTGCTGGCCGTGCACCTCTTTGGCCCGATGCGTTTTGCGCAGGAGCTGGCCCGCGCGCTGATCGCCGCCAAGACGGGCGGCAGCATCGTGCTGGCCACGTCCGCGGCGGGTTTTTTTGGTAGCGCAGGGCACAGCGCGATCGCCGTCGCGGGCGGTGGCTTGGTTGGTTTCGTGAAGACGGCGGCGACCGAGCTGCGCCGGCACAACATTCGAATCAACGCGCTGGTGCCCACGGCGCGCACACGCCTCACCGAAAAACTGCCCCTGTTCGCCACGATTCGCACCGACTCGCTCACGCCGGAGCACGTGGCACAGGGCTTCTGCCACTTGCTCTCGACCGCAGCAGTCGACGTCCACGGCGAGGTCATTGGCGTGGCCGGCGGGCGCATCTACGCGTTTCGTCACGCGGAGACGAGCGGCGCGTTTCTCGAGGGAGAGCAGCCGCCCAGCCTGGCGAGCATCGCCGCCAGCTGGCGCGACGTGACGCGGCGCTGACCGGGGGCGGGCTCAACTCGAAGGGCGCGGCCACTCCGCGCGCGAGCGAGCGAACGAAACAGGTGCGAATGGTGACGGGGCAGTGCGTGCCAGGGCACACGCACTGCCAGCTGGGGAGGGGCTCAGTCGCCCATCAGGTCGATGATGACGACACCGCGGTCGCGCTCTTCGCGCTCCCGGGGATCGCGCGGGGGTCCGGCCGGCGGAACCGGCAGCTCGAGGTAAGGCTGCGGTGCGTGGCGCCGCTCTCGCTCTTCCCGTTGCCGGATCTGCTCAATGATGAACGGCGGCAGCATCGCTTGCTCCCTTCCGCCCCCTTCGGGGCGTTTGCCTCATGCCAGTGCTCTCAGTCGAGCATGCCTGCAATACAAATGCCACAGAGTCCTGGTGTCTTCGTCGCAAGGATGCGGGTCAGCTCCTTCTCAATTCTACGCGCGCTTCGTTCGAGCCGTCTATGAGCGGCTCGCCTTTCCGCCAAGCTCGTCACGCCCACCCCTTATGTCAAGGGATGTGCCTTCCATAGATGGGACACTACCCTTTCCACGCTGCACGGTCGAACCCGTGCGCTGGCTTGCCTGATACGCTCTCTGTGACGCTTCTGCGAGACTACGTGCCGGGCAACGCGGCCAGAGGAACCAAGGACACCACGTGAAACGAGCTCTGCTACGAGCCTGCCTGCTCGGCACGCTCATCCATGCAGTCGTCGGCAGCGGCTCTGCCGTTGCACAACCGCGCTGGGATGGGCTCGAGTCGTTGCTCGCGCTCTCTGGAGAAGCCGGCGCAGCGCTCGAGACAGGCGACACGATCGACCTTGCCAAGCTCGAAGCGCGCGACGCACTGCTCGTGATCAGCCCCGAGAGCACGCTGCCCACCAGCGCGCTCACTGCGTTCTTGCGCGACGGCGGACGCGTCGCGCTGCTCGACGACTTTGGCAGCGGCGAGCGCTTGTTGTCGGCGTACCAGGTGGTGCGCTCCGCAGCGCCCGAGGGCGACGTGCCCGCGCTGCGTGGCGATCGCTCGTTGCTGGTTGCGTACCCCGCGAGCGAACATCCGCTGGTCGAAGGCGTGGACTTGTTGCTCACCAACGGCGCGAGCGCGCTGCGCCACCACGATCTCAAGCCGGTGTTCACGTTCGGTCATACTGAGGCGGCATTGGTGCTTGCCGGCGCGGTAGGAGCCGGTCGCCTCGTCGCCATCGGCGATGGCAGTCTGCTCATCAACCAGCTGCTGACGGTGCCCTCCCACCAGCGCTTTGCCAAAAATCTCCTTGGTTACCTAAAGCGGCCGAGCGGCCGGCTGTACCTCGTCGATGCGCGCACCCGCTTCGAGGGCAGCTACGGCGGCACCAACGCGCGCGGTCTCTCGCAAGTGGACGGCTTTTTTAAGCGCCTGGCGCACCCCGATCTGCCCCCGGGCGTGCTGTCGTTGTTGAGCCTCGGGCTGTGCGCCATCGGCGCGGTGGTGGTCGCCGGGAGTCTGCCTCGGCGCTCTCCGTACGTGCGCGCCGAGCTCGTGCCCCGCGCTGGCGTGTACGCGGGTTTTGCCGCACGCGTCTCGCTGAGCGAGCGCGATGCGCCCAACCTGATCTGGACGTTGCTCGACTACCGACGCGAGCTCCTGACCGAGCTCGCACGACGCCTCGAGCTGCGCGCCCCGGCCACGACGCCGAGCG
>JBEGTL010000781.1:0-3378 GCA_041179425.1 Pseudomonadota bacterium | reverse complement strand
ACCCCCTTAACCTAACAGAGCACGTCTTCGGCCCGGCACACCGGATCCCGTCGAGTTCAGCGCCACCCCGACCGATTTCGTCTGCGAAATCGGTTTGCGCCGGAGGGGAGTATCTCTGCGCGCGCAGGCTTTGCGAGCACGGAGAGATGCTCCCCGCAGGCGGACGGCCACGCCGATCTACTTGGCCGCCAAGCGCGGTCAGGGAGCTTTGGTGGCAGCCTTCTTAGCGCCAGCAGAGCCAGAAGCGCCCTTCGCAGGCTTCTTACCGTCTTCCGAGGGAGCAGGAACAGCAGCAGGAGCATTCGGGTCCGGCGCGCCGAAGACAACGTTGCCAAATCTGCGTGGGACATGGAAGTCGCCCACGCGAGGAGGAGACCAGCCTACCGCACGCTGCTCGTGCTCGCCTCGCGCATCCAGCACGAAGAAGTTGGCGCGCCAGGTGTCGCCCGGCTTGGGCCGCGGGTGCTTGGGATCACCCGACAAGAACGCCGTCCACGGGATCGCGAGCTCGACCGTGTAGCCCTCGTCGCGCTCTTCGTCGTTGAGCGTACCGCGCACCGCCACGCCACTCTTGATGCCCGAGTCGAAGTCTAGGTGACCGTACGGGCGCGGCGTACGACGCGTGTCGTAGCGCGTGTCGAAGTGTTTGTTGGCCGGCGAGACCTGCAGCTCGAAGTAGTTGTTCCCGTCGCCGTCGGGGTCGATCATGATCTCGACCGTGTCCTGCTCCCACAGGTGATCTTCGTCGGCGGTGAAGGTGCTGCGCAGGTAGTCGTCCTCGACGTCGAACGCCGCGTAGAAATAGGTGTCGTCCCATGCAGCTTTGACGCTGGTGGTGGGCTGCTCGGGCACGCCGGTGAGCGTGTTGACCAGCTCGATGCTCTTGGCCACGCGCCAGATCGCGTCGTCGAGCTTGCCGTCGAGCTTGACGGGCGTGGCCGTGTGCGGCGCGTCGACGGACGGCACCACGGGCTCCTTACGCTCGACCTTGAGCTCGAGGGCCCGCGCGCGATTGTCGTGGTCGCTCGGACCGGTGACAGGCATGCGGTCTTCGTCTTGCCAGAAGCCGATGAACACGATCAGACCGTCAGAGTCCCAGTCTTCGGGGAGCGTGATGGTCATCGGGTCTTTGATGTACGAGCCCGACTCCCAGCTGGACGCAGGGAACAGCGTGCGCAGCTTACCCTTGTCGTCGTAGTTGATGCGGCTGGTGCCTGCGCCGTCGGCGAGGTGCGTGAACAGCTTCCAGTCGCCGCCGACGTTCTTGTCGACGCGGAAGTACCAGGTGACGTTGAACGGCGTGCCGGGAACCACGGTCTCGGTGTCGACGTCGTAGCCGACGAGCGAGATGGACTCGCCAAACTTGATGTCGAGCGGGTGCTGCGGCTTGCTGGCGGTCTCGCTCACGTAGCGCGCGAGCTCTTGCTTCTGCTCGGCGGTCAGCGCGCGTTGCTTCTTGGAGCAACCACCGACCGCCGAGACCAGCGCCAAGCACAATGCCATTCGATAAGCGATTCGCTTCATAGTCATCGACCCTTTTTTCGCGACTTCTTTTGCATCTTCTTCAGGTTCTTTTTCTTCTGCTTGTCGACGACCTTTTTGCGCTCGGGAGTGCCTCCCGCGCCGGCCATGCCGCTCAAGCTTCCGAGGAGCGCTTCGAGGTCGGGACCACCTGGTCCGCCCGCGCCAAGTCCCTGCAGCAGCTCATCCATGTTGCCCATGCCCGGAGGCATCCCCGGCATCCCGCCTGGTAGACCCTTCATGCCGCCGGGGAAGCCTCCAGGGAGGCCTTTCATGCCGCCCGGAAAGCCGCCCATGCCCGGAAGTCCGCGCGGCATGCCGGGCATCCCGCCGCCCATGCCCTTGAGGGCCTGGCGCATACGCTTGACGTTGCCGAGCTGCTTCATGCCCGGCAACTTGCCGAGCAGACCCGTGCTCTGGCCGATGTTGCCCATCATCTGACGCATGAAGCCGAACCGCTCGAGCAGCTCGCCCACCTCGGTCTCGCTGCGCCCCGAGCCCTTGGCGACGCGTTTGACGCGATTTGGCTGCGTCTTGAACAGCTCGGTCTCGACTCGCTCGCGCTTGGTCATCGAGCTGACGATGGCCTCGGCCTTGACCAGCTCGTTGTCGTCGAGGTTGACACCCTCGGGCATGCCTTCCGAGAAGAACGGCAGCTTCTCGAAGATGTCCTTGAGCGGACCCATCTGCTTGATCATGCGGATCTGATCGAGGAAGTCGTCGAGGCTGAAGCGCCCCTGCAGCATCTTGGCGGCGTCGGCTTGCGCCTTCTCCTCGTCGATGACGCCTTCGAAGTCCTTCATCAGACCGACGACGTCGCCGAAGCCGAGGATGCGGCTGGCCATGCCCTCGGGCCGGAACGGCTCGAGCTTGTCGATGGCCTCGCCCATACCGGCGAAACGGATCGGCGCGCCGGTCACCTCTTTGATCGAGAGCGCGGCACCACCGCGCGCGTCGCCGTCGAGCTTGGTGAGGATGACGCCGGTGATGCCGAGCCGCGTGTGGAACGCCGCGGCCGTCTTGACCGAGTCCTGGCCGACCATCGCGTCGACCACCAGCATGATGTTCTGCGGCTCGGTCGCCTTCTTGATGTTCGCCAGCTCGTCCATGAGCGGCTCGTCGATCGCGAGGCGGCCAGCGGTGTCGTACAGGATGACGTCGCACTTGAGGCGCTTGGCTTCGTCCTTGGCCTTGCGACAGATGTCGACGGGGTCGCCACCGGGGATGGCGAACACCGGCACGCCGGCCTTCTCGCCCATTACCTGCAGCTGCTCGATGGCGCCCGGACGCTGGATGTCAGCTGCGACCAGGAGCGGCTTTCGGCCGTCGTTGAGCAGCAAGCGCGCGAGCTTGGCGGTCTGCGTGGTCTTGCCGGTGCCCTGCAGACCGACCATCAAGATGCCAGTCGTGGCGGGCTTGGGCGCGAAGCTCAGCGCCTCGCCCTCGCTCGACATCATCGCGATCAGCTCGTCGTGGCAGATCTTGATGAAGCGGTCGGCGGGGCTGACCTTGACCTTTTGGCCGCGCACGCTGGCCGTGGTCTGCATCACGTCGCCAACGGCTTTTTCCTTCACGGTGGCGAGGAAACGCTTGACGACGTTGAACTCGACGTCGGCCTCGAGCAGCGACAGGCGTACGTCGCGCAGGGCCTGATCGATGTTGTCTTCGGTGAGCTCTTCTTGGCCCGCGAGGCGTTGACGGGCGGCGCGGAAGCCCTTGGTGAGGGTCTCGAACATGGGCTACGGCTCCAGGCGGAAATCAGGAAGGTGGGCAGGCTGGCGCGGGCCGGCCAAAAAAGAAGCGCTCGGGTACGGCGGGGCTCTGTGGGCCGCTGGGCCGAGGCCCCGCGCGGCGCCG
>JBEGTL010000780.1:0-3387 GCA_041179425.1 Pseudomonadota bacterium | reverse complement strand
CTCCCTCGCTGGGCGATCATCTCACCGTGAGCTGTGGGAGGGGGAGTGCTCGGCGAAACGTGCGCTGGGGAAACCCGAGAAGGGTTTCTTTGAGCGCAAAAACAAATCGCGCGAAGCGCGTCAACAGCGAATGGGGATGGGGCCCCAGCGCACGTTTCGCCGAGCACTCCCCCTCCCACAGCGCCAGGGTCGAGACAGCCTCCAGTCGAGCGGTCCGCCCACCAAAGGACCTACTCCGTAGGAATAGGCCCCGACTGCTCGTCCTCATCGTACAGCTCCGAGTCCGAGGAATCCGAGAAGTCCGAAGAATCCGAGAAGTCCGAGGAGAGAGAACTCCAAGGCTGCCCATCGAAGCTAAGAGCCGACTCAATCTTCTGCAACGACGACTCCGACAACGCAGCGTCGGTCCGCAGATCGTACAAAGTAGCCGACAACAGCTCGTTCTTGCGCGCGAGGCGGAGACGCTCCGCTTCGAGCCGACTCAGCTCGGCGTGTGCTTCGCGTAGCTCTAGCTCCAGCCTCGCTCGCAACAGCGTCTCTTGACTCATCTCCACAGGTTACGGGCTCCGCACGCCCCTGGCCAGAGACAGACGAGGGCCGCGCGCTTAACATCGGCTCCCCTGCGCCTACCGAAGCCTCCCGTAGGGCGCTACACAGCCAACAACACTGGAGAACAACATGGCCACACAACTTCTCAAGAGCGGCTCCAAAGGCGAGCCCGTCAAAGCGCTGCAGACCAAGCTCCAGCAGCTCGGCTTCGACAGCACCCCCGACGGCGCATTCGGCCCAGCCACCCAGGGCGCCGTCGAAGAGCTCCAGTCGCTCTTCGGCTACGACGTCGACGGCATCGTCGGCGACGGCACACTCAAGCTGATCGACCAGCAGATCGGCCTCACATTCAACGTCAAAGACCCGGCCGCCCTCAAGAAGGCCGTCGAAGCCGGCAAGATTGCCGCGCCCAAGCACGCCCTCAAGCGCGGTAGCGAGGGCGCCGACGTGCGCATCCTGCAGCGCAGGCTCGCTGTGCTCGGCTTTGCCGTCACGGTCGACGGCAAGTTCGGCGAGGCAACAGACAAGGCCGTGCGCGGCGTGCAAGAGGCCTTCAAGTACGACGTCGACGGCGTCGTCGGCGAGGCGACCCACAAGCTGATCAACCAACAGATCGGCTACGGCTGGACGGCGGGCAAGTAAGGTCTCCGGCGACGCGAGCGAGTGCGAGCGCGCGGGTCTTGCACGCGCGCGGCTCTTGCACGCGCGAGTGAAGACGCACACGCGCCGCGGCGCGTTGCTCAGTGCGTGCCCTCTTCGAGGTTGTCGCCGATGTCCTCAATCTTGTCGCCGAACTTCTCCGCGGGCGTCTTCTTTTTGCAGCCCGAGCTCGCCACGGCGAGCCCAAGGGCCAACGAAAGAGTCATCATCGAGACACCAAAACGAGTCGTGCGCTTGTGAACAATCATGAGTTCTCCTGTTGAGGGAGCTCACTGCAACCTGCGCGCCAGCGCTCGCGGCTCTGCGTCGAACGCAAAAATGCGCGGCATTTTCAGCTCCATCTCGTGCGACGCGCGGTGAGGATGCGCAGCCAAGCTGCCCCGCACGTCGCGCCACGCCTCAGCCTGCCGTCGGGGCGAGGTCTTTCTCCAAGACCTCGAAGTACAGATCGGCACGGCGCGGAAGGCCAAACCGAGGCTGCCCGTACGGGAACGCCTCGCGCTCGCCCGTGCGCCGAAACCCGCGGCGCTCGTACCAGGTGATGAGCTCCGTGCGCAGGCCAATCACCGTGATGCGCAGTCTGCTTTCAGGCTGCTCGTTGCGCACGATACGTTCGCACTCGGTAAGCAGCGCGCGCCCCACGCCGCGCGCCTGAAACTCCGGGCGCACCGAGACCATGCCCACGTACGCGCGACCTGGCGAGAGCTCGAGCAGCACGGAACCAACCAGCAAGGAGTCGCCGGCCGACGAGGCAACACCCTCCGAGGCAGCCACGAAAGCGAGGGTGAAACGCGCGTGAGGGCTCTTGATGAGGCCCTCGACTTCGTCGCGGTCGGTGCGCTGTCCGTCGAGTAAGTCTGCCTCGGTGGTCCAGCCCACGCGGCTGGCGTCGCCTCGATACGCACTCTCGACCAGCGCCACGATGGCGTCGACATCGGAGCGAAGAAGCGTGGGCTGGTCGACCTGAGCCGTACTGTTGGCGGAGCCGTCGTGGCCACTAGACGCGGCGCGACGAAACGAAAGTGTCAGAGTCATGTACGTGTCGATGTAGCATCAGTCGCGGCAGCCGACCGGATTCTGTGTCACCGTCGCTTTTAGCGCATGATCAGCTCCGAATCGCCATCTGTACAGTCGCCCGCGGAGCAGCCCCTGGCTTCAGACGCGCGCGCCGACGCGGCTCGCATCTCCATCCCCGGCTGGCGCCCGCGCTCGCGGCGCTACGGCCAGTACGTGGTCGGTCTGCTCACGCTGATCAACTTCGTCAACTACCTCGACCGCATGGTCGTCGTCACCATGTACGACGACCTGAGGCGACAGTTCAACTTCACCAACGGGCAGCTGGGCGCGCTCAGCAGCGGCTTTTTTGTGGTGCACGCGCTGGCCACCGTGCCGCTCGGTTGGGCGTCCGACAGGTTCGATCGCCGGCGCGTCATCGCCATCGGCGTGATCGTCTGGTCGGCCGCCACGCTGGGCAGTGCCTACGCCATCGGCTTCATCTCCATGTTGCTCCTGCGTGCCGCCGTCGGCGTGGGCGAAGCGGCGTACGGTCCAGCCTCCAACGCCATCCTGTGCGAGGTCGACCCCAAGGGCAAAGCGCGCCTCAACGCCATCTACAACGGCGGCATGTTTGCAGGCGCGTGCTTTGGCTTGTACCTCGGCGGTCTGCTCGGGTTTCCGCTCGCGTTCGAGCTGGTGGCCCTGCCCGGCTTCGTGCTCGGCTCCATCGCACTCACGCTCGACATCCCCAAGCGACGCATCGATCTCGAGGCCGCGCCCAACCCCACCATGCGCGAGGTAGGCCGGCAGATGGTGGGCGGCATCAAGCGCACCCTGGCCATCCCTACGCTGCGCTGGATGCTCGCGTCCGGCACGCTCATCAGCTTTGCCGCAGGCGGCTACATCACCTGGATCGTCGACTTCACCATCCAGGTGAAGGGCATGTCGCAAGAAGAAGCGCGGCCCATGTACGCCGTCATCGCGCTCACGGGTGGCGTGCTCGGCGTGCTGGCAGGCGGCATCGTGGGCGACAGCTGGCAGCGTCGCTCCAGGCGAGGTCGTGTGCTCACCATCGCTGCGGGCTTCTTCTGCGCCGTCCCGTTCTGCATCGGCGTCATCCTGGTCGATCACGGCTGGCAGTACGTCGTCATCGCCTGGCTGCTGATGTTCTTTTTGCCCTTC
>JBEGTL010000779.1:0-3394 GCA_041179425.1 Pseudomonadota bacterium | reverse complement strand
CTGAGCGGCCGCAAGCTTGTGCCGACTTTGCGGTCGGTGGCGACGCGTGTCTGACGGCAAGACGTCGCGTCGGTCTGAGTGTCTAGGCGGCGCTCTGCTGATACGACACGAGCGGCCACAAGGTGCTCGACAAGCGCTGTGCCTGCGCCCTACACGGGGTTCCGAGGAGCTCCTGCTCTCGTCGGCAGGGCTCTTCGATCTCGTCGACCAGGTCGCGCAGCGCCGCCTGCTGCGCGCGCAGAACCCGTTCTGATTCGTGCGCGGTCAGCTTGCCGTGCATGAACTCGGCGATCCGCCACGAGAGAGCGGCATGTCGTGTCTCGTCGCGCGCAACGATACGCATCGTCGTGCGGATCTCCTCGTCGCGCGCGTGCTCTGCCTGGTGGGTGGCGAGCAGCGCACCAAACGTCTCGCGCACGCAGCCCTCGATGGCGTTGTCGAGCGCGAGCTCGAAGGCAGAACGCAGCGTGCGCGGAGCGACGACCACCTTGCGCGGTTGCCCGCCGAAGCGCTGCGCCAGCGTGCTCATACGGGCGGCGTGATCGACCTCGTCCAGGCGCGCTTCGCGTGCCGCCGTCACCAACTCCGCGGGCGCAGCCAATGCGGTCAGCTCCTCCTCGAGCTGCGCGAATGCATCGACCGATGCTGCCTCGAGGTACGCCATGCGCGCAAACACGCGGCCCAACGCGTCGCGTGCGCTCGGCTCGAGGGTCTCGACGAGGCCAGCGGGGCGGCGGCCGGCCACGATGCAGCCGGGCTTCACGCTCACCGTGGTCCTCGACACCTCGCGCGCACTGCCGTCGCGACCGATGTGATAGGGCACCTCGCTGTTCTCGATGGGGTCACAAGAGTGGGTCAGCACCACTGCACGAACCTCGAAGCCGTCAGCGACTTCTCGCTCGCCAGGCGCACGTTCGTTGGCGATGGGAAGCGCGCAGCTCAGTCTCGGCGCATTGTCGACGAAGCTGGCCACGTACCAGGCCTCGGCCGCCGAATCCACGGGCGCCAGCAGCTCTGGTACCTCGCCCGGAGCAAAACCGCGGACGGTGTCCCCCAGCGTGGTCAGAACGTAGCGCCTCTGTATGCAGGAGACCTGACAGTGCCCGACCGGTTCGGGCCCGAACGCGAGTGCAGTCTGATAACTTGCCTCGAGACATGCGTCGCGATCCATCGCCGTCTGACAACGTTCGCCGCGCTGCGCCTCGGAGGTCGGCCAGACCCCGGGCCGCTCGGAGGTCGTCGTCCCAACCCCGGCCCAGTTGAGTCCAAGCGTGACGGAGTCGACCGGCGTCGAAAGCGTGAACTGGTCGATGCGCAGGTCCGGCTCGCCGTCGACACATGGGATGGGAAAAAACGGGTCGGCAGGTCCGCCGGCGTCGCCGAGCACATCGACGCTCGCGTCGCGCCACGTTTCAACGCCTGCGTCGTTTCTAGAAACGTCTGGCGTGGAAGCCGCGTCGGGCGTGGAGACGCTCGTGCCACCTAGCGTTCGCCCGGGCGAGCCTCTCTCCTCTTCCCCACACGCAGCAAGCGGTGCAAAGCAGCTTGCTAGCGCGACAGCCCGGACCGATCGCGCGAACATCAGGGACAACAATCGCTCGACCAGGTCGGGCTGAGCGGGGCCATCGCCGCGCCGTCGGCCCGCAGTCAGTGCGCGCCGCAGCAGCCTTGCGTCTTCGCAGGAGCCGAACCGTGGATGCCCGGAGGTGCTCATGCAATCGGCGGACGCACGGAGTGCGCCATCACAAATCGGCATAAAAACAGGCGTGATCGACGCTTGGTTCGTTGGCGCAGAACGACCCATCCCGCGACAAACTCGCGCATCACCCCGACCTGGACTTGCGAGGCCTCCTACTTCTTCAGCGCACGCACGGCGTCGGCGACGGCTTTGGTCGCCTCGGCATTCTTCTCGACGGCGCGCAGCAGCTCGCGCACGTCCTGCGCGCGAAAGCCGGCGGGGTCCTCGGCGCGCGCGGTGGTCACGCCGTGCTCTCGAACGAGCAGGCCAGCAAGGAACGCGCACAGGCAGACGAGGGCGAGTGTGGACTTGGTCAGGGTCATCGAGACGGCGTACCGCGCCCGCAGGCCCGCCGGCAAGCTCAGTTCCCTCGCCTGGAACTCAGCCGCGAAGGCTTTTGCCTGCGCACGGGGGCAGACTCGAGCTTCGTGACCACAGCTCTCACGAGCTCAGGGTCTGACTGTCCGGTCGATGCACGCGCGCTGAGCTCGTGCCAACCGATGCGGAATAGGTTGACCAGACTGTGGTCGCGAAGCCAGGTCGCCGCGGCTCCGCCACGCTCGTGCGGGCGGATTTTGGCGAAGAGTGTTGCGACTCCCCGGTCGCAGATCGCGAACACGGCCCGCGCGGCTTCGGTGCCACGCAGCTCGTCGAGGCTCGTAGAGCACCCGGCAAGGACGACGTTTGCCAGGTAAGCCAGCTCGTCCACGCGCGCGGCGTGCGCCTCCGCATGGAGAGGCAGCAGCTCACGCACGGCGCGGACGATGAGGGGATCCTGGCTCCTCTCTCCCTCGCCGCCTGCGGACAGGAGGGGAGTGGGCGTCATGTTTGGCAACACCTCGATCGCCTGGAGCGTCTCGATCAGCGCGTGCACGCTAGCCTTGTCTGCCGAAGCGAGGCTGGTGGCGAAGCGCGCCCTCGGGTGTGTGAGCGAAGAATCGCGCGAGGCCTCGTGGCTCGCCGCCCGCGAGGGCGACGTGTCGCGATAGTACGCGTGCGTGATTGGGTCGGCAGCTTCGTTGGCGAGCAGTAGAGGGAGCGGCTCGACACGCGCGTGCGCCAAGAAGGCCTTGGCTGCACTGGGTGCCACGTAACCCTGTGTGGTACGGCGATCTTCGCGCTCGGCCGCGACGTCTGTATCCACCATCTCTCCCGCAGACAGCACTTCGTACAGACCGCCGTTGTCGGCGATGTACTCCAGGCTGATGTGGGTGCAGCGCTCGAGCAGACGCACGAACAGGTCCGGCTCCGCTGCATCGAGCTCGACCAAGCAGGGTGCGGATCGGCTCCCAGCTTCGAGCGCCCCGCGCGATCACCCGGAACTGCTCGAAGTCCTGCGAGAGCGTATCGTCGAGCTCCTTGAGGACCAGGTCGGGATCACCCTCTTCGTCTTCGTCGTAGTGCCCCGACGACATGCGCCGTGCGAGCTCCTCGAGGTCGATCACAAACGTGTGTGATGTGACTGCGAGCGTGAGCAGGTCCTCATCGAGCTCGGCAATTTTGTGCACCGCCCCACGGACGCCGCTGTCGAGCAACACCTCGACCCACAGCGCAAAGCGCTCTGCATCAAAGGTCTCATCCACCCCTGCCTGCTCGCTGCGCCACACGTCCAGGTCGAGCGTGGCCAGCAGTTGCTCCGAGCTGGCCAGCATCACC
>JBEGTL010000778.1:0-3410 GCA_041179425.1 Pseudomonadota bacterium | reverse complement strand
GCCCGAGCACTTCCTCGAGCTGTTCGCCGAGCTCGATCTGCGCGTGCGCATCATCGCAGTGCGCGCCCCCGATCCTTACTACGTGGGCACCTCGTGGTTTCCCATCGACGACCCCAAGCTGGCACCCAAAGCAATCATCACGCGCGCAGCGCAGCTCGCAGCATTCGCAGATCAGGTCTCTCGCAGCAGACCCACCACAGACCGCCCGATCATCACGGGCTTCTCGCAGGGCGGCATCTTGAGCTTTGCCGCAGCGGCCTATCATGCCGAGCACTATCAGGCGGCGCTGCCCATCGCAGGTTCATTGCTCGAGTCGTTGCCGCGCTACCGCAAGGCCAAGAAGGGCTTCGTGGTGACCGCATTTCATGGCCGCGATGACACGCGCATTCCGTTCGCAGGCGCCGAGCAAACCGTGACGCGCTTGACTGCAGCGGGCACCGTCGCGACGCTGACTGGCTTCGTCGACGTGGGGCACAACATCTCACCGGCGATGTACGAACGCTACGCACTGGCACTGCGTGACGAGCTCGCCAAGCTGCACTGAACTCCGCCAGCGCCGATAGGTCGCGACGGGCCAGGCCTGCTGCCATCGTGCTCGCCGCGATGGTTGCGTGGACCAGCACCAGGCGCGGACGATCGTACCGACCCACGGCGACGGTTCGCACAGCGCACCGCCGGTCAAGAGAGTAAGCAAGGCGCTCCGCCGGTCACGGGGCCTACTATCTCAGACGGCGGCGCAAGCTGGTGTCGTGAACAGGTCGGGGGACCAAGAAAGAGGGGGCACATGTTCAGGAGAACGAGTGCGATGCTGGGCGGTATGCTGCTGGCTGCAGTCTCGATGAGCTGCGCACCGGGCGAGGGATTTTGCCCGCCGCAGCCGATCGTGTGCGAGGGAGACGGTTGTCCGGACGCAGGGGCGCCGACGAGCGACGACTGCGTCACTTTCGAGCAAGCCGCGCAGCTCTCACAACGAGGCGTGCGCGGCATTCACAAGCTCACCACCTCCGTAGATCCTCCACGCTACGGCTTCGTCTCGGCGAGAGCGCTCGACGAGCAATCGATCTGCAAAGACGACACCTGCTACCTGCTTCCGGGTGCGCCGGTCGCGCTGTACGCGGTGCCGAGCACGCAGGTGCTGTTTGTGAACTGGAGCGGCTGTAGCAGTAGCACGCAGTCTCAGATCACCGTCTCGGGCCCCGGCACAGACCAACAGTGCAAAGCGCACTTCGCAGCCGCGTTCATCGTGCTGCAGGCCTCCAGCACGGGCTGGACCGACGCACCCATTCACGTGACGGCGAGCAGCGGGTGCGACTCGACCAACGGGTGCGTGGTGTTCTACGGCGGCAGCTTCACGCTGACCGCACCAACAGACCCCGCCTACCGGTTCATCGGCTGGTCGGGCTGCTCGAGCAGCACAGATCCGGTCCTGACTCTGTCGAACGTGACAGGGCCCCTGCCCGCTTGCGTCGCGCAGTATCAATCTGTGCAGTAATCCGTGCGTAGACGACGGCTTTATCGTCGAGGTGCGCGCATCCCCAAAAAGGTCACCCGTGGACACTCATCAACCTTGCACCTGACTCCAAAGATGGGCTAACCATCTCGGGCGTCGTCACGCGCAGACGCGCGGCCGGTGCCGCACTCCAGCTCGCATCCGCTGAGTCCTCTTTGGCTCTCAGCGTGTTTGCTCGTCGCCCACGACTTCACCGTCTCGGGCTCGGCGACGTGCGCCCTCGCGGCGCCACGTGCGCGCTGCGTGCGCTCTTCGTTCGAGAGAGGTCACTCATGCTTCAGTCTTCCAAATTCAAGAACAAGTGGTCAGTTGGCGCAGGCATCGCGCTCTCGCTATCGTTGGCCGCATCCGCACAGGCGGAGCCCGCACCCAAGCCGAGCGCAGCCGGAGTCACGGTCACGAGCGCCAGCGCCAACCCCACGGCCGTCGCCGGGCAGTCGCTCAGCTCGACGCAGCTGAGCTTGCTCAACCTGATCTACCCGCCCAACTCGACACCGGCAGGCAAGCCCTACCGCACCCACGCCGCCAACTGGGAGAAGTGGGCGTACACGCAGCCCGCAGACAAGTCACCCCTCACCGACACCACCGGTAAGTTCTGCGGACAGGGACAGCCGAACCTCCTGACTGGAGTCTGGTACCTCGCGGGCACGTTCGACGCAGAGGGCGATCCCGTCCCGCCGATCACGCGCTCTTGCACCATTCCGCAGAATCGTGTGGTCGTCTTTCCGGTGGTCAACGCTGCGTATGGCGCGTTCCCGGACGATCCAGCCGAGCAGCGCACGATCTCGTACGTGCGCGATCAAGTCGACGACGCCTTTGGCCAGCCCACCGACCTGTCTGCTTCGCTCGACGGCGTGGCGATCAACGTGCCGGCATACCTGGTCGAGTCAGACCCCACCAGCCTCACGCTGCCGGCCAACAACGTGTACGGCATCCCGGGTCCGCAACCGCTGAGTCCGTACGCGGACAAGGGCTACTACGTCGCCTTCCGGCTCGACCCGCTCACCTTCCTGCTCGGCAGCACGCACACCCTCAAGTTCAAGGGTACCGTCGGCGGTCAGGTCGTCGACGTGACGTACAAGCTGAAGGTCGGCCTGCCCGGCTGAGCACACGCGCTGCTCGTCCCACGGAGCGCACGAGCGCTTCGCTTGCGCAGCGCGCCTCAGCGCATCGATAGCACTTTGGCGTTCTGCACCTTGGCGCTCGTCGAGACGTGACCGCGCGCCTGGGTTGGCGAGTACGTAGCGCACCACGGCCTCGTCGGAGTCGATCTCGGGCGCTGACTCTGACTCTGTGTCCGTACCAGTAGAGCGACATGTCCTCGAGGGATCGACGGCGGAGGTCGTTCGTAAACCAACCTGACTGCGAGCCGATGCCGGCCCAACACGCAGTCAGGGGATATCAACATGATCGATCCACACTCCGCCCGTCGGCGGTGGGGAGGCGCCGCGCTGCGCCTCCTAGTCGTCACCGGTGCGCTGACCGCGCCAGTCTTCTCTACCCATGTCGGCGCACAGTCCGTTGCCGAGTCGACGCGTATCCAGCCTCGCGTCGAGGCGCTGACGTTGCAGCTGACAAAAAAGTCGACGACCGAAGTCGGCCTCGTCGTCTCCGAAGCGGAACGAAAACGGCTCGGAGATCTCCCCCTTCCTCTCCATCAGCGGACACACGGTCACCGACCCGTTCGGTCTGACCCACACGTTCGACGAGCCGCAGCACCGGGCCGAGGCCCTTGCCCAGCTCGCGAACACCACGTGCCGCTCGAGCTTGCTCGTGTGCTTTCGGCACGCGTGCGTGACGAGGAGCATTGCAGGAGGCAGGCTCTGGGCGCGGCCCAGCGCTCCAGGGGTCCTGGCAGCTGCCTGACGAGCGCGCGAGCCCGGCGTGCGCCCGTGCGCCG
>JBEGTL010000777.1:0-3421 GCA_041179425.1 Pseudomonadota bacterium | reverse complement strand
AGAGCGCAACGTCGGCACAGAAGCTACGCGACCGGACATGGTCAAGAGTAAGACCAAGAAGCATGTTCATCAGACAAAGGTCGCCGCTTGATCAGATTTCTGATCCACAACTCTTGACCATACCTCGAAAACTCGTCCATGGGAGGTCTGAACTGACGGGGCGTTGTCCGTACCCTGCAATCCAACATTCTTCATTGTCTGCGCGTTCGTCAGACGCCCGAGATGCTGGGTATAGGCCTTGGTCAGAAACGAAGCTTGCCCAGTCTCGCGAAAAGGCTTGGGTTGGCAATAGCAGGTTAGGGCCGTCTGCGCTTGATTGGCGGGGGCCGTAGTGCAACCGATGCTCGGAGCTCCCATGCCCGTGTCGGAGTACCCATCTACGCAGACGCCGATCGGGCCGGTGTTTCCGTTGGCGCAAAGACTTGCGCAATTCAGCCCCCCCGAACTCGATATGCTTTTTGTGAACGCACCGGCGGGCACTGCTGGCGGGTCGGCCTCGAAGATTGACAGGTCGTCCGCATCGAGGAAGGTGCCCGCGCCGGCCCCCATGTACCCGGCGTAAAACAGAACGGAGGTATTCGCACCGGAGTTGAAGGTGAAGCTCACGCGTTGCCAGCTGGGGCCACCCGCGGGGCTCACCCCAGCGATGAAAGCATTGTTAGAGCCTCGGATGTCGAGGTGGATATTCGCGAGGCCGGCCGACGAACGGAGCCAGCCTTGCACCACGTATGCCGTATTTGGTCGCACCGTGGCAAACTGATTGACTGCATGCCAGCCCGCATCTGTGTTCGCGACGCGTACACCCCTGCTTCCGGAGCGCGCACTCGACTGACCCACGGTTGACATCCCGTCGCCCAGCCAGGAGTTAGCCAGACCCGGACCAGGCGTCATTTCGAAGCCTCCGTCGCTGATGCGATTAGGGATCACGCTAACGTCGTCCACTCGCATCCACGATTTGGGGCTGCTGCTGACAAAGCCAATCAGCAGCGTGGCCGAGGTCTCGCTGCCCGATTCAAACTCCAGTGCTTGATAGCGATAGCCTGACGCTGCGGGGCCGAACTGAAGATGCGACAGAACAACGCCGTTGGACCCGGCACGAATGTCGATCGTGCCAGCCGTGAGGTCAGGAGAGGTCCGGACCCAGACCCCCACACGGTAGCGAGTGTTTGCCTGGACCGTCATGACTTGGTCGATCGAATGCCACGCGGGCCCCGGCGTGGAGATCAAGTCGCCAATCAAGACGTTCTGCACGCCGGTATGCGCACCGCCGCGGGTCGACTCGAGCTCGCCGTCGTGAGCCCACGACGTCGGAACCGTGCCCAGAGTTCCAGCGCTCTCAAAGCCGGCGTTACTGAGAATGTTCCCGGGCGCGCTCAAAAGCGGCGACGCCTGCTCGCCCATTAATTCCGTGGGAGCAGAACTCATCTCTGCGCAGGCGAGCAAAGTTGAGATCAATACCCAGTAGCTTGGTGGCTGCCGCCACTTCGTGCTGATTCGCAAGATTTTCCCCCATTTTCAGATCGTGTGGACGGTACCTCAGGACCCTTCGCGGGGATAGGCGTCGCGGTTCGCAAGTCTGGAGTGAGCCCCGTGTCGTGCTCTCGCGGTCGCAGTCACGGAATATGTCAACGCGTATGAGACAGCAGTTGCGTGAATTCTATGAGTGAAGCGGAGCCGTCTCGGCGACCGGCGTCTGACGTCGTGGCGTCCTCGCCACGGCGTCAGACGCCATCTGAATTCTGATCGGTGGAAGTTCGTCGTCGACGGGCAAGGAGGTGCTCGTGATCAGGACGAGCGGCTCCACGGCCGTTTGCACGGCGTCGCCGACGGAGACGGCCTGAGCTTCGAGCGGGTTGATGGACACCGCTGTAGGCGGCAGAGCGGCCCTTGGCGGGCCGTTGGGGAAGCGGGCTGGATGCAATGCATACGCGGCGTCGAGCGCGGCCTGCCGGAGCGCGTGCACCGTCGCCACGCGCCCGTGGAATACCTCTGCAGGCGTGAAGAGCGCGAGCCCGCAGTGATGGTGGTCGTCATTGTGCCAGCCGAAGAAGGGCGCGAGCCAGCCGCGTGCATGCAGCTCGCCCGTGAACAGCCCTGGATAATCAGGCTGGTACTTCAGGGTTTTGAACTGGGCCTCGCTGAAGGCGTTGTCGTCGGAGACGTGAGGGCGACTGAAGCTCTGGCCGACGCCGAGCGTCGCGAGAAGCTGCGCGAGGGTGTCGCTCTTCATGGCGGCGCCACGGTCCGAGTGCACGGTCAGACCTGGCTCAACATCGTGTCGAGCGACGGTCTCGGAGAACAGCTGGGCCGCCAGGTGCTTGCACTCCTTCGTCGCAACCATCCAGCCTACGACGTAGCGACTAAACAAGTCGATGATCACGTACGCATGCAGGAAGACGCCCTTGTTCACCGTGGCCAATTTCGTGATGTCCCAGGTCCATATCTGGTTCGGAGCTGTCGCCGTCAAAGACGGCTTCACGTACGGGTGAGGAAGCCGCTGGTCACGTCGCTCTTGCGTTTCTCCAAGCTCTGCGAGCACCCGGTAAATCGTGCGGATCGAACCCAGGTAGACTCCACGGCTGAGCAGCGTCGCGAACACCTCCGTGGGCGGTTGATCCACGAACTCAGGTGTGTGCATCACGTCGCGAATGGCAAGCCGTTCCTCGTCACACAGACGCCGATGATTCGGCGCGCGTTGCCGCACCGTGGGCGGCGGAGCAGCACAGGTGGCGCGATACAGCGTCGCGCGGCTCAAGCCGAGCGCTGCGCACGCGACGACGACCGAGACGCCGGGATCGGAATGGTCTTCGACAAGGTCCATCAGCTGCCGCCGTCGCTCTCGGGCAGTACAAGCCCCAACACCTCGTGCGCTTTTTTTTGGAGTGCGATAAGCACGTTGGCCACGTGTAGCTTTCGCTCGAGCTCTGCGTTGCGCTTCGTGAGCTCCGCGTTGCGTCGTTCAGCCTCCGTGAGCTTCGGCTTTCGACCGGGCTTCTTCGTTGCCAGGCCCCCGGTGCCATGCGCCCCCAGCTGCGTGCGCCAAGTTGCAAGGAGCGAGCTGTAAAGGCCCTCTCGCCGAAGCATGGCCTCGAGGGCGCCACGCTTGCCGCTGGCTAGACAGCTGTCTGCCTCTTTCACGATCCGCAGCTTGGCGGCCGGGCTGAACACTCGACGGGGACGCTTTGCCACGGTCTCCAGGCTAGCCCCGCTCGCAATGAGCGCATCCTCCGGCGAGCTATCACGGCTAGAAATTCGAGTTGGTTTGGGCACGATCCGAGATCCATTCACCGCCCATCGGTACTTAGGTTTCCAGGAGAGGCTGTCTCAAAGTACCCACTCGCCTGACCGCGTCTTCCTCGCGCGCCCAGTGATGGGCGATGTTCCGCGCCCCACCTACAGGAGGCGCAGAAATGGCGAGACA
>JBEGTL010000776.1:0-3424 GCA_041179425.1 Pseudomonadota bacterium | reverse complement strand
TAGCGCCGGCCGAGATAGTAGTGGCTCTCGCCATCGACCATCTCGCGCTGCGACTGGCGTGGCTGGTGCGCGAAGGCGGCTTGCTGTCGCTTGATCCAGCGGAGCTTACTGATCACCGCGACGCGCACGGCTGCGTCGGAGACCGCGAGAGGCGCGGCCACGCGTACGCGGCCGTCGGGCGGGTAGACGCCGAGGTGCAGGTTCTTGATCGCTTTACGCACGACCGCTACGTGCACGCCGCTGACGGTCAGCTCTCGCGTCTCAGTAGCCATGTTGGTTCTTGACGAGCTCGAGGATCAGCTCGACGCGTGCCTCATCATCGCCGACAACGCCGCGGATCGCTTGACGGACGCGCCTGGTCTTCATGGTGTTGCTGCGCCAAGCGTCCTGGCTGGCTGCGCGCACGGCATCGTCCACGCGTAGAGCGAGCACTTCGTCGTTGCCGAGATTGTCGTACAGCGCGCGCTTGGCGGCCGTGTCGAGTGACGCCGGCCGCGTGTTTGGCGTAGGGCCGTTCTTGGCAGCGCGCGCGAGGTCGACGACTTGCCGCATGTACTCCTGATAGTCGACAGCATTCTCTCGGCGCTGTGCGATCAAGGAGTCGAGCAGCGCGGACATGCTTTCGTAGTACTTGGGGTTGACCGGCGACTCGTCGACAATGAGTCGACGCACGTTGTTCTCGATCGTCTCGGCAGCGGCGTTCTGGTTCTCGCGGATGGCTCGCGGCAACGCTTCGATGGCCGCGGGGCCGCGCTCCACGATCAACTGAATCAAGGATAGGTCTTCGAACTCGGAGACCCTCTGGCTCTCATCGGCGCGGATGTACGTATCGATGAGGTGCCGCATCGCCGGCTCGTACTGCTTCAGGTCGATGGCGTCGGCGCTGTGCAGCTTGATGGCCGAGCGCAAGCGCTCGTACTCGGCGATCTCGTTCTTGATCGCCAGGGCGTTCTCCTTGGAATACCCGGCTTCTTCCATCTCGTTAGCAATGTTTGAGTATGCGCGCACCAGCGCTGCCGTGAGCCTGTAGAGCGCGAGCCGCTGAGGTTCGTTGGCTGCTCGCTGCGCGGCGTTGCCAGGTTCTTCGGAGGAGAAGTATCGGAAGTAGTCTTCGAGCTGACGCGGCGCCCGGACTGGCTCGCAAAGTGCGCGCATCGCCTCGAGCGCTTCATCGAGGCCGTCACTGGCTCGCTCGAGGCGATCCTCCAGCAGTCCTGCGACATCTTCCTTGTCGAAGCCGTCGAGGGCACCAGAAGTATAGTCGTTCACGGCACCCTCGAGCTGCCGGAACAGGTCCTTGTAATCGACGACGTAGCCAAAGTCCTTGTCGTCTCCATCGAGGCGGTTGACGCGACAAATGGCCTGAAACAGGCCGTGATCGCGCATCTGCTTGTCGATGTAGAGGTACGTCGCAGGGGGCGCGTCGAAGCCAGTGAGCAGCTTGTCGACCACGATGAGCAGCCGCATCTGGCCGGGCTCCTCGATGAATTTCTTCTTGACCGCTTTCTCGAAGTCCTCGGCCCGGTTCACTGCTTGCTCTGGCGGCTCGTCGAACCAGTCGGCCAACATCTGACGGTAGATGTTGTACTTCTCGAGCGTGTCGGTGGCGCCTTCTCCGCTGCCTTCGCCCTTGATGCTCGCGGCAGTCGGCGCGTACGAAGTGATGATCGCGCACTTGCCCGTCAGCGTAGTTTTCGCGAACAGCTCGTAGAACTTGCACGCCTCGTAGATGCTGCCTGCTACTAGCAGCGCGTTTCCGCGCCCGCTTTGCAGTCGGTCGCGCACTTCCATATCGAACAGAATGTCGGCCGCGATCTTTTGCAACCGCGACTGGCTGGAGAGCACCTTCTGCATGGTGCCCCAACGAGCCTTGAGCTGCGCCCGCGCAAGCGGTGTCAGGCCGTGCGTCTTGGCTTCGAACCATTGGTCGATCTTGGCCGGCGACGTGATGCTCTGATCGATGTCGCGCGCCTCGTAACGCAGATCGAGCACCACGCCGTCCTTCACGGCCTCGTCGAACTTGTAGGTGTGGATGTAGCTGCCGAACAGCTCGATGCTCTTCTTCTTGTCCGCCTTGAGCAGAGGTGTGCCGGTGAAGCCGATGAACATCGCGTTCGGCAGCAGCGACGTCATCGCGGCATGTAGCTCGCCTGACTGCGTGCGGTGGCACTCATCTACGAACACGTAGAGGTCGCCTTTGGGCTTGAAATCCGCGGGAAGCGACTTCTTCAGCTCTTCCACAAAGCTGCGGAGGTCGCCCACCTTCTCGCCGTCTTCTTTGCCGCCGAACTTATGGATCAGCGAGCAGATGAGCGCCGGGCCGCTCGCGTTGAGCAGCGTGAGCATGTCTGCACCCGACTTGGTACGACGGATCTTCTCGCCGACCCCGAAAAACACCTTCTCGATCTGTTCGTCGAGCTCAGTGCGATCCGTGATGATCAGCACACGCGAGTCGGTCATGTTCTCGCAGATCCACCTGGCGAGCCACACCATGGTCAGGCTCTTGCCCGAGCCCTGCGTGTGCCAAACGATGCCGCCTTCGCGTCGCCGCACGTGCGCCTGCGCCGCCCGCACACCGAAGTACTGGTTGTGCCGCGGCAGCTTCTTCACGCCTGCGTCGAACACGATGAAGTCGTGGATCAGCTCGAGGAAACGCGCCTTGTCGCACAGCTGGACCAGGGAGCGATCGAGCGCGCCGTCGGCGAACGGTGCGACAGCCTCGCTCTGCCACGGCTCCTTCCACGTGAGGTAGTACTTCTCGCGCGTCTCGATCGTGCCGTAGCGAAGGCCCTCCGTGTCGCTGCCTGCCATCACAAACTGGATGGTGGAGAAGAAGGGCTGGATGAACTCCCTCTTCTGGTTGTCCAGGTTCTGCCGGATGCCCTCGGCCACCGACACACTCGAGCGCTTCAACTCCAGCACGGCCAGCGCGATCCCGTTCACGTACAGCACGATGTCCGGTCGCTTGACGTGCGCCTTCGGGTCCTTGGGCTTGACGGTGACCTCCTCGGCGATGGCGAAGCGATTGCGCTCGGGCACCTCCCAGTCGATCAGCCGCACGGTTTCGGTGAGCGTGCCGGCCTCGGGTTTCAGGTGCACGCCGTAGCGAAGCAGCTCGTAGACCGCGCGGTTGCGGTCGTAGATGCTCTGGCTGGTGTTGCCTGCGGTCCTTTCGAGCTCGTCGATCGCGCGGCGCATCAGCAGCTCGCCATCCTCGCGCTCGTCGTAGCCTTGGTAGGCGAAGAGGAAGTGTTCGAGCTCGCTGGGGATGATGTTCGCGTTTTCTCGGTCGCTGAGATTGCCGAGATAGGCGTAGTGGAGCGCATCGATGAACAGCTTGACGACGCGTTTTTGGGTACGGCGTTCAGCTTCACCGACGGCGCTCATACTAGGCGGATCCTTCCGGTTAGGAGCTCTTGCATCA
>JBEGTL010000775.1:0-3424 GCA_041179425.1 Pseudomonadota bacterium | reverse complement strand
GTTCTCGCCGTACACCAAGCGTCCCGCGGCACCGACCGGCTTGAACGGCGTGAGCGGCGAAAATCGACTCGAGGTCTCCTTCAAGGCGCCGTCGAGCTCTGTCGCGCTAACCAAGTATCGCGCGTACTTCGACACCACGGCAGGCGGCGGTGCCGTCACGCCGACGGATGCGGGCAGCGGCACCGCAGACGCAGAAGCAACGGATGCTGGCGTCTCCGACGGGGGTGACGCGGGAGCTTCCGACGGGGGCGTCACGGGCACCTCCGATGGCGGTGACGCGGGAGCCGAGGCAGACGCGGGCGTAGCAGACGCAGGCGTGGCAGACGCAGGCACTAACGATGCAGGGACATCGGCCGATGCTGGAACAGACGCCGGGAGTACGGGCGACGCTGGAACCGGCACGACCACGGCAGCCTGCGGCTCCGGCATTCTGATCGGAGGCAACGTTGCACCCGTCAATGCCGCTGGCGTCATTCGCACGGGGGCCAGCGAGTCCAAGACCGTGACGCTCACCGACCTCTCGAACGTGGCGATCGACCAGACGGTCGCCGTCGCGGTGGTCGCCATCGACCCTGCGGGCAACGAGAGCAAGCTCTCCGTTCCCACCTGCGTGACGCGCAAGGAGACCTTCGGATTCCGCGATACGTGTCGTGCGGCGGACGAAGGCGACTGCGGGCTCGAGTCGTGCAATCTCCATCCCACCAACAAAGGCAGTGCCCTCAGCATGGCGCTGCTAGCGCTCGCACTGACCGCTTTGATTCGTCGTCGGGGGCGCGCGTGATGCGGCAAGCTCTGGGTCTGTTGTTCGTCGTCTCTGCTCTCGGGTTCGTATCGTCTGCCTCCGCTCGGGCGCCCGATGCTTTCGAGGAGGACTACAACCCACCGGTCGAGGTGGAGTCCGCGCAGTGGTATGCGTTCGAGCTGCGGCTCGGGCCGTACCAGCCCGGCAAGTCGCGCTCGTTCAAGCGCGTGTTCGCGGGCGACCACGGCTGGATGCTCAACACCGAGCTCGACGTCACGGTGCTGCACCTACCCTACGTCGGCCAGCTCAACGTCGCGGGCGGCTTCGGCTGGGCCAAGTACGACGCCAAGGCGTTTGGCAGCGATAGCAACACGCGCGAAGGCGAAAAGACCAAGTTGGTGCTGTTCCCGCTCAGCGCACTCGGCGTGCTGCGCATCGACTCGCTCGCGCGCCACACGGTCGTGCCGCTCACGTTCGCCGGCAAGCTCGGCTACGAGGCCGTACGCTGGAAGGCCGACACCGGTGGCAAGTCCGACGGCAGCGGCTTCAACCAGGGGCTACGCTGGGGCGCCCAAGCCGCGTTCGAGCTCGACTTCTTCGATCGCGGCACTGCACGCCGCCTCGACGAAGACTGGGGCGTCAACCACACGTACGTGCTGTTCGAGTACTATGAGTCACGCACCAAAGGCACCGGAGACCGCAGCTTCACCCTCGGACTCGGCGCTCAGTTCTGATGCTGCCAGCGCGTCCACGACAGACGCTCGCCGCATCGGCGTGTGTCTCACGGTGGCCTACGACGGGACCGACTTCGCAGGCTCGCAGCTGCAGCCCCAGCAGCGCACCGTACAGGGCGAGCTCGAGCGCGCGATAGCGACGCTGACCGGGCACCCCACCCGGATTCGCGCCTCGGGCCGCACCGACACGGGCGTGCACGCGCTCGGGCAAGTGGTCGCCTTCGACAGCGCGCGCGAGATCCCGCTCAAGGGCTTCTTTTTGGGCATCAACCGCGCGCTGCCCGGCGACCTGCGCGTGCAGCGCACGGCGTACTGCCCCGTCGGCTACGACCCGCGCTTCGATGCGCTGGAGAAGACGTACCGCTACCTGGCACAAGTCGGCGAGGCGCAGAACCCGCTCACGCGGCACCGCGCCTACCAGCTCAACCGGCTCTGGAAGCTCGACATGGGAGCGATGCGCGCGGCCGCGCACGAGCTCACGGGCACCCACGACTACCGCGCGTTCCGGCAGGCCGACGACGTCCGCGAGAACACCATGCGCACGCTGCACTCCATCGAGGTGAGCGAGGCGTACGGCGGCGACCCGACCATGCTCGCCATCGAGGTGCGCGGCACCGCATTCATGAAGAACATGGTGCGCATCCTGGCCGGCACGCTGATCGACGTGGGTCGCGGACGTCTGCCGCTGGCGAGCGTGCCCAAGATGCTGGGCCAGGACGCCGACAGGGTCGACAGCGGGCAGACGGCCCCTGCGCACGGGCTCACGCTGGTGCGTGTCGAGCTGGGCCGCAAAGGGCAGCCCTCCCCGTTTGCGGCGGCCACCTACCCGCCGCGCTGACTCGGCTCAGCCCGTCGTCCGGACCACGATCTCGAGGTACTCCGCGGGCACGACCAGGCCCCGCGCACCGCCCACGTCGTACTCGGCGATCAGGCTCGCGAGGTCGGCCGCGAGCGCGCTCTGCCCCTTGGTGTCGAGCGCCTCGAACGCCTTGTGGGTCGGACCGTAGAAGCGGCGGAACACGTCGATGAAGTGAGTCGCCGAACTCCGGATGCTCGGTGAGCACGTGACCGCCACAGCTCGCACACCACTTGCGGATGCTGTTGGCGCTCTTCTGGAAGGAGCCGAGCTGTTCGCTCCCGCGATCGACGCGCACCGAAGTCGGCTTCCACAGCGTGAATGCGTTGACTGGACCAGCAGACCACAGACGACAGGACGCGCAGTGGCAGTAGCCCATCGCTTCGGGATCGCCCGTCACGGTGACTTCGACCGCACCACAAAAACAGCTTCCACTGTACGTATTCGAGCTCGACATGAAGATCCTCCTGCGAGGTTCGGCGGCAGCTGAACCAGCGCACTGTCGCGCGTTGGGCAGGTGCCGAACCACGGGATCACTGTGCGAGTCGAGTCGAGCAGCGACCATGACCGTAAGTCTGTTCCGCATGACCGGGAACCCGGCGATGGGCTGATCGCGTGCCGATGCAGCTGCTCGGCGACGGCGACGTAGAGGCCTACGTCCGAGTAGCCGCCTCGGCCGGGGCCAAGCTATCTCTTGGCGCTCTCCCGGCCACGAGCGGCATCGCCGCGAGCTCGCTCATGCGCGCGCGGACGTAGTCCGAACAGACCAGCGCATTTTCGAAGTCGGTCACTCGCACCGGTGCGCCGACGTGGACCGACACCTTACCGGGGCGAATGACGAGGTCTTCTTTGCCCATCACCCCTCGCGTGCCGCGGATGCCCACCGGGACCACCGAGACATTGGCCTGGCGCGCGAGGTGGAAGCCGCCCCTCTTGAAAGGCTGGATGACCTCGGCACCCGCCCGAGTGCCCTCGGGGAAGATGACCAACGAGTTGCCAGCGGCGACGTCGGCCGCCGCCTGGGACATCGAGGTGACCGCGCTCGAGTTGTCCTTGCGGTCGATCAAGACGTGCCCGCCAGCGTAGATGGCC
>JBEGTL010000774.1:0-3442 GCA_041179425.1 Pseudomonadota bacterium | reverse complement strand
GGTCGCGCTCGAGGGCACGATGAACGCGCTGCGCGCCGCCGTCGACGTGGGCACCATCAAACGTTTCCTCGATTTTTCCACGTCCGAGGTGTTTGGCACCTACGCCTTTCGTGTGCGCGAGGCCGACGTCACCAGCCTGGGCGCCGTGGGCGAGGCACGCTGGACGTACGCTGTGTCCAAGCTGGCCACCGAGCACCTCGCACACAATTACTGGAAGCAATACCAGCTGCCCACGTGCTCCATCCGCCCGTTCAACATCTTTGGGCCGGGGCAGGTGGGCGAGGGTGCCATCCACGCGTTCGTCGTGAAGGCACTGCGCAACGAGAACCTCACGGTGCACAACGAGGGCGATCAGATTCGTTCGTGGTGTTACATCGACGATATCGTCGACGGCATCCTGCTCGCGATGACGCGCGTCGAGGCCATCGGCGAGGCGTTCAACATCGGCAACCCGCGCAGCACGATCACCATCTACCAGCTCGCGCACCTCATCACACGTCTGGCACGGAGCAGCTCGAAGGTGGTCTCCGTCAAGTGGGACTTCGCCGATGTCGAGCTACGCGTACCCGACGTGCGCAAGGCAGAGCGCCTGCTCGGCTTCCGGCCCAAGGTCGAGCTCGAAGAAGGACTCGAGCGCACACTCGACTGGTATCGAAAGAAAGCCGAAGCAAGAGCCAAGTAAGGTACGCTTTGTTTTCAGGCCTTCCCCTGTGGGTCGGGTGGCCTCACAACGAAGAGGGAGCGGTGGGCGCAGAGCGACGCGTAGTCAATCTTCGAGCCGCGCGGGCGGACGACTGGTTCGATAAGGTCGCGACTTCCGCGCCCAACTTCGAGCAGCTGTGCGAAGCGATCGGGCGCAAGTACGTCGCCTTCGCGCTCGTCGCCGGCGTGCGGATCACGGCGCTAGCCATCGATCCGCGCTCCACGGACAACACGCAGGTCACGTTTGCGATCGGCGACCACGGTGACGAGCACGCGATGGCGCTGCCCGACTTCCGGCGGGCGCTGACCCAAGCGTTGGTGCAGCCCGAAGAGCTCACCGACCCGCCGAGCGATCTCGACAACGTCGAGGCGGTGCAGCGCTACATCGGCGTACGTTACCTGCTGCTCGCGCCCATCTTCGGCATCGTGGTGCACGAGCTGCGGCTCGACGTTCCGCAGACGCCGCGCGGGCAAGAGCCCACCATCGTCATCGGCCTCGGCACGCTGGCCGACGAAGTCAGCGTGGAAGAATTCCGGGAGGTCATCCGCGAGGCCGTGCGCCGCGAGGAACAGTCCTCGCGCCCGCAGCGCCCCTTCGCCATCGACCTCGGCAAGATACCCGAGGCCGAGGCCGCGATGAAGCGCGGTGACCACGAGGGCACGCTCGAGATTCTCGAGCCGTGGGCAGGGCCGTTGTCCATGCTGTTGCGCACCCCGCAAGGGCAGGCGCTGGCCAACGATGCCAAGTCCCAGCTGGCGCGCGCGCTCGGGCTGCTCGGCACTGCGTACACGCGTAAGCAGGAGTACAGCTCCGCCGAAGAGGTCCTGCGGCTCGGTGTGCAGTGGGTCCAGGAGGGCGAGGTCACGGGCATGTTGTTTGCGCAGCTGGGCGAGCTCTCGCTGCTGCAAGGGCAGCACGGGCAGGCCATCGGTCTGTTGCGGCGCGCACTCGCCCTGGGGTGCCCGCGTGAACAAGTGCTGCCGCACCTGGCCGAGTGCTTCGTGCAACGCGGACGCGCGGTCGCGGCGCTCGCGTGCATCGACGAGGCGCTCTCGCGTGGCGTACCCGAAGATCAGGTGAAGCGCGCGCGCCTCGCCGCACTCGAAAAAGTCGGCCCGGTCTACCGGGAGTTTCGCCGTCGTGTTCCAGCTTCGCGCGGATCGTAGTTCACGAGGGATGCGCTTGGTCGTAGCCTCGTAGATCAACAGTGCAGCGAGTGGTTCGTGCCGGGGGGCGCGAGCGACGCGCGGCTGTGAGGCGTCGCGCGCAACTCCGCGCACGAGGCCCGGGGCGACGTACATGGCTTTTCTTCCGTCGGGGGGCGGGGGAGGGGGCTTCGGATGACTGGCGATGGCCACGTCGCGGTGCGCACCTGCGCGCTGGCGGCGCGCGAGCAGCTTTGCTTGCTCGTGTTGCTCGCGTTGTGTGCGGCGTGCGGCGACGAATCGCCGACGCGCGCGACCATCACGAGTGCGACCTTCTTTGTCGAGAACGTGCCGCCGCTCGGCTGTTTCGACTCGGTCGCTTCGTTGGGCAGCTGCGCGCGACGCAGCGACTGTGACGCGAGCTCGCGCTGCGTGTTCGACTCGACCATGCCCGTCGACGACCGGATGCCCGTGGCGCTGCACTGCGCAGCGCCGGTAGGTTCGCGCGTGGCGCTGCAGGCGTGCACGAAGGGCAGCGACTGTCAGAGCGGCCTGTGCGCGCTGACCGGCGTGTGTCTCGAGCCGTGTCTGTTGTCCGAAGACTGTGCCGAGAACCAGTCGTGTCGGCCGGTCGAGGTGCGCACCGACGACGCGTCGCTGCAGCCGGTGATGGCGTGCACCCACCGCTTGGTGCTGCCTGCCGACGTCGACATCCTCACTTCGCCGCGCGGGTTCGAGCTGCGCCGTGGCGGCAACGAGGTCCCCGTACCAGGTGCGACGAATCCCGGCTTGGTGTACGTCCAGGGGGACTGTGATCGCTCCCTCGACGTGTTGACCGTGCGCTCGCTCGACCTCGGACGGGACGTCTACGACCGCGCGCAGCTGGCCACGGGCAAGCGCAGCGAGAACACGATCTTGCACGACGGAAGTGCGCTCGCGGCGCTGATGTTCCCGAACAACCCGGCATTGTTGCCGTCCGCGAGCGGATTGCGTCTGGGCGTGCGCAGCCCCACGGCCCAGCACGTCGAGGTGGTGCTCGCTTCGCGCGCGCAGGGGGCGGGCATTTTGGACCTGAACATGTTCTACGTCGGGGGTGGTGCCGAGCTCGAAGAGGGCGGCTTTCATCCGGGCGAACGCCGCGTCGCGGCGATGCTCGAGAACCTCGACAAGAGGCTGCGCACGTTCGGCATGTCGGTCGGCACGGTGCGCGAGTTCGACGTGGTAGGCGCGCTACGTGAGGAGCTTTCCGTGCTCGAGGTGCCGCGGCGCAAGGTCGGCGACCGCGAAGTGGAGGGCCGTCCCAAACGACTCGACGAGCTGTTCAAGCTCTCGGCGGGCCTCGATACGCCGGGTCTGAACGTCTTTTTGATCCGCGACATGAGCAGCTACGTCGGCATCGCGGGAGGCATTCCTGGCGTCCTCGGTCTGCACGGCAGCAGCCGCTCAGGGGTCGCGCTGGCGATCGACCAGATGGGGGAGCTGGGCGACGCGGACCTCGTGTTGCTGCACGAGCTGGCCCACTATCTCGGGCTCTTTCACACGACGGAGAGCTCCGGGACCGTGCTCGATCCGCTCGAGGATACGGTCGAGTGCA
>JBEGTL010000773.1:0-3442 GCA_041179425.1 Pseudomonadota bacterium | reverse complement strand
CCGAGCTGCTGGCCGAGTGGAAGGCCGATGCCGTGGGCGTCAACTGCGCCACCGGCCCCGCGGGTGTGTACGAGATGCTCACGCGCATGAAGGGGCCCGGGCTGCCGCTGGTCGCCATCCCCAACGCCGGCATGCCGCAGCAGATCGACGGCCGACTCGCGTACATGACCACGCCCGAGTACTTCCAGATCTACGCGCGCCGTCTGTACAAGGCGGGCGCCAACGCGGTCGGCGGTTGCTGCGGCACCACGCCCGACCACATCCGCAAGATCGTCGCGGCCGCGCGCATGGTCGCGGGCGGCAGCCACGGCATCGACGCTCCTGGCGGCGGCATGCGCGAAGACGGGCCGCGTCGCTCGCTCGAGGTGGCGCCCGGCGTGCAGATCGTGGCCACCGCCGACAAGGGCGAGCTCGGCAAGAAGCTCGGCACCAAGTTCGTGGTGTCGGTGGAGATCAATCCGCCGCCCGGTCTCACGCTCGAGTCGGCGCTCGAAGGGGCGCGCGCACTCAAGCGTGGCGGTGTCGACGTGATCAACGTCGCCGATGGTCCGCGCGCATCGGCGCGTATGGGCAACCTCGCCTTGTGCCTGCGCATCCAGCAAGAGGTCGGCATGCCGTCGCTCATGCACGTCACCTCGCGCGACCGCAACTTGCTCGGGCAGGTGGCGCACTTGCTCGCGGCGCACGAGCTCGGTGTGCGCAACCTGGTCGTGATCACTGGCGACCCGCCCAAGATGGGCGACTTCCCGCATGCGAGCGCGGTCTACGACACCGACTCCATCGGCATGCTGCGCCTCATCACCGCCATGAACCGCGGCTACGATCCCGGCGGCAAGGCGCTCGGTGGGGCCACGCAGTTCTTGTGCGCGACCGGTGCCGAGCCGGGTGCACACGACTACGAGCGCGAGATCGATCGGCTGCGCGAGAAGGTCGATGCAGGCGCCGAGCTGGTGATGACGCAGCCCGTGTACGACGCCAAGGTGCTCGACCGCATGCTGCGCGACATCGAGCCGCTCAAGATCCCGGTGCTGGTGGGCCTGTTGCCGCTGGCCAGCTACCGCAACGCCGAGTTCTTGCACAACGAGGTGCCCGGCATGCAGGTGCCCGAGCCCATCCGCGAGCGTATGCGCGCTGCGGGTCCGGGCGAAGCGGGGCGCAACGAGGGCATCGCGATTGCGCGCGAGATGTTGTCGGCGGTGAAAGATCGTGTGGCCGGTGCGTACGTGATGCCGCCGTTCGGCAGGCACGAGACGGCGCTGCGGGTGATCGAGGGCATCGTAAGGTGATCACCGGTACGGTCCGCGAGCCCACCCCCCACGTACGCGTGCCCGTACGCCTACACGACTCTCGTTGTTTCCGCGTTCTTCTCGTTCTCGCGCTGTTCATCACCGCGTGCGGCGGTGCGACGTGCCCCATCCAGCGCATCACCGACCCCGCCCAAGCGCTCGCTCTGCAGTGAGCCACCAGTGCCCCGATCCGCAGCCTGCGTGCCGAGGCCAAGATCGATCAGCGCGGCGCACAAGGCCGCATCAAGGGCCGCATCTTGATGTTCGTCGAGCGGCCCGACCGCGTCCGCTTCGACGCCATGACGCAGTTTGGACCCGCGCTGGTCTTGACCAGCGACGGGCAGAACTTCGCGCTCACCGACTACAAGGACAACAAGTACACGACGGGCCCTGCGTGTGCGCGCAACATCGGGCGCGTGGTGGGCGTCGCGCTCTCGAGCGCCGACGTCGCCAGCGTGCTGCTCGGCGACGCACCGCTGATCGAGCCGAGCACGAGCGCACCTCAAGAGCCGCTCACCTGCGCCAGCAACGGTCTGTACCTGCTCAAGCGGGCGGGCAAGGACGGCGGTCGCGAGGAGCTCGAGCTGCGCGTCCACGACGCCGACAAAGCCGCGCCGCCGAGCCAGCAGCGCCTCTACCTCGCGTCGGCCACGCTGTGGGATGCGCGCGGCAAAAAGCTCGTGCGCGTACGCTACGAAGACTACCAAAAGGTCGGCGCTTCAGAGCTCCCGCACACGGTGCGCATCGACGACTTCGAGCACGACTCCGACGCGCTGTTGCGGCTGTCCGACATCCGGGTCGACGTGGCGGTGCCCGAGGGCGTCTTCACGCAGACGCCGCGCGCTGGACTCAAAGTCGAAGAAGTTGCCTGCGAGCAGGTACAGTAGGCCGCGATGAGCGAGCCCCTGCTCGAAGTGCGCGACCTGGCGGTCTCCTTCCACACCGATGACGGCCCCGTGCGCGCACTCGATGGCGTGTCGTTCGAGGTGCCGCGCGGCAAGACGGTGGGCCTGGTGGGCGAGAGCGGCTCGGGCAAGAGTGTCACCTCGCTCGCCATCATGGGCCTGTTGCCGCGCCCGCCCGCACAGCTCGAGCGCGGGTCCATCAGGTTCCAGGGCCAAGAGCTCACGACGATGAGCGAGCGCGCGCTGCGCGGCATCCGGGGCCGCCACATCGGCATGATCTTCCAAGAGCCGATGACCTCACTCAACCCGGTGTTCACGGTCGGCTTTCAGATCGTCGAGGCCCTGCGTGCGCACCGTCGGCTGTCGCGAGGCGAGGCGCGGGCGCGCGCCGTGGGTCTGCTCGAGCGCGTGGGCATCCCCGCGCCCAAAGAGCGCATCGACGCCTATCCGCACCAGCTGTCGGGTGGCATGCGCCAGCGCGTGATGATCGCCATCGCACTCGCCGGCGAGCCCGAGCTGCTGATTGCCGACGAACCCACGACCGCACTCGACGTGACCATCCAGGCCCAGATCCTCGAACTGCTGGCCAACCTGCAGCGCGATCTGGGCATGAGTGTGCTGCTGATCACCCACGACTTGGGGGTGGTCGCCGAGCACGCGCACGAGGTGGTGGTGATGTACGCGGGCAAGATCGTCGAGCGCGCGGAGACCCAGGCGCTGATCGCCGACCCGCTGCACCCCTACACGCGCGGTCTGCTCGAGAGCGTGCCCAGCTACGTGGGCAACCACGGCAAGGCACGCCTCGCCACCATTCCCGGCTCGGTGCCCGAGCTTTCCAAGCTGCCTCCGGGCTGCCGGTTCCTCGATCGCTGCGGGCGCGCCCAGGCCGACTGCAGCCTTGCGCAGCCGCCGCTCTTGCCATTCGCCGGTGACCGCAGTGCCGCGTGTATTCACGTCGAGGCCAAAGCACAGCTCATGACCGCAGCCATGGGGGAGGGCGCGCCATGACTGCACTGCTCGAGGTGACCGACCTATCCAAGTCGTTCCCGGTCCAAACTGGACTGTTTGGGCGCGACAAACGGCGGGTGCACGCGGTCAGCGACGTGAGCTTTACGCTGGCCGCAGGCGAGACGTTGGGCCTGGTCGGCGAGAGTGGCTGCGGCAAGAGCACACTCGGCCGCGCGGTGCTGCGCCTGATCGAGCCGAGTGCCGGCAGCGTGCGGTTCGACGGCCAAGAAGTGACCACGCTCA
>JBEGTL010000772.1:0-3455 GCA_041179425.1 Pseudomonadota bacterium | reverse complement strand
TCGTCGAGCGCGCTACCGATGCTGCCGTCGCCCTCGGCGAAGACGTTGTCGAGCACGGACACCGCGGTCGCGTTGGCCTTGGCTTCACCGGAGCTCGTCTTCGCGCCGAGCAGACGTTTTTCGATGAACGGCTCGACCACACGCTTGGCGTTGCTGGTGCTGATCAGCGACTGCCCAGGCAGGATGTTGGTGCTGCGGCGCGTGTAGCCGACGGTCGACGAGTTCGAGATGTTGCTCGACGCTGTCTGGGTCGCCAGCTGCGAGGCATTCATGCCCTTGACGCCGTTGTTCAGAATGCTCGAGATACTCATAATCGTCCCCAAGACCGGCTCATGGCGTCCGAAGGGCGACCTCCGCCGGCGGTATACGTCGAAGCCGGCGGGGAGCTGAGCCCCTGCAGACAAGCGACGAGATGGCGTATCAACTGTACGTTGGAGAACGCCTGCTGCTTGAGCTTGGCGGTCTCGGCGTCGGGTGCTCCCGAAACCAACAACTCTTGAAGCAAGGTGCGCTTCTCTTCCTGGATCTCGGCCAGGCCGTCGACGTCGGCACGCAGCGCGAGTGCGCGCTCACGGCCGAGGACCTCGCCAAAGGCGGCCACGACGCTGAACGCGACAGGCTCGGTAGGCGCGACCTCGGAAGTGACCGGCTGCTCTGTGACGGGCTCGCTCATGATCAGCGCTCCTCAGTCATCATGCGGTCGGTGACGCTCTCGGCCGAGACCATGAAGTCTCCACGGGCGACGGCGGCCAACAGACGCTGCACCTTGGCTGCGTCGGAGACGTGCGGTGAGCGCGCCTCAGCAAGTTGTTTGGCCTGGCTAGACACGGCGACCTTCGTCGCCGAGCTGCTGACACCGCGCGGCGCCGCTGGTCTCGCCGTCACGGCGGCATCGACTTGCGGGCGGTTGATGCCGTTGATCTTCATCGCCTGTTCCTCCGACCTAATTATCGGGCGGGAACCGGACGAACTTTAGGGTGTTTTCGTAGACGACGGACGTACCCCGCCAGACAGCCTAATTTCGGGGGTTTCCGGGGTCTCGGCCGGCCGCAAGCGGAGCAGCTCGATGCTGCCGAACCCGTTTCGAGCCAGCTTGCTGTCCTCGCCATGGCCCATTCGGTTCCAGGTGCGGCGCTCGAGGTGCTGGGCACCGTCGGCCCGCGCTTCGTAGCCGTCGAAGACGATGCGGTTGACCTCGCCCTTGTCGTCGAGCTGCACGTCGTGGATGCGCTCGACCACCGCCATGTGACCGTGACGCCCATCACTGCCTGCGCCCGTGAGCATCACCGCAGCCTCTCCGCGCTCGAGCTTGCTCTTGAGCTCGCCAATCTGTGCGGTGGGCACGACCTCGGCCCAGCCGCCCTTCATGACGCCATCCTGCGCGTCCTCGGTGACGATGTTGGAGGTGGGGAAGCCGTAGCCGTGGTCGCGGTTGATGACGGGCACCTCGAAGCCTGCACGACGCGCCGCTTCGAACGCGAACAGGTTGCACTTGTACGCGTCTTTGTAGCCCTGCGCGTCTTTGACGGAGAAGTGGGCGACGCCGTTCTTGGTCGTCGTCTCGAGCTTGCTCGCGAGGTCGCGCTCGGTGAGCGTCCCTTCGCGCGACCACTGTTTGCCGCCGTCGGGCGCGCTGATCTGGTAGGCGGCGTGCGCGAGCTTGGCCGTTGCGCCGCGTAGGTTGGGGATCGGCGGTGCGACGCGTTGGCTCGCCACGCTGGACGGCACCGAGAGTCCACCCTCGCTTGCAGACAGCGCGGACTTGCCGTCCGACGGCAGCGCCTGCAGGTCCGATCGTTGGCCGCCCATCGCCTCGACGAGCGTGCCGGCCAGACCGATGCCGCCGCCCGCCGCCATCTGCTCGGCAATCGCGTCGTCGAACATGGAGGTGTACTGACCGGACGCGCCGTCGCTCGCGCCCAGGCCTCCGCTCTTGGCACTGTTGCGCATGACCTGCAGCAGCTGCTGCATGAGGATGCCCTCGAACTTGCGGGCAGCGTCGACGCGCGCCTTGTTGGCGGGGTCTTCGGCGCGGTGCTTGGCGTCGGCTTGGCCCGGCGCAACGTTGGGCTCGGCGATCTTGAAGTTCATTGGACTTCAATCCGCGCTTGCAGCGCACCGGCCGTACGCAGCGCCTGGAAGATGGCGATCAAGTCGCGCGGTCGCACGCCGATCGCGTTGAGCGCATCGACCAGCTCCTTGAGGCTGGCAGAGGCCTTGACGTGCGACATGGCCTGCGCGCCGGTGTCGACCTGCACCTCACTCTTGGGCACCACGGCGGTGTTCGCGTTGCCGTTCATGGTGAACGGAGCAGGCTGCGAGACCAGGTTCTGTTCTTGAATCTCGACCGTCAGACCGCCCTGCGCGATGGCGACCTCGGAGATACGCACGGCAGCGCCCACGACCACCGTGCCCGTACGCTCGTCGATGACCACGCGCGCCGAGCTATCGGGTTCGACCTCGACGACCTGCACGGCGGCGAGCATGCCGACCGGGTTCTTGTCGTAGGCACTGGTCATCTTCACGGAGACGCGACCCCCGTCGAGCGCGTTTGCCGTGCCCGCGCCGAGCGCCTCGTCGATCGCCTTGGCGATGCGGCTGGCATTCACGAACGAAGGCTCGCGCAGGTTGAGCATGAGTGGACCTGCGCCGAGCTCGACCGAGGGCACCTGACGCTCGACCAACGCGCCCTCGGGCACGCGACCCACCGTGGTGTGGTTTTTCGTGAACGAGCTGCCGGTGATGCCCTGGGCTTGGTAGCCGCCGACCAACACCGGCCCCTGCGCCACTGCGTAGACCTTTTTGTCGGCGCCAAAGAGCGGCGTCTGCAGCAGGGTGCCGCCAAAGATGCTGCGCGCGTTGCCGAGCGACGAGACCACCACGTCGACACGCGCGCCCGGCTGCGCGAACGGCGGCAGCGTGGCGGTGATCATCACGGCGGCGGCGTTCTTGGTCTGGATGGACTTCTGGTCGACCGTTGCGCCGAGGCGGCGGAGCATGGCGGCCGTGCTCTGCACCGTGAAGCGCGACTGACCGGTGTCGCCGGTGTTGCTGAGGCCGACCACCAGGCCGTAGCCGATCAGCTGGTTGGGTCGCACGCCGTTCACCTCACACAGCTCCTCGATGCGCGCGGCCGATGCGCGCGCTGGCGAGAGCGCGGGCGCAATCAGCGCGAGAGCGACGAAGAACTTGGCGAGCGACTGCTTCATGAACGGATCCTCGAGTCTTTAGAAGGGACGTATCTTGGCGAACAACTTGGTAAACCAGCCTTGCTGGTTGTTCTCACTCAGCACACCACGACCCGAGAACTCGATCTGAGCATCTGCGATCGCGCTGCTGCTGACTGCGTTCGTCGAGTCGATATCCTCTGCACGAATCGCACCGCTCACGTAGATGTGAACTTCCTCCTCATTGATCAGGATCACCTTGGTGCCCTCGACGAATAGGTCGCCGTT
>JBEGTL010000771.1:0-3471 GCA_041179425.1 Pseudomonadota bacterium | reverse complement strand
GCTGAGTCGAGAGCCGCGGCGGCAACACGCACGCCTCGATCCCGGCTCACAACGACGGCTGGTCGAGGCACAACACGACGCGACCGCTGAGCCGGGCTTCGGGCAGCGCCGAGCCATAAACTTGCCGAGCATGTCGGCCAGCTCGCTGCGCGTGAGCCCGGTGAGCTCGATGCTGACGCGCGCACCTTCGGGTGCGGGTGCGGGTGCAGGGCTGACTGCCGAGCGGTGGCTGGACAAGACGCGGACCGGGAACGCGAATTGGTAGCCGTAGCCGCGCACCGTGCGGATGCTGCGCTGCGACTCACCGCTCTCGCCGAGCGCGCGGCGTGCGCCCATCACGGCACGCTTGATGGATGCCGTACTCACACGCTCGCCCGGCCACAGCTCCGCGAACAGCTCGTCGGTCGACACGGCGCGGTCGCGCTGCACGAGCAGGTGCAAGAGCAGACGCAACGCCTTGGGCTGGAGCACGACGACGACCCCGTGTTTGCGCAGCTCGAAACGCGCTTCGTCGAGCTCGAACTCTGCAAAGGCGTAGGTGGCGTGGCTCCGCGTGGAAAACGTGCGTCGGGGGCCGTCGTATCGATCGCTCTCTCGGCTGTTTATCGCGTGCAGCATGAGAGCAGTACGCTCGTGGGTGGAGGCGGTCACTTGGTTTTTGATGCACGCCCCCGCGCGACCCGCACGCCCCTCACCGACTCAGCGAAAAAACGCGTACCTGGCCGTGTAGTCCACATCGGCCGCGGCTCCTGTGTGCTCGGCGTCGCAGCCCGTGGTGGGGGCGAGCCCGCCCACCGTGTCGAGCCGCTGGATGTACGTGACCTTGGAGAGACGCCCCTGGCCCGTATTTGTGGTGGCCTGTAACAAGAGCCACGGAATCGCCGTGGGGTCGACGGTGGCGCCGGCTAGCCGGGTGCCGACGACGGTGCTGCCATCCTTGGCTTCCCAGGTGGGACCTGCGTAGTGGTGCCCGGCGACGTGACCCGAGGGGCCGTACAGCACGGCCTCGGGCTCGACGAAGGTCCACACCAAGCTGCCGTCCGCGGCCTGCTTGCACACGTAGTTCTGCGTGCCGCGTGCGGACCACGAGAACGAAAGGTGTGTGCCGGCCGGCACAACGAGCGCCGGCGGCGTGGGCGTGGGCGTAGGGCACGCGAGCGCCTGCTCGACGCCCGACACGTCTGGGTCGAGCTCGGCCGTGTCTGCCACACAACCGGCGGCTCCCAAGACCGAGCTTGCGAGGCCGAGCGAGCGAAGAACCGAAAGAACACCTTGCATGGACGGCTCCTTTTGTTGGCAGCGAGTGCGTGCGCCGCCCTCCGGGCTCAGCGGCCGCGGGAGACGAGTGTCGTCGGAGTCGCCCCGCCCAGGGCAACAAACTCGGCGTGCAGGTGCGATTGATCGAAGTACCCGACGGAACGTGCGATGGCGCTCCACGGCGTCGCGGGTGCCCGTCTCGCAGCGCGCAGCGCGCGCTGAAAGCGCACCACGCGCAGGTACTGTTTGGGAGCCACGCCCACCACGTCGCTGAAGGCGCGGCGCAGCTGGCGCGCGCTGCTGCCGACCTCGCGGGCGAGCTCGTCGACCGAGGGCAACGAGGGTGCCGCCGCGAGCAGCCGCACCGCGCGACGAACGGCGGGGACCGAGGCCGGCTCGAAGGTGGCGACGGTGAGACGGTGCGCGAGCGCGCGCTCCAGCGTCTCGACGCGTGCGTCGTGCCCATGTGCTCGAGCCAGCGCGTGAGACAGCTGTTCGGCGCCCTCGCCCCAGAAATCCTCGAGCGGCACGAGCTGGTCGATCAGAGACGACAGTGGTCGACCAAAGAACGGGTAGGCACCACCGGCCTTGAAGCGGACACTCAGGAAACTTTGCGCGGTGTCGTTGTGCTTGCGAAGGGCGTGCATGCGCGGTCCGACCACGTATCCACCGACGCCGCGTTCGTCGAAGCGGACGATGAGCTCGAGCTGGCCGTCGGGCAGGCGCTGGTAGTCGCTGCGCGCGATCGACGAGGGCGCGGGATCGCTGGGGACCGGTGCGGGATCGCTGGGGACCGGTGCGGGGTCACCCGTGACCCGTGCGGGGTCACCCGTGACCCGTGCGGGGTCACCCGTGACCCGTAAATGATCGACGAAAGACACGAGTCCTGGGGCAGCCTTGCGTTTCACGGATGCGGTGCGCACGCCTTTTAGCTCCCACGCCGGGCGGGCTGGATCAAGCGTGCCCTTGGGCAGGCCGAGTGCGATGGCCGATTTCTCCAAGCTGGGGACGGGACACCCGCGTCACGCGCTGAGCTCGCGCCCGTGTTGCGTGTCGCGGAGATCAAATTTGGGGCGGACTTCTTGCTGCGCGCGACGTACTTCGCCGCCGCGCCCATTCTGGTGATCGTTGCGGCCGAGCTCTTTCCGGTGACGTTTGCCGTGCTGCAAGTGGCGCTGGCGCTCGCGGTGTTCTTGCTGGGCGAAGCTGCGCATCGTGTGCTGGGTCAGCGACGCTGGCTGCGTATTCTGCTGTCCAACGAGCTGCGCTTCGAGGCGCACTACCGTCAGCATCCACCTCGCCCGTTCTTGTACTACGTGTTCTACCCTTTTCTGTTCCCGTACTGGCTCGGCAACCGGGCCGCGCGGCGCGAGTTTTTGCTCTACAAGGGCTACACGTGGCCAGCGTTCGTGCTGCTCTTGGTGTCGCTGCTGGTGCAGTACCTGCGCGTGTGTCCGCCCGAGCTCACGCTGCGCGACTTCTTGCCCATCGCAGCGGGCAGCCTGCTCGCGGAGACCGTGGTGGTGCTGATGTTCTTGATGCCCGTCGTGACCAGCGTGGTGCACTTCCACCATCGGCGCGCGCCGCGTACGCTGCTGGTCTTGCTGCTCGTGGGCGCGGTCTCCATCGGCTACGCGGTGGTGCGCCTCGAGAGCAGGCGCGCGCCCATCGTCTCGTTCGCGACCCGCACACGGGTCCGCCTGCGTACCGAGGCCGCGCCCGACAAAGCCGTGCAAGTGCAGACCCGGGCACTCGAGCAAGCACTGACGACGCTAACGCAGCTACGCGCGCGCGAGACGAGCGGCCGCTCTCTCCACGAGCATCTGCCACCGGACGGTGGGCTCACGACAGAAGCCGTCGACGTCGCGCGCGACACCCTCGCGACGTTCTACAAGGCCGACGAGGCCCATGCCTTCGAGCTCTGGCTCACGCGTGCGCCGAGTCCACTGCTCACCGTGTTCTTTCCTTCGCACCGGGGTCATCGACCAATCTGGCTCTCCATCGACGAAGCGGGCCGCATCCAGCACGACCCCGCCACCTTGTCGCTCCGCGCGCGCCGGGCCTTTGGATTGCCGGCCTCGTAGGCACGGCACGCCGCACGAACATCCGCGCAGTGCTCGGCACACCTGCAATAGGGGTCGCGCGCGCGCGATGAGTTGGTAGCGTAGGAGATGGACCGCACCGCAGTCTTCGTCGACGCTGGTTACTTGTTCG
>JBEGTL010000770.1:0-3472 GCA_041179425.1 Pseudomonadota bacterium | reverse complement strand
GAGCTGGCTGGCAACGTCCGGCTCGTGGGTCCGCTCGAGCTCACGATGCTGGCGCATGGTGACGCCTCTCTGTTTCGTACGGTAGACTACTATCGAGCGGCCGACGGCTCGCGCGTGGTGTTCTGGCGTCCGCCCGTTGTGTCCGGCAGCCTGTTTGCTGGGCTTGCCCTCCGTTTTCGGTGATAAACGCAGCCTTGTCCCGTCCACCAAGGTTAAAGACGACGCGTTTCTATACGCGGTTCTCGGCAGGTCTGGTCCTACCCTGGGAAACCGCACGTCTTCGCCAACGGTGGCAGCGAGGTCTACGTGGGTCCGGCGCTCTCGAGTTCGAATGCAGCTACAGCCTGGGGCGCCACCGCCCTGTGCTCGATGCCGCTGCGCTCGCGTGCCGACGCGCCGAACGCCTCCCTCGCGACGGCAACCAAGCCGGAGCCGCCCAGCCATGAGATCGCAGGAGCGCGCAAAGCCTCTGATGGACGCCGCGAAGCCTCTGATATTTTTGGCGGGACAGGCCGGGTCGATGCTTCACTGGTGCACGGAGGGACCGCGCGCTTGGACCTCGGCACAGATGACCGGCAGCGTGAGCTCTCGCCCATGATGGCCCACAACGACACCGTGCCGCTCGACTTCGACGCCGTCGTCGCCGAGCACGGGCCGTACATCTGGCGCGTGCTGCGTCGGCTCGGCGTGCGCCCCTCGGACATCGAGGACGTGTGGCAGGAGACGTTCATCGTGGTGCATCGCAAGCTCGATGCCTTCGAGGGGCGATCGCAGCTGCGCACCTGGCTCTCTGCCATCGCGGTCCGCGTCGCCAGCGACTACCGCAACCGCGCTCACCGTCGCCGCGAACAGGCAACGGAAGAAGTGCCCGACGACGGGACCGCCGCGTCGCAGCACGACGATTTGGTCGAGCAAGAGCGCCGTGCCCTTCTCGACCGTCTTATCGGCGAGCTCAAGCCGGAGCAGCGCGAAGTCATCGTCTTGTACGAGTTCGCGGAGCTTCCTATGCAAGAAGTCGCCGAGGCTCTCGGTTGTCCACTTCAGACTGCTTATTCACGACTGCATGCCGGCAGACGCGCGCTTGAACAAGCGGCGCGACGCGAGCAGGCACGCAGGGGGTTGCCATGACTTATCAATCCGATCCGACGCGCTGGACGCAATCGCACGGGGATGCTCCCGAGCTGTTGCGCAGTGCATTCGACGCCGGGACCCGTGAGGGACCGAGCGACCTCCAGATGCGCACGCTGGCACTCAAGCTAGCGGCCGTCGGGGGTGGAGCCGCGCTCGCAGCGGGTGCCTCCACGGCCCACGCCAGCGCCACTGCCGGTGGCGGAGCCCTGGCCGCGGCCGGTGCCAGCACGGCTGCCACGCTCACCAAGCTCGCGGTCTCGCTCGCCATCGTTGGCGCAGCGGCGACCGGTGCCGTGCTCTGGCAGCGTGGTAGCGATGCTCGACCGAGCGTGCAGACGGCTACTCAGCAGCAGGTCTCGGCGCAGCGGGTCGACCAGGCCACCCTGCCCAACCTCGGCGCGCCCCCCAGCGAGGGTCGGGCCGTGTCCACGCCCGTGACCAGCGCCATGCTCAACCAGGCGCCGGTCGTGTCCGCGGCAGCTGCCCCGACCGAGCCTTCTGCAGCGCTCCCCAGCGCTCGTGAGGCGAGCCCTGCCGTCGAGCCGGGCCTGGCCGTCGCCGCGGTGCAGGACGTACCCGGCGTCGACTCCCAAGACGACAGCGTTGCCGGTACGTCCCGCGCCGTCCGCAACCCACGTCGGCACGAGCGCCGCGCAGTCAGTGCGCCCGTGCGCAACGAGATCGCGCCGGTCTCGCCCAACGCAGCCAAGAGCGGTGACCAAGTCGCCGTCGAACGCGTCACCGGGCAGGCCAACCAACAGAGCGAGATCGAGCTGCTGCGCAGTGCGCGTTCGGCGCTCGCTTCGCGTCCCCGCGAGGCTTACCAGCTCACCGAGCAGCACCGCAGCCTGTACCCGCAGGGTGTGTTTACCCAAGAGCGCGATGCGCTCGCGGTCGAAGCGTTGCTGCGCACCGGTGACCTCAAGCTTGCTCGTGAGCTCGCCGAGGTCTTCGTCAAGCGCTACCCCAGCTCACCGCACTCGCACCGTTTCCGCGAGTCGATGCAGCTGCCCTGAGCGGGACACGGTCGGTTGACTGTACGCGCGCGGAGCCGGTTGCGGTCCGCGCGCGTTGCAGCTTAACCTTCCGAGCGTGGACACCCGCCACGCGCGTGAGGGTCGACGAGAGATCGCAGGGCGCGCCGCTGCGGGCTCGCTTCTCGCGAGCGCGGTGCTGGCGAGCAGCCTGCTGTGCGGCTGCCTCGATGCCGTCTCACTCGGCAGTCAGTGTCCCGACCGCATCGAGCGTTGTGACCAGAAGGTGGAGGGCCCGCCGGACCCTCCAGACGGGTCGCCGCGACAGCCGTCCATGCCTACGCCGGGCCTCGACGGGGGCAGCCTCGAGATGCGCCCACCGATCGACGCGTCCCTCGATGGCACCGTCGCTCCCCATGCCGACGCCTCGGGTGACGCAGCGGGGAGCGGGAGCGTCGATGCAGCTGTCCCCGACGGCGGAGACCCCCCGCTGTTTCCGGCGCTACGCAACGGTTCGTTCGAGCTGACCCGGGGTCGGCCCGGCGAGATCGCGTACTCCCCCATCGACCCCATTCCACTCGGCACCAACTTGATCGAGCCGTGGGGCGCCTGTCGCAACGGCTTCAGTGCACTCGAGAGCGACCCGGGTGTGCTGCCTCGCGACGGGGCCGTCTTCGTCGAAGCCGACCTCAGCTTCATCGGCGTCTCAGGGTTGCGGCAGACGCTCACCACGCCCATGCGCGGCGGCACGCGCTACGGTTTTGCCATCGACGTGCGCGCTTCTGCGGGTGCGGAGCTCGCGCTGCAAGTGTCGGCCTCGCAGGTCGACTGCGTAGGGGGCGTCAAGCTCGCCGACAGCGGGCGCGTCTCCAACCAGGCCTGGCAGCGGGTGTGCATCAGCTTTGTCCCCCTGATCGACACCCCGCAGATCTTGCTCCAGCCCCTCGCGCGCGGGCTCGACACCAACGGGCGGCTGTACTTCGACAACCTGCGCAACGACCCCACCTGCGTGTACTAGAGCGGCACTCGAAGTGCTACTTCCAGAACGGCTTGCTCGACTCGAAGACGTCGAAGTCGGGCTGCAGCTGGTCGAGCTGTTGGAGTGCGACGCGCTCGAGCTCACGCTGCACGAGCTCGCGTGCCTCGGTCCCGCGCGTCCCGAGGCGCTGTGCGGCACCATCCAGCAAGCGGGCACCGGTGACGACATCGTTGAGTGCGCCCAGCGCGTCTTGCAGCGCACTGACGGTGTCGAGGTAGCGCTTGGCACGCTTGGGACGGAACAGGCCACGCACGAGCTCGGCCGTGTAGCGCAGCTTCTTGAGCTCCTTGCGCAGCTCGTGGCGCGCGTGGTCGTCTGCGCCCGAGAC
>JBEGTL010000769.1:0-3475 GCA_041179425.1 Pseudomonadota bacterium | reverse complement strand
ACGCGCCGGTGCTTGCTCTTGGCGCCGACGGCAACGTCGTCGTGGTGTGGACGGCTCGCGGTCCGAGCGCACACGGCAAGTCCGCACTGCTCGGAGCAGACGGAAAGGTGGTCGGCGTCTCGCACGACCTCCCCAGCGTCGGCGCCATCCTGGGCCGTGCCGCGCTGTCTCCCATGGGCACCGGCTACCTGCTCGCGTGGGTCGACGTTGCCATGCGGCGCGTACACACCCAGGTGCTCGACGCTTCTGGAGTCCCGGTGGGCGTGAGCAGCCAGATCGACGCCGAGGGCAACGCGCGCGGCAACCTCGACCTCGCGTTTACGGACCAAGGCGGTGCACTGGTGTTCGACGTCTTGGTCGACGGCGTGCGACCCGAAGTAAGACTGCGCACGTTCAGCGTGCAAGGAGTGGCCAACGGCAACGAACACCAGCTGACGCCGTACCCGGACACGGGCACCAGGCCCTCGCTGGTCGCGGTGCGGGGCGGCTACGTGCTCGCCTATCGCAGCGCGCAGGCCAGCGCCCGAAAGGTGCGCGTCGCACTCCTCGACGCACGCGGCGTCTCGTTTCGCGCGGCCGACGTCGCGCCCGTCACCGGCTTCGACTTGCCCCTCGTGATGCGTATGTCGCCCGACGGCGAAGCCGTGTTTTTGAGCTGGCTCGACCAGCTGCCCGACTCCATTGGCCACCAACTCCAACGCACCTGGATCCACTGTGATTAAAGCGCTGTATTCCTCTCGTCGCGTCTGTCTGTTCGCGCTCGGCGCGGGCCTCGGGCTCAGTGCCTGCGCGCCCACGGAGGATGCACCCGACTCCATCGTGAACATCGAGCCGACCGACGGAGGGTCCGACAGCAGCGTCCGTGTCGACCTCGATGCCCAGGGACCGATCCCCACGTGCTCCGAGCCCGGATGCGCTTGCGAGCAAGGACACGCGCCCAAGAGCTGCTACCCGGAGCCGACCTTCGCGGCGAACGGCACCAAGGTGTGCGCGCAGGGAACGATGTCGTGTCGCTCCGGCACGTGGACGCGGTGTGAGTCGTTAATCAACTACGATCTCTCTCCGGTCAGCAACCGGAGTGACGTGCGGCTCGGCGTGATCACCAGTGCATTGGTCTCCGACGCGTCGACCTGCAACGCGTGCAATCCGGACTGCTTCGTCGCCACCACTGCGCCGGTCACCGCCGACCTGACGACCGCCAACTCGAGCAACGTCGACTACAGCCCAGCACAAGGCGGCATCACGCTGCACGTGCTCGTCAACGGCACGCAGCGCGGCTCGGGCAGCGCCACTGCGGTGTGCGGCAACGGCGTGTACGAGAACGGCGGCACCACGGGCGGTGTCGAGCAGTGCGACGATGGCAACGTGGCCAACCTCGACGGCTGCGACAGCGCGTGCCGCCTCGAGACGAGTCAGAACTGGTTCTGTCCCACGGCGGGCCAGGCCTGTCGGATCGGCGTGTGTGGCAACAGCGTGCGCGAGGGCTCCGAGCCCTGTGACGACGGCAACAACGTGGTCGGCGACGGCTGCGGAATCAACTGCGTCGCCGAGCCCACCTGCGCAGTCGGTTCGGCCTGCAGCTCCTCGTGCGGCGACGCCATCAAGCTCTCGACGGACGTGACGGAGCAGTGCGACGACGGCAACCCGCGCAGTCAGGATGGCTGCTCGAGCACCTGTCAGATCGAGCCTGGCTACACGTGCACCGACATCACGGGCACGCTGCCGGCCTCCTTCCCGCTCACGGTCACCTTTCGCGATGTGATCGCGATCCCCAAGACCGGCTACACGAGGCATCCGGACTTCGAGATCTTTTCTGGCTCGGGCTCGACCGGCATGGTCGGAACAAGCTTGGTCAACGGAAAGCCGACGTACACAGGCGCCTGCCAGATGGGCTCGGCGCTCGCCGCGGGCTGCGGCAGTGCGCAGAGCACGACCGCCGCCAACTTCGCGCAGTGGTACGCCAACGCCGACATCCCAAATGTCATGAAGCGCTTCGTCACCACCATGACGATGACGAAGGGCGCGAGCACCAACAACTACACAAACCCCACGTTCGGCTCTTCGCTGTTTCCGCTCGACAGCGGGGGCTGGATCGCGGCGAACGGGGAGTCCCTCACGTCCAGCCACAACTTCGGCTTCACGTCGGAGATTCACCACTGGTTCGAGTTCAAGGGCGGCGAGATTCTGACGTTCTCGGGCGACGACGACGTTTGGGTGTTCATCGGCGGCAAGCTCGCCCTCGACCTGGGCGGCTTGCATAGCAAGCTCAGCCGCACGATTCGACTCAACGCCACGGGCACGGTCGACTGCTTTGCGGGCACCGCGGCAAGCGGCACCGCCTGCGCCACCGCGACGCGCTCGCTCGGTCTCGTCGTCAACAACGTGTACGAGATGGCGCTCTTCCACGCGGAGCGTCACTCCACCGGCTCCAACTTCGACCTGACGCTCAACGGCTTCGTCGCGACCAAGAGCTCGTGCGTGCCGCGCTGCGGCGACGGCGTCATCACCACGGCCGAGTTCTGCGACGACGGGCTGATGAACGGCCTGGCTGGCCAGTGTTTCTCGGACTGCTCGGGTCGCGCTTCCAAGTACGTGACCGCGGCCTCGTACTTCCGCGACTACACGGCGACCGGCACCTGCCGTATCCCGCCCGAGCGTCCGCTCTGGGGCGCGCTGACGTGGACCGGCGACGCCCGGACCGGCGGCAGCATCTCGTTCAAGCTGCAGGGCGCAGAGACCGCTGCCGGGCTGGCAACCGCCACGCCGGTGACCGTCGCGCTGCCCACCACCGTGACCAGCGGGTCGTTCGACATCCGCACCACGCTCGCAGGCGCCGGTCTGCAGGCGGACGTGCCCTACCTGCGGGTGACTGCGGTGCTGGCGTCGTCGGCGGACCAAAAGATCACGCCTGTGCTGCGCACCTTCGACGTCGCCCACACCTGCGTCAACGCGCAGTAAACGACCCGGCCGCGACCGCGGCGCGCGACCGGCTCACCACAAACGCAAAAAGGCGACCCGAAGGCCGCCTCTCGCTCCCGCTCGTACTCTCGTTCAGCCCGCGGTCTTCTCGGCAGCTGCAGCGCTGGCAGCCACCTTCTCGGCCGCAGCGGCAGCGCGAGCAGCCTTGCTACCCGGGACCTGGACGCGGTCGCGCGTGCTCTCGCGGAGGCGGGCCTTCTTGCCCTCGAGCTCGCGCATGTAGTAGAGGCGCGCCTGACGAACGCGGCCGCGGAAGCCGATCTCGATCTTCTCGATGCGAGGCGAGTTGACCGGGAAGATACGCTCGACGCCGACGCCGTACGACGTCTTGCGCACGGCGAACGTGGCGCCGATGCCGCCGCTCGACTTGCGGATCACGGTGCCCTGGAAAATCTGAACGCGGTCCTTCTCGCCTTCACTGATGCGGAAGTGGACCTTGACGGTGTCGCCGACGCGGAAGTCGGGCTGACTCCGGAGCTGGGCTTGCTCGATGGCG
>JBEGTL010000768.1:0-3495 GCA_041179425.1 Pseudomonadota bacterium | reverse complement strand
CGCTACCTTCGTCATCGGCGTGCCTTCCCTGCTCCTGTGAGAGCAGTTGTTGGTGTGATTACCCGGAAGGTACGCCACTTTTTCAGATCACGCCGATCCACACCTTTTGGTCATATCTCCGAGTTTTCCTGTTTGGGGATGCGTCGACCACTGGGGCAGGGGCTTCTGTCCGCGAGTTGGACCCTGTTGCCATTACCTCCGCGTCGTCTGTCGGCCGCTTCAACATGCCGACACTCCGGTACTTCACCCAGCCGATGAACGGTTCGTTGTTCAACCCGGTGACAATGCCTGACGTGCAGCTCTTTGGGGGAGCGACCCCGCGCGATGGGCTCGAACTTGAAGGTCAACTCTTCATCTTCGCCTTGGACAATGCTGGGAACTCGGTGCTTGGGCACACTACCAATCCCTGGAGTCCGACGACGATGAGCTGGAATGTCGCGAAGATGGGCGTTGACCATCAACTCAAGAGCCGCACCCTGACGGTGGTCAATACGTTGAGAAAAGCAGGTACACCCGACGAGCTATTTATCTTCGGCACGCCAGGGTATTTACCAGGGGCGTTGTATCCCTTCGACCCCAATCTGTATCTGGCCAAGGTCGACCTTAGCGATCCATCCAACCTCAAGATGCGCGCAGCGTGGAAATACTATTCTGGAGTGCAAGGTGGCGTTCCAGTGTTTGTAACTGGTGAGCAAAATGCCGCACCACTCTTGAGTGACCCCGGTGTGCAAGAAGTATCAGTCCGCTATCACGCTGCAACACAGCAGTACATTATGTTGTATATGCGCAATAGGTCTTTCGGACTGCAGGGAGAGGAGTCGTTTGTGTTCCGCACCGCGCCGGATCCGACGGGCCCGTGGAGCAATCCCAAAAGCATCCTCGACCCGACCTCGGAGGCGTACGAAGTCTTCATGCATGCCAGTGAAACCTTCAAGGGCTACGACGACGGGCTCTACGAAAAGAACGACTACTTCAACCCGGAGGGTCTGTGGGGTGGTGAGTACGCGCCCTACATGACGGAAAATTGGTTCTCGTCCGAGCCGGGCGGACAGGCACACCACATTATCTACTCGATGTCGACGACAATTCCCTACCAGGTGCACCTTGTCGACACCGTATTTACACAGGGGGGAGCGGTCGCCCCCGCACAGCCGAGTCATCCCGGTACACCGTTGGCCAATCCGACCTTCGGAAACGGTCTAATCGGATGGGATGTCGAAACTGATGGGCTGCAGCCAGTTGTCTACAACCTAAATGGTTTGAACCGCGTATCAACGTATAACGCTCAGGGTGATCAGAACAAGATCACTATCAAACAAGATTTTGTCGTTGGCACTAGTACGCGGTTCTTGCAGTTCTCGTACTGCGGTGGTTCCGATAGCAACCGGTTGGATCACAGCTCAACTGGCAACACGCGCATTAAGTTGATGCATGGCCAGGAGATGGTTCGAAGCAGTGTGGGAAGGGACACCTGCGGATCGCATAAGGCCGCAAGATGGAACCTGTCCAATCTGGTAGGTGCAACTGTCACGTTGGTGATCGAAGACTCGGCGCCGGCCGGCTGGTGGGGCTTTGTCGACTCTAGCGGGTTCACGCAAAGCGCAAACCCTCCCTAATCGGCGTCTTCCCAGCAGCGCACTAGGCCTGAGGGTGCACTCCTCCGGAGTGCACCCTCAAAGTCCGGAAAGTCGACGTGGGCTGTATCAGGACGTCGGTGGACGCAGTGGAAGGAGCGCGAGTCGCGGGCCGTGCTTGCGTCATGGATGCGTATTCCGCTCAACCTGGGCAGCTGTTCCGGCGTGATCCGGGCGCTTGTTCCGGCGCTTGATCGGAGCGTAGCGACGGGTCGGTGGTCAGGTGGTGGTGGTTCTCTCTTCTTCGGTCTTTTAGAGCCTTCCGCTGGCGGGTGGAAGCTCCTTTGAGGGACAGGACGTGGGCGTTGTGCACCAGCCGGTCGCAGATGGCGTCGGCGACGGTGGGGTCGTCGATCATCTCGTACCAGTCCATGGTGAGCACCTGGCTCGTGATGACGGTGGCTGACCGGTCATAGCGGTCCTCAAGCACCTCGAGCAGGTCGCGCCGCTCAGCGTCCTTCATCGGCGAGATGAGGAAGTCGTCGAGCACGAGCACCTCGGTCTTCGCGAGGCGCTGCAGCAGAGCCGAGTAGCTCCCGTCAGCGCGTGCGATCGCCAGCTCGTGCAGCAGGCGGGGCGTACGCGTGCACAGTGCTCGGAATCCAGCACGGCACGCGGCCTGCGCGAGGGAGGCACCGATGTCTTGCCCACCCCAGTTTTGCCGACGACGATCACGTTCTGCTTGGCACGAACCCACTGGCAGGTGGCCAGCGATCGGATGACGCTCTTGTCGAGGCCACGGGCGGGTTCACACCAGATGTCCTCTACGCATGCCTTGGCGGGGATCTTGGCGTTCTTGAGGAGCAGCCCCATGCGTCGGTTCTCACGCGCGGTCCACTCGTGATCGATCATCATCCCAATCAGCTCGGCACTGGACAGGTCACTGCCGGCGCCCTTGAGCAGCATCGTCTGAACGAAGTCGGCCATGGCGTGCAGTCTCATAGTTCTGAGCTTTTCTAATGTCTGTTCGTCGATCATGCGAGATTCTCTTTTCTGTCGAAGTAGTCAGCGCCGCGTACGTTTTCGTGCGGCGCGCGGCGAACTGAGGCCGGCTCTTCCAGGGGGAGCTGGTCGAGCCCGCGCCGCAAAATGGAGTGCACACTACGCCGGTTGGGCGCACCGATTGCGATGGCTCGTGCGCACGCCGCTTCGACGCGTTCGTTCGGGTAGCGCTTGGCATCCCGGAACAATGCCAAGCAAGAGCGGTAGCCCTGCTCAGGGTGCGGTTTGTCCGCGAGGATCTCGACCAGCTGCGCGACGGAGGGGCCCAGGTTCGCGGCCCACCCGACGATTCGTGATGGCGGCCAAGCAACGTCGATGACTCGCGATCCGCTTGTTTCCGAGCAGGATCTCCACCACGCCCACAGTGCTGCGCAGCTCGACGCGCGCGCCGACGAGCGTGCACGGCACGCTGTAGAGCATGCCATCGAGCTCAACGCAGTAGTCGATGTTGACCTTCGCTTTGGTCCAGATTCCAACCTCGTATCGAGTCGGCAGTAACGGCAGCAGCGCTGGCTGATCGAGGTCTTCGAACGCGGACCGGCGACAACCATCGAGCTTCTTGAACGCGCGGGTGTTCAGACGCTCGAGGAGCTCGGCGACGGCCTCGCTTAGCTCGTCGAGACTGAAGAAGGTGCGGTTGCGGAGGCATGCGAGGATCCATCGCTGAGCGACAAGGACCGCATTCTCGACCTTGGCTTTGTCTTTGGGCTTCATCGGACGCGCGGGCATTTTCGAGCGAGACGCTGCACCGCTTGCAGATGGAACTTCCGTGTCCTTGCGGCAAGCGTGCGTGAGTCTGTGCCTGCGCGGTCGTAGCCTCGACAGGCGAGGTGCAGATGAGCGGGCAAGAAACAGCAGG
>JBEGTL010000767.1:0-3500 GCA_041179425.1 Pseudomonadota bacterium | reverse complement strand
GTCCACTTCCACGTCCACGTCCACGTCCACGTCCACTTCCACGTCCACGTCCACGTCCACGTCCACGTCCACGTCCACGTCCACGTCCACGTCCACGTGTTCTTAACGTGTTCGTCCACGTCCTCGATCTCCGTAGCGCTCTAACGCAGCCAACGATCTCTGCTGCGGTGCAGCAAAGCCTGGGAGCTGAGCGCTCGGGCATTCGAGTTGAGCTTTCATCGCAGTCGGATCGTTCTTGTGTCTTCGAATTAATTCCGTCTGCAAAATAGCTTTCGCCCAACCTTACTTTGTTGCATCGGCCGCACAGGACCTTGTCGTATCTTCCCGGTTCGCGTCGGTAAGACGACCGCAGCTCGCGGTCGCGCCGAGAAGGTCTGGCATGAACGTTCATTTCAGTAACCCAGGTTTGAGTCACGAGGGGCTGCGTTCCGCGCACGATGGCCGCACCGGCGATCCGCCCATTCCCTCTGCCCGCGTGCACGGAAAGCTCGCCCTGCCTTGGTCTCTGTTGGCACTCGGCGTCGGTTACTTCCTAATGGTTCTCGGCCCGCTCTGGTCGTCGCGTTTCTCGGCCGGCGCCTTCATTGCCGACTCCGGCACCGACGGTGCGTGGCTCCCCGCTCCGGCAGCGGCAGGTCTGGCCTTGCTGGGTGCGGCTGCGCTCATCTTCGTGATCGCGCGCCTCGTGCGCGACGTCGAGCAGCAACCTTACGCTTCGATCGCCCCTGTATTGGCTGTGTTTTCGGGCTTTATTTTGACGAGTACGCGCGCCGAGCTGGGGTTGCCAGGCCTCGGTTCGAGCCAGCTCGGTCTGGTCGCTCTCACGCTCGCCCTCCTGGGCGGCGTGTTGATCGGTCGCGACAGCCTCAGCGAGCGAGCCCTGGGCTGGGTGCTCGCGACCATGCCCACACTCGCGCTGGTGCTCATGATTTCGGCGCTGCACGGTGAGCGCAACCCCATCAAGATGTTCCAGCGCGTGCCCGCTGCGCTGTGTACCTACCTCTTGTTGTTGATCGTCAGCTGTCTCGCGATGGCGGCCGTGGGCACCGTCGCACGCCGTCTGCTGCGCGCCGCTGCGCACAACGCGAAGTACGCATCGCCCGCCATCTCGATGCCGCGAGTGGACCATGCTGGCGAGCCGCTGGCCCAACGAGCCGCGCGCGCCGTCGCCCAACACGTCGCCTACAACGAGCGACAGCACGCCACGAGCGGTGGGCAAGCATGGCAGCAGAGCGCCCGCAGTAACGCGGGTCACGCGGTCCGCACCATGCCTGGCTATCCGGTAGGGCAGCCCGCTCGCGCCTACGCGCCGCGCCAAGTCGGGCCCACCGGTCACGCCGCGTTTCAGCCGACTCTCTCCATGAGCGAGCTCGCGCTGGACGACCCCGACTTGTTGAAGCTCACGGGCCGCAAGTTCCCGCTGGTTCGCATCGCGCTGCTGGCCGCCGTCGGCGTGGGCCTGGGCCTCGCCGCCGTGTACTTCTTCCCGCTCTCGCGTCCCGGCGAGGCGGCGCCGCAGAGTCCCGCGCCCTCCAAAGGGGAGGCGACTCGCGCTCCGACGGCGGACACCAGGGCGCCTGCCATGCAGGGCGCGAGCACCACTCCGGGACTCGCCGCGCCGCATGTCGACGCCCTGCCCAGCGCGCAGCCTGTCACGCCGCCGAGCGCGGGGGCCAGCCTGAGCCCCGTCGTCACGCCGCTTACCACCACCAGCACGGCTCCTGTCCCTTCCATCCAGGCTGAGCCGCCTGCGCCGCGCGTGCAGCGTCGCGAGCACCACCGTCAGTCATCTGCTCGCGCGCCCGAGGCCAAACCCGAGCGCGTCAGCGTCGAGGCCGACAAGCCCGCGCCCAAGGCCGCCCGTGCGACCCCCGAAAAGAAGGTCGTCAGCGAGCCCGCGGCCAAGCCGGTCCCCAGCAAGCCGACGGCCCCTGCCAAGGCGACCGCGGCACCGGCCAAGTCGCAAAACTCGGAGGACCTCGACCTCGACGACCTCGTCCAAAAGGCCCTCCAAGGCGGCCACGGCAACGCCTCGGACGACCCGATCCTCGGGCTCTGACGCAGGTGTCTACCTGACTGTCGATCCGTCTTGGTCTTCGACGGTGGTGGCTTGGGCCAGCACCGTCAGGATGGGTCGTGCGTCTGCGAGCGAAGGCGCGAACAACGACAGCTGCGTCGGGTCGGCGAACACGGCGGCGTAGTGCTCGGCCGTCAGCGCCCGCGCCAGGCGCGCGGCGAACGTCTCGCGCAGCAACCGCAGGTAGTATTCGACGTCGTAGTCGGGCGGCGCGCTAGGTCTGGCTGCCGGTGCGACGTCGTCGTCGTCGTCGTCGTCGTAGCCATCCTCCGGCAGCAGGGCGGGACGCTTGCCCAGCGCCCGGTACACGAGGATGCGCTCGCCGGGGGACCACTCCGTACGACCGCTCGCCAGCAGCGCCTCATAGGGCAGCTCGCGTCGCTCTACGCGGCCGGCCGCGTAGGCAGCCGGCGTCTTGGTGAGCCGAACCAGCGAGCACACGTCGCGCAGGGCCATCCCGCGTCGGCGCAGGTTGGCGACGGTCTCTAGATAGATGTCGCGCACCGCCGCCACGTTGCCGACCAGCAGCGCAGCGAGGGCTCGCCGCAAGAAGTGCTCGCCAAAAGGTTCGGCGCGGCGCGAACGAAACGCGACGCCGCGTAACGTGAGCTGTCCCTCGTACGACAGCAGGGCGTAGTTTTTTGGCTCGTGAGACAGCATGGCCGCCGAGCGGCCGTCGAACTCGAGGTGCACCTGCGTCGGCAACAGCGCGTCTACTTCTTCGATCACGCGCAGCTCGTCTGCTCGCTCGAATGTGGCAGGCACCGCGAAGTACACACCGTCGGTGTCTGCTTCCAACAAGGTGACGCCACGCGCAGCGAGCTCTCGGCAGAGCTGCGCCAAGAGCGCGCGACCACGCCGCGTGACCTCGTTGGCAGCGTGCACGTCCGAGAACCGCGTGAGGCCTGCCGCGCCGAGGTAGCCGTAGGCGGAGTTGACCACCAGCTTCATGGCGGCGCTGAGCGCTTCGTGCGTATGTCGTTCGTGCGAGTGCGGAGGCGCGGCGCGCGCACTTGCCTTGGCAGCCAGCCGCAGCTCGACCAATCGATCGACCACGCTGAGCAGCGCGCCGAGCGCGTCGCGCGCCGGCCCGATATGGTACGCACGCATCAACGACGGGTACAGGCTCGCGACGTCGGCCTTCACCACACGCTCCGCGACGCCCGTGGCAAACAGGTAGAGCGCAGCGCCACTGTGTTGTGTGCGGTCCCCTGCGCGGTGCGTCGGAAGTGCGGTGTCCGCGCGCAGATACGCGCGTACGAGCAGCGGATCGAGGATGCCGGTGGCGGCGCCCGCGTCGGCCAAGCGCTCGTAGCGACGTGGGGTCATGCGCGCGAGAGCGAAGGCTGCGCCGCCGAGCAGTCGCGCGAGGTCGCCGGCCTCTTGGACGTCTTGTCGTGCGTAGCGGCGAACACGCTCGGGA
>JBEGTL010000766.1:0-3524 GCA_041179425.1 Pseudomonadota bacterium | reverse complement strand
TCTTCGCTCCGAACCCTCGAGCTCGCCCGTTCGAGCGTTGGGAACGAGGACCGAGCCCGCCCCTGGCTAAACGCGCTCCGTGCCTTGTCCCGGCCCGAGACGGGCCCGAGGAGCGTGAATGATCATTCGAGAGAAGGTTCGGATTGGTGACCAAGTAGTCACCCTTGAGACAGGTCGTATCGCCAAGCAAGCAGGGGGCTCGTGCTTGGTCCGGGCAGGCGACACCATCGTGCTCGTCACGGTGTGCGGCAACCAGGATCCCAAGCCTGGGCAAGCATTCTTCCCGATGAGCGTGGACTACCAGGAGAAGACCTACGCCGCGGGCAAGATCCCCGGCGGCTTCTTCAAGCGCGAAGGTCGCCTCCGCGACTACGAGATCCTCACCTCGCGCCTGATCGACCGGCCCTGTCGACCGCTGTTCCCCGAGGGGTACATGTCGGAGGTCCAGATCATCGCCACGGTGATGTCGTTCGACGGCGTCAACCCGCCCGACGTGCTGGCCCTGGTGGGCGCCTCGGCCGCGCTGCACATCAGCCAGATCCCGTGGACCGGGCCCATCTCGGGCGTCCGCGTCGGCCGCATCGACGGCCAGTTCATCGCCAACCCCACCTTCGAGCAGATGGAGAAGAGCGACTGCGAGCTGCTCATCGCCGCCTCCCGCGACGCCATCGTCATGGTCGAGGGCGAAGCTGAAGAGATGTCCGAAGAGGACCTGATCGAGGCGCTCTTCTTCGGCCACCGCGCCGTGCAAGACAGCATCGAGCTGATCGAGCGGATGCGCCAGGCCGTGGGCAAGACCAAGTGGACCTACGCCGGCAACGTCACCAACCAGTTCCTCAAGGACCGCGTCTCGTACACGGTCGGCTACAAGATCCGCGAGGCGTGCGGCATCGCCAACAAGCACGCGCGCAGTGACGCCTTCAAGGCCATCCGGCGCGAAGCCGTGGAGATCCTCGGTCCGGAGTTCCCCGGCCAGGACGAGGCGATCAAGACCGCCTACGAAGACCTCCGCTACAACACGATGCGTCTGCAGGTGCTCGACGAAGGTCGCCGCCTCGACGGTCGCGACACGCGCACCGTACGCCCCATCAGCATCGAGCTCGGCGTGCTTCCGCGCACGCACGGCTCGTCGTTGTTCACGCGTGGCGAGACCCAGGCCATCGTCACCAGCACGCTGGGCACCGCGCGCGACGCGCAGCGCATCGACACGCTGGCCGGCGACATCCACAAGCGCTTCATGCTGCACTACAACTTCCCGCCCTACTCGGTGGGTGAGTGCAAGCCGCTGCGCGGCGCCGGCCGTCGCGAGATCGGCCACGGCGACCTGGCCGAGCGCGCGCTCGCGAAGATGCTGCCCACGCAGGAGCAGTTCCCCTACGCCATCCGCATCGTGTCGGAGATCACCGAGTCCAACGGCTCGTCGTCCATGGCTTCGGTCTGCGGCGGCGCGCTGGCGCTGATGGACGCGGGCGTGCCCATCAAGTCGCCCGTCGCGGGCGTCGCGATGGGCCTGATCAAAGAGGGCGAACGCTACGCCGTGCTGACCGACATCCTCGGCGACGAGGATGCCCTCGGCGACATGGACTTCAAGGTGTGTGGCACCGAGAAGGGCGTCACCGCCATCCAGATGGACATCAAGATCGAGGGCCTGAACCGCGAGATCTTGGAGCGCTCGCTCTCGCAGGCCAAAGAAGCGCGCCTGCACATCCTCGACAAGATGTTGCGCGCCATCGCGGCGCCGCGCGAGGAGCTCTCGACCTACGCGCCCCGCATCACGCAGATCCGCGTCAAGCCCGACCAGATCCGCACCATCATCGGACCTGGCGGCAAGATGATCCGCGCCATCGTCGACCAGACGGGCGCCAACATCGACGTCGAGGACGACGGCACGGTCAACGTGTCGTCGGCCGACAGCGCAGCCGTGACCAAGGCACTCGAGATCATCAAGAGCCTGACCACGGAGCCCGAGGTGGGCGAGCTGTACGAAGGCGTGGTGAAGCGCATCGAACCTTACGGCGCGTTCCTCGAGATCATGCCCGGCAAGGATGGGCTCTGCCACATCAGCGACATCGACTGGTCGCACGTCACCAGCGTCGAAGACTTCTTTAAGCTGGGCGACAAGGTGCAGGTGCGGCTCACCAACATCGACCGCGAAGGACGCCTGCGTCTGTCGCGTAAAGATGCGATCCCGGAGCCCGCGGGCGGTGCTGCCAGCAAGCTCAACGGACGTGGAGCCGGCGAGCCGCGCGAAGAGCGTCCAGTGCGCGAGGGTCCGCCCCGCAACTTCGATCGCGATCGCGAAGAGCGCGCAGCGGCTGCCAAGCCGGCGCGTGATCTCGACCGTGACGAGCGCCCCGCGCGCCTGCCGCGCGAAGACCGCCCGGCTCGTCTCGACAGCGACGAGCGCCCCCCGCGCGCGCCGCGAGAAGACCGTCCGGCTCGTCTCGACAGCGACGAGCGCCCCCCGCGCGCGCCGCGAGAAGAGCGCGAAGAGCGCGTCGCCGCCGCACCTCGCGAGCTCGACCGCAAGCCGCGCGAGCTCGACCGCGACGAGCGCCCAGCACGCTTGCCGCGTGAAGATCGAGTCGTCGCAGCCCCGCGCGATCTCGAGCCCTCGCTCGCACGCGGAGCGGCCGCGCCCTTGGAGCGCAAGCCGCGCGACTTCGACCGCGACGAGCGCCCGGCGCGCCTCCCGCGCGAAGAGCGCGAAGAGCGCCCCGCGCGCAGCCTCGACCGCGAAGAGCGCGTGGCGGCTCCGGCCGCACGCGAGCTCGATCGCAAGCCGCGCGACTTCGACCGCGACCTCGACCGCCCCGTGCGTGCCGGCCGCGACGAGCTGCGCGACGAGCGTCCTGCTCGTGCCCGCGACCTCGACGCACGCCCGGCCCGAGCGCGCGCCGACGAACCGCGCGTTTCTACGGATCGCGACCTGCCGCCGATCGGGCGTCCGGCCGCGTCTTTCGACGAACCTCGCAAGCCGCGCGACCTCGACCGCGACGAGCGCCCGGCACGCGTGGCACGCGACGAGCTGCGCGACGAGCGCCCGGTCCGTGCACGCGATCTCGATCGTGACGTGCGTCCGCCACGGGCGCGCGACCTCGACGACCGCATCGTTGCCCCCGCGGATGTCCGCGCACGCGCAGAGGAGCCACGCGCTTCGACGCGCGACCTCGACCGCAACAAGCCGCGCGACCTCGACCGCGAGCGCACCGGTGGCCGTGGACGCGACGAAGAGCGTCGTCCGCTGCTCGCCGACGAACGCGACGATCGACCGCGTGGACGCGAAGCCACTTCGCTTCCGCGCGGCGCCGCTGTGCCGTTCGACGACGACCGCGCTCCCGTGCGTGGCCGCGACGAGCTGCCCGCACGTCCCGCACGGCGCGACCTCGAAGAGCGCGCACCCACCAGCGCTCGCTCGCGCGGAGAGGAGCCACGCGCTCCTGCAACGCGCGACCTCGACCGCAAGCCACGCGATCTCGACGACGATCGAGCACCCGCGGCGCGTTCGCGCGATGTCGCGGGGC
>JBEGTL010000765.1:0-3526 GCA_041179425.1 Pseudomonadota bacterium | reverse complement strand
CTCCGTGTTGGCGCTCGACTCGTCCGCGCCGGCGCTCGCGCTGGGCGAGACGCTCGCCGCGCAAAATGGTCTGTCCACCATCCGCTTTCAGCGCGCCGACGTGCGCGACGAGCTCGAGCGTATGGCCAGCGCCGGCAACAAGTACGACCTGGTCATCTTCGACCCTCCCAAGCTGGTGCCGACCATCAAGCACCTCGAGAAGGGACGCCGCGCCTACCGCAAGCTCAACGCGCACGCGATCCGGATGGTCGCGCCCGGCGGCGTGCTGGTCACCTGCTCGTGCTCGGCCGCCCTCACCGAGGTCGACTTCCTGCGCATGCTGGCGTTTGCCGCGAGCGACGCGCGCCGCGAGCTCAGCATCTATCGGGTCGGCAAACAGAGTCCGGACCACCCGCTCGCACCGGCCTTCGGCGAGGGCAGCTACCTCAAGACGGCGTTCGCGATCGTGCGCTGAACCGCTAGAGTAGCGCTCCCGTGCAGCCACTCGATCGTATCTCTTCCGCGCAGGCGCGCGCGCTCTCCGGCGTGTGCTTCGACATCGACGACACCGTCACCACCCACGGCACGTTGGACCCGGACGCGTACCAGAGCTTGTTCGCGCTCAAGGCTTCGGGGCTCAAGCTGCTGGCCGTCACCGGGCGGCCGCTGGGCTTTGCAGAGATCGTCGCGCGCACCTGGCCCGTCGACGCCGCCATCGGCGAGAACGGGGCGGGCTTCATCGCGCGCGACGGCAGTACCTTGCGCGCCGGCTACTGGGACTCGGTCGAGCTGCGCGCCACCCAGCAGCGCAAGCTGCTGCGCATCCGCGAATGCGTCGCGGACGAGCTACCCGAGGTCTCCGTCTCGAGCGACAGCTGGGCGCGGCGCTGCGATCTCGCCTTCGACGTCGGCGAGCAAGTGCACCTGCCGCGTGCGGTCATCGATCGACTGGTGGCGCTGCTCGAGCGCGAGGGTGCGCAAGCGAGCGTGTCGTCCATTCATGCCCACGCGCAGCTCGGCGACCACGACAAGGCGCGTGGCATCGTGCTCGCTGCGCAGCAGCTCTGGGGCACCTCGCCAGAGCAGGTGCAGAGCGACTTTTTGTTCGTGGGGGACAGCGGCAACGACGCAGCCGCGTTCTCCTTTTTTGCGCTCACGGTCGGCGTCGCCAACGTCGTGACGCACCTCGATCGTCTGCCCACCTCACCTGCGTACGTCACGCCCTCCCCCTTCGGCGCCGGCTTTGCCGAGCTCGCACACCGGCTGGTCGATCTGCGCACGGACGCGGCATGACGCGCGGTGATGGCGCGTCGCCTAGCAGCCCCGCCGACAAACCGTCTGTCGACGCCGCGCGTAGCGCCCGCATCGCACGCGGCGCCGTGGCTCACTACGAAGACGCGGGCTACTACGACCTTGCCTACAAGCGTCGGCGCAAGGACGTGCGGTTCTACGTCGAGCTCGCGAGCAGTGGGCGAGGTCCCGTGCTCGAGCTGGGCGCTGGCACGGGGCGCGTCGCCCTCGAGATCGCCCGCCAAGACACGCCTGTGGTCGCGGTCGAGCCGGTGCCCGCCATGCTGCAGCGCGCCAAACAAAAGGCCGCCCGTCTGCCCAAGGCAACGCAAGCCCGACTGACGCTGCAGAAGGGCGACATGCGCAGCGTGCGTCTCAAGCAGACGTTCCCGCTGGTGATCGCCCCCTTCAACGTGTTCATGCACCTGTACACACGACGGGACCTCGAGCGTGCGCTGGCCACGGTGCGCGTGCACCTGGCACCGGGTGGCCGCTTCGTGTTCGACGTGTCGATGCCCGACCTGCGCGCGATGCTGCGCGACCCGGGCCGCATGTACCGGGCCCCGCCGGTCGTGCATCCCGACACGGGGCGCGAGTACGAGTACTTCGAGGCCTTCGACTACGACGCACTGCGTGAAGTGTTGCTCATGTCCCTGGTCTTCCAGAGCGTCGACGACCTCGCGGACCTGCGCGTGCTGCCCCTGAGTCAGCGCCAGTTTTTCCCGGAGGAGCTCGCGCTGCTCTTGCACTACAATGGCTTCGCGATCGAGCAGCGCTGGGGTGACTTCGATCGGAGTCCGCTCAGCGCAGACAGTGAGAGTCAGATCCTCGTTTGTTCGCTTCTTCGTTCGCGTGCGGCCTCACCGCGCGCGTCGACTTTGGCCCCGCGCGCGGCAGCACCGCGCGCCAAGGCCGCACGCAGGGGAACGGCGCGCGGTTGAGGGGCCCTAGCGCGGGCGTGCCAAGACAGCTCGCGTTTGTCATCAATCTCGAGTCGGCCGTGGCATGCTGCACGACTCGAGCTGGGAGCACTCGTCGTGCAGGACCGCCTTCTTTTCGTCATCTCACCACCGCGTGCCGGGTCCACTCTGCTGCAGCAGATGCTCGGCTCGCACAGCCAGATCTACACCCATCCTGAGCCGCACCTGATCACGCCGCTGGCCTACCTCGGGTATCACGGCACGGTCGACAAGGCCCCCTACGACCACATCAACGGGGCCGAGGCCATTCGTTCGTTCGTCGAGCAGCTTCCGCGCGGCGAGGCCGACTACCTCGACGCGGTGCGCGCGTACGCCGACACCATGTACGGCCGCATGCTCGCGCCCAGCAAGCGGCGCTACTTCCTCGACAAGACGCCGGCCTACGCGACCACGCTGCCGTTCCTCACCGCGCTCTATCCCGAGGCCAAGTACATCGTGCTGACGCGTCACCCGCTCGCCGTCATGAGCAGCTACGCGAACAGCTTTTTTCTCGGCGACTGGCGCGCGGCCAACGACTTCAATCCGGTGCTCGACCGCTACGTGCCGGCCATGGCGCAGCTCATTCGCGAGCGCAAAGTCCCGCTGCTGCAGGTCGTGTACGAAGACCTGGTCAGCGCACCGGAGTCCGAGCTCGCGCGCATCTTCAAGTTCCTCGAGCTCGACGACGAGCCCCAGGCTGTCAACTACGGCAAACACTTCGAGGCCAAGGCCGGCATGGGCGACCCGATCGGCGTCAAGAAGCACGATCGCCCGTCGACCGACAGCCTCGACAAGTGGGTCTCGGAGCTGCTCTCCAGCGTCAGCAAGCGCAAGTTTGCGCGCGAGCTCATCGAGCGCCTCGACGAAGACGACCTCGAGACCTGGGGCTACCCCAAAGATCGCCTGTTCGGCCCGCTGTCCCACGGCAGCGCAGGCAAGCAGGCGCGGGCCCCCTTACTCAACAAGTACGTGTTCCAGCGCCGCGTGATGCTCGCCCTCAAAAAGAACATCGCCACAAGGCCGCACGGACTCTTGATCAAGCGCATCAAGTACTACTGCGACGTCCTCCTACGAGAGCAGTAACCGCCACCCGGCCCTCCCCGCTCTCTCCGTCCCGCTCTCTCCGTCCCGCTCTCTTCGTCCCGCTCTTTCTTTAAATCCGAGAAAGCGAGCGCCTGCTGGCTGCAGGCCCCGCGTCGTGGTGGGGCTGCTCCCACGGAGTGCCCGGAGCCCCCGACGTCATTCACCCAAAGTGATACGACCGAGCGGCGACCTCACGCACGACAGGAAAGCTAGCG
>JBEGTL010000764.1:0-3550 GCA_041179425.1 Pseudomonadota bacterium | reverse complement strand
CAAAGAGTTTGGGCACCTGCCAGCGCTCTCGGCGCGCTTGGGAGACGCGAGTCAGCTCGACCTGCCCGCCGTCCTGCCGAGCTTGCTGCCGGCGGGTCGCGTAGCCGTCGCCGGCAACCTCCCCTACGCGGTCACCGGCGCCATCTTTCGACGCCTGGTCACGCAGCATCAGCACGTCTCGCGAGCGGTCCTGATGGTGCAGCGCGAGGTGCGCGACCGGCTCGTCGGCGTGCCGGGGAGCAAGCAGTACGGCGCGCTGACGGTGTTTACGCGCGGTGTGTTCGACGTGCGTTCGGTGTGCATCGTGTCGGCAGGCTCGTTCTTTCCGGCCCCCAAGATCGACAGCGCAGTGGTCGCCCTGACGCCCCGCGAGCGCCCCATCGACGTCGACGACCCGACCTTCGCGAGCGTCGTGCGCGCGTCGTTCGAAGCGCGCCGCAAGACGCTGCGCAACGCGCTCTTGCGTGTGCGCGAGGCAGATGCGGTCGACCGAGCGCTCGCGCTCTCGGGCATCGACGGCAAGCGCCGCGGCGAGACGCTCTCGGTCGAAGAGTTCGAGAGCCTGGCCCGCGCCGTCGACACGGCCGGCCGCGCCGCCGCGCCAAGCTGAGCTCAGCGCAAGAGCGCGTCGAGCGTCGCGCGCAGCTGAGCCAGCTGCACGGCGATGTCCGCGCGCGGCAGGGGCGCGAGCTCGCCACAGGAGAGCGCCTGGCGAGCCTGCTCGAGGTCACTGCGGAGCACCTCCCCTTCGCTCAGCTGCGTGGGGCTCAGGCGCTGGGCGAGCTGCCACAGGGCGTGACCGGCCTCGGGCGCGAGCGCGGGGTCGCGACCGCAAGCCAGCTTGGCAAGGGCCGGCACGAGTGCCTCGGGAGCGCGCGCGTGCGGCGCAGCGCGTGCAGCGAGCGCTGACGCCACGCGTGACGAGGTGTCGACGAGTGCCTCTTTGAGGCGTGCGTCGCCCGCGTCTTGGGCAGCGCGCGCCAGGTCGAGCTCGTCGACGGCGCGCGCGTCGCTCAGCACACGGCGCTGCACCTCGTTGGGCAACGCGTGCGAGCGAGAGCTGACCGCCAACGTCAGCGCACAGAGCGCGAGCCACCCTGTCCAGTTCATCGGGTCGTCCCCACGGCCTGGACTGTGCCAGAGCGTGCGCGCCCGAGCCAACCTTCGCGCGGGTGTCCAGAGGGGCGCACCGACATGCGCGAGAACGTTGCCTCCCCGCGGGCGCCGCACGATGATGGCGCGCTGGGTTTTCCCCTCCACGATCTCGAAAGGACTGCGATGCGCGAGCTCAGCTCGAACCTCGGCACGGGCGAAGACCGCCGCGCGCTACTTCTGGGCGGCGTCGTGTCGGCACCCGTCGGCGGGGCACAGCGACACCCTCTGCGCCGGGTCTTGCCCGTCGCGTTGGCGAGTGCGCTGGCCGCGCTGGTGCCGTGTGCCGCGGTTTCCAGTGCGTACGCGGCGCCCGGCAAGCCCGGGCCTGGCAAGGGGCGCGCGCAGGCCTCGCTCGAAGAAGTGGCGGTGATGTTGTCGTCCAACGAGGAGGACGAGGTGCGCACTGCCCTCGAGACGGCGGCCACGCTCCCGGCGGGGGACGTGTTGCCCATGCTCGAGGAGCGCATCCGCGGAGGACTCTCGCGCGTGCTGCTCGACGTCGCCATCGACTCCATGATGCTGCTCGACAGCAAGCTCGAGGCGCCGCTGCTGACCGACCTTGCGCGCCATCGTCGGCCGGACGTGCGCATGCGCGCGCTCGAGGTACTGAGCCGACTCAAGGCTCCCACGTCCGAGCAGGTGATCACGCGCGCGCTCGGCGACCCGGCCACCGAGGTGCGCAAGGCCGCGGCCGACGCGCTGGCCGAGCTCGGCAGTCGCAGCAGCATGCCGGCGCTCGAGCGCGCCCTCAAGCTAGGCGTCGACGGGGCCGCGCGCGCGCTCGGCCGGCTCGCCAAGACAGACGACGTTCCGCGCCTGCTCGAGCACGTAGGCAACACGCCGACCGCCCAGCTCGCACCCATGTTCGCGGCGCTGCTCGCGCGCAAAGACATCCCGGATGCGGACAAGCTGCGCAGCGTCGAGAAGCTCTCGGGCCTCGGTGGAGACGAGGCCAGCGACGCGCTGGACGAGCTGCTCGCCAAGCTGCCGACAGATGTCTCCGCGCGGGTACGCAAGGCACTCGACGAAGCTGTGCAAAAGGGGAAGAGCGAATGAAGCGTGCGACGCGGCCCTCGCGGTTTCTGCGAGTCGTCACCTTGGCGCTGACCATGAGCGGCTGCGCCGGCAGCCTGTCGTTCAGCTCTAGCTTTCCCAACGGTGGAGATCGGGTCAGCCAAGCCCTGGCGCGCGCCAAGAGTGCGCAGGTCGTTGTCCCGGCGCCCGTGATCGTCGGCGTCGCCGACGGGCCAAGGTCGGTGTTTGCGTACGACCTGCTCGCGCAGCGCCTGTTGTTTCGGGCGCCCGCGCAGGTCAGCGGCATGCCCATCGCGGCGGGCGAGCTGGTGGTGGTGCCCGAGGGCACGAGCATCACCATCCGCAGGCTGCGCGACGGGTCGGTGCTGCACACGCTGCCGCTCGACGGCATGCAGCTGATCGGCGCCGAGGGCGACGCGACCACGAGCGCGGTCGTGCTGTCCACGGGCGGCACCATGAACGTCCGCTCGCGTCTGATCATCTTGCAAGGCGAGCGCATTGCCGGCGATCGCAAGCTGACCCGCGGCGTGGGCGGACCGGCGGTGCTGGGTGGACTCGCCTTCGTGCCGCACCAGCGCGTGCACGTGTCGGTGGTCGACCCGCACGGAGAAGAGCTCGCGCGCGCTCGCATCCAAGAAGACGTCGCGAGCCAGGCGTTTTCACGCGCGGGCGAGGTGTACTTCGGGCAGCGCGGCTTCTACCGCTTCGACCGGGAGCTCGAGCAGACCGCGAAGGGCGGCCCCCACTACTGGAAGCTCGCACTCGAGACCAAGCTGCCCGGGGCGCCGCCGTTGCTGGTCGACAGCAGCGTGCCCGCACCCCCGCTCGAGAGCGCGCTGCACCGCGTGGCACTGAGCTTTGCGCCTCACGCCAACCCCGACGGCAGCCTCGCACTGCTCGACGACGCGCTCTACCTCGCGTTCTATCGCCAGCTCTACGCGCTCGCTCCCGACGGGCGCACCGCACGCTGGGTCCACGAGACAGCGAGTGACGTGGTGGGCGTGCGCGCGGTCGACGGTGGCTTGCTCGTCGTCGAGAGCAGCGGCGCACTCACCGCTCTCGACACCCAAGGCAGGCCTGTTTTGTCGGGCAATCTGGGCCTCGCCCCGATCGCTGCACGGGTTCGCGCCGAGCGTGTCGTGTTTGGCGAAGCGACTGCCGAGCTCTTGCCCATCGCCACCCAGCTCGAGCGCGCGGCGCGCAATCCCGACACGCGCCTCGTGCCCGCGCGGGCGTTCGCGGCCCAGCTGCTCGGCCCGGTCGAGGACGATCAAGCCGCGCAGGCGCTGATCGGACTGTGCGGTGAAGAAGCCACACCCACGCGCGTGCGCGAAGAAGCCTGCGAGACGCTCGCACAGCG
>JBEGTL010000763.1:0-3550 GCA_041179425.1 Pseudomonadota bacterium | reverse complement strand
AAGGGTTTTTTGAGCGCAAAAACAACTCGAGCGAAGCGAGTCAGCAGCGAATGGGGAAGGGCCCCGCCGCACGTTTCGCCGAGTACTCCCCCTCCCGCAGCGCCAGGGTCGAGACAGCCTCCAGACTACGCGGCGACGCCACCTTCGAGGCACCTGCAGCGCCAGGGTCGAGCCTCCAGACTACGCGGCGACGCCACCCGGATAGCATCAAAGCTAGCTGCGAACGCCGTAACCAGGCGAACGCTTCTCGCGAAACGCAGCAAGCGCCTCCACGTGATCCGCACTGACGGTGCGCGCGAGAAACACACGAGTCTCTTCGTCCTGCGAGAGCTCACCACGAAAACCGAGCCGCAACAGACGCTTCAGATCGGCCACGGCATCCGGCGACGTAGACTCCACGGCAGACGTGAGCTCGAGTGCGCGCGCTCGTGCCGTGCCCTTCGCGACGACCTCCTCGAACAGTCCGATCCGCCGCGCCTCCTCGGCGTCGATGGGCAACGCGCTAAAGAACAGCTTGGCAGCCTGGCCCGGCGTCAGTACGCGGCACAAACGCGCGAGTCCGCCCCAGCCGGGCGTGACGCTGAGCGCGGCGTGCTTGAAGGTGACGCTCGAGTGCGCCTCGGCAATGCGCAGGTCGCAGGCCAGTGCGACCTCGGTACCGCCACCGAGCACCGCACCGTTGAGTGCCGCAATCACCGGTAGCGGCAAGGCCTCGATGCGCTGCGTGACCGCGAGCACGCGCGCGTCGACCTGTGCGCGCAGCTCGGTGCGGCCGCTGCTGAGCAGCTTGAGGTCGGCCCCTGACAGGAAGGTGGACTCGCCGCCACCCGTCAGCACCACCGCACGCAGGCTCTTGTCTTGCTCGGCCTGGGAGAGAGCAGCCTCGAGCTCGCCCACCACCTGATCGTCGATGGCGTTGCGCGACGCCGGTCGATCGATCGTCCACACCACGGTCTGACCCACGCGCTCGCTGCGTACAAACTCACTCATCGTTGGCCCTCACTATGTGGCCAGCAAGTGGCCCATGGTCGGGCAGCACGCAAGCCAGCGCATCACCGAGCCAAATGCTGCGCACGAACAGGCGCCCGAGCAGCGCGCTCTGCAGCGCCGCGACCGTCACCACGAACCGAAATGGACCGTGGGCCCACGAGCAGAGCAGCGGCGCCAGCAGCACGAGGGTTGCACCGAGCAGCCACAGAGCCAGCGCGCGCAAGAGGAGGCGCGCCGACAGCGCCACCCGCAGGCCTCTGAGCAGCGCGTCGAACACGCCGCGATAGAGCGCTCGTGCCCGCGCGAGGTCGTGCAGCGTGTGCGCGAACAATGCGACGAGCAGGAGGGGCGAGAGGACCAGGGCCAGGGTCAGATCGTGAAAGCGTGCGTCGGTCGTGCTGCCGAGTCCGACGTGCACCGAGTACGCAATCAGCAAAAACGGTGCGCAGCCGAGCGCGAACACCAGCAGCACCAACAACGACACCAGCCATGCGCGCACGGTGACGCGCGCTCCCCGCGCGAGTGCGCGCAGCGGCGTGCACAGGTCGTCGAGGGCGGCGAACCAGCTCATCTGGAGCCAGGGACCCAGCACGAGCAGCACCACGACCGCAATCAACGCCGCGAGCGCGCCGCCACGGGTGAGCGCGCTCAGCTCCGGCAACATGTCGAGCAAGCGCGCCCACTGCACGCGATCCCAGCTGCTGGCCCGCAGTGCGCGGGAGAGCTCGATGCCGTTGGGCAACGCCACGAAGCTCGCCAGTAGCGCCTGCAGCACGTAGATCACGAACGTGAAGGGGAGGGCGCGCAGCGCCAGCGAGAGCGGCGTCATGGGCCCACCATGGCGAGCAACCACTGCACCCAGCCGAGCCCCTGCGCGACCACCGGCAGGCTGCCCGGCTCGGTGAACTGTGCCACCTGGTCGCCGACATCGTCGTCGAGCAAGAGCGCACGGTCGGGGTCGAGCACCACGCGTGCGACACGTTCCTCGGTCTCGATCGAGACGTCGAGTGCGGCGCTGCGCGCTGGAAAGCGAACCCGGCGCAGCTCGGTGCCGTAGGGCGAGTAGAGCGCGAGCCAGGTCGGCAGCGCGACCTTGCCCGTGCGCCGCGCGCGGACCTCGGTGACGTAGCCGTCGTCGGTGCGGATGCTGCGCGCGTGACCGAGGTGCACGGCAGACGTGTCGCCGTCGAAGAGCAGCGGCGTGAGCGTGTGCGCGGAAAAGCCCGCGCCGTAGGCTGCGTCGAACGCTTGTTCGAGCTCGTGTGGGCCCGGATGTCGAAAACGCTGTCCGGTCGCGTAGATGGTGAGTGCGTGGAGGAAACGTTTTTGCCCGTGCGCACGGCGGATGCTCTCGAGCGCCAGCGCCGCGCGCTCGTACACACTCGCGGCGTACTCATTGGACGCGTAGGCGTAGGCGGGCTTGCCGGGCGCGGTGCTGCGCGCGAGCCGCGAGGAGAGCAGGCGCGCAATCTCGAACCTGTCGAAGCGCAAGAACGGCAAGCCTTCGGTTGCGCCGTACATGCTGCGCATGAGGTCGAGCGCGGCCCACTCGGTGAGGCCCTCGTCGAGCACCGGATGGGTCACTTCGTCCGTCGCGATCAGGCCATAAAACCACTGATGGGCGAGCTCGTGCGCCGTGACGATGGCGCCCGACAGAGACGGCAAGCCCGGGAGCGAGAGCCACTCGTTGGAGGTGAAAAACAGCGTCGGATACTCCATGCCCGACGCGCCCGGTGCGTCGCGAGGCGGGACCACCACGTTGAGCGAGGGGTAGGGGTACGCGCCAAATGCACGGCCGTAGTGGCGTAGGCCTGCGCGCACGACGCTTGCGTGGAGCCGGGTGACCGCCTCGTAGCCGGGCGGAGCCAGGTAGCGAACCAGCACGCCGTCGACGCTCTCCACCTCACTGTGAAACCCACGCGCCGCGACGAACGCGAGGTCGTGCACGTGGTCTGCGCGGAACCGACGCACGATTCGTTTGTCGTCGCGTGTCTCGTCGAGCAGCACGCCGCTGGCCAGCACGGCGAGGTCCGCGGGCGTCTCGACCTCCAGCGCGTAGTCGGCGAAGTCGGCGTAGAACTCGCCCATCGCGTGGTACGGGAAGCCCACGAATCGGCCGTCCGGCTCGAGCTTCGCGAGCTTTGGAAACCACTGCGCCACGGCGAAGAAGTCTCGCGTGTAGCCGGTCCGCGCAAACATCGGCGGCAGCGCGACCACGAAGCTGGTCTCGATCACGACCTGCTCGCCCGGAGCGAGCGGCGTGGAGAGTGGCGCGCGCAGCTGCGTGAAGTCGTGCGCGACCAGCTCGCGTTCAGCCTTGGCGAGCACGTCGATGCCGCCGACGCGGAGTGTGGACAGCCGGATGAGCCCCGCGCCGCGCACCGTGGAGCCGTGCAACGACCCACCGCTCTCCGTCATGAACACGCTCTCGCGGTCGCGAAAGGCGTTCATGTACAGGTGGAACAGCAGCGTGCCCAGCGGGCGCTCGCTGGTGTTGGTGAAGGTGATGCGCGCGCTGCCGGTGACGCGCTTCTGGGTGGGGTCGAGCTTGGCTTGGAGC
>JBEGTL010000762.1:0-3583 GCA_041179425.1 Pseudomonadota bacterium | reverse complement strand
TCGGTCTCTCATGCCCTCTAGGTGCGCACGGCACCTCCGCTGCCAATGCTGGCCCGCACGCGTGCGCGCGCCTGGTTCGCGGAGCTCAAATCGTTCGGCTGCTCGGCGCGCCGGGGCGAGGCAACGTTTTGCGCTGGCCACGTGCGATCGATTCCGCTTACATCTCCTGCCCGTCACGCGTCCCCGCGAAGACTCAGGAGAGTGATGACTACGTTTCGAAAAGCCGCCACGAGTGCCTTCCTGGCGCTGTCTTTTTCCGGTCTGATCAGCAGCGTCGGCTGCTCCGAGTCCGAGCCACGCGCGATCGCCGACGCGGCCGTGCAGGGCACCCCGTCGGTCGGAGCCGACGCGGGTGATCACACCGGACACGCTGGGCACGGCGGCGCGTTGGCAGACTGCAGCAGCACGTTCGAGGCGATCGAAAAGACCGTGTTCGAGGGCAAGGGCTGCACCGCGCTGGCGTGTCACGGTGGCGCGAACACCGGCAACCTCGACCTTCGCCACGGCAGCGCCTACGCGAGCCTGATCAATCGCCCGGCCAGCGCGAGCCTGGCCACGCCCATCAACTTGGTCACACCCGGGGAGCAGGCGCTCAGCTTCTTGTACCTGAAGCTGGCAGCCGCCACCGATCCGACCAAGCCGCTGCCCGCGGGAGCTGGCGCGCCGATGCCCTCGGGGCTGACGCCGCTCAGCGTCGGCCAGCTCGAGGCGGTGCGCCTCTGGATTCGCGGCGGCGCGCCACAAGACGGTGTGGTCGCGGGCACGCAAGCCTTGTTGTCGTGCACGCAGCCCACCGTGGCGACGCCCAACAAGTCTGCACGCCCGCCCATCCCCAGGCCCGCAGAAGGCTTTCAGCACGCGTCCGGGCCGTGGGTCGTCAAGCCCAACACCGAGAACGAAGTCTGCTTCGGCACATACTACGATCTGACTGCCAGCGCGCCGGACTGGGCACGTGTGAAGTGCACCATCGGCGGCATCGAGCAGGACTGCGTGACCTACAACCGTCGCGAGCTCTCGCAGGACGCACAGTCGCACCACAGCATCATCACGGTGTACGGCGGAGCCGTGCCGCCGAGCGATCCCGCCTGGGGCGCGTGGACGTGCGCGGGTGGCAAGGCGGCGGGCCAGCGCTGCGACCCCACCAAGAGTGGCGTCAGCGCGGCACTGGGGGGCGCGGAGTGCGGCGAGCTGAGCGTGTGTCAGGCACCGCCCAAGGTGGGTACCTGCACGCCGTTTGGCCCCACCGACAAAGAGAAGACCAACAGCACGGTGAGTGCCGGAGGCTCGCAGGCACCGGTGAGTGCCGACCGCTTCCCGACCGGCGTCTACGCGCAGATCCCCATCAAGGGCATCGTGCTGTGGAACTCGCACGGCTTCAATCTCACCGCCAGCGACGCGGACATCGAGCAGTACAACAGCTTTTGGTACGCGCGGCCCGAGCAGCGTCAGCACCTGATGCGCGGCATCTTTACGCCTGGTAAGGGCGGCATCGCGGGCTCGCTCATCCGTGTCCCTCCCTATCAGACCCAGGAGCTGTGCGGGCTCTACACGCTTCCTCGCTACGCGCGCTTGACCGAGCTCTCCGCACACGCGCACAAACGCAGCATCGAGTGGCGCACGTGGTTGCCTCCGCAGCCTGCGGCGTGCCCGGACGGCGGCTGCAAGCCACTCGACCGAGCGCCCGACTACCGCAGTACGAGCTACAACGATCGGGTCGTGCTGCCCTACGAGCCGCCTCGCGTGTTCGATCAAGAAGACGAGGCCTCGCGCACGCTCTTGTTCTGCTCGAAGTTCGACAACGGCAACGTCGACCCCACGCTGCTCAAGCGCAAGTCGGTGCTCATCGAGGGCTCCGACTGCGTGAGCTCGTACACCAAGAACGAGACGTTGTACTGCGTCGATGGCGACAAGAAGGGGCAGGCCTGCACCAGCACCCCCGAGTGCGGCGCCGGTGGAGTGTGTGACGCCTGCCAGGTGGAGTGGGGCGAGCGGACCGAGGACGAGATGTTTTTCCTGATGGGGCAGTTCTACGTGCAGCCGCCCGCTCCCTGAGTCTTGGGTTGTCGCGGCGCGCGCTCTCGCCGCGACGCTCGGTGCGCGCGCGTAACGCTATCGCACGCCACGGCCGAGATCCGCGTGCGCATCCTGGCCGCGCTCCGCGACGTGCTGCTGTTCGTGAGTCGCTCGCAGCTGCTCGCCATCGTGATCGACGATCTGCAGGACGTCGACGACGAGTCACAGGCCCTCCTCACGTCGCTCCTGCACGCTGGAGGGGATCATCGCCTCTGGATCGTGGCGGCACTCGGCCGCGCAGGTCGGAGCCAAGCAGGGGCTGTTGCTGGCCCTCGCCGCCGCCGGCGTCGCGCTACGCAGACGGCAAGACCGTGCGCCGGACGTCGATCACGTGGTGCGCCTTTTGCTCGGCACGGCATCGTCGCTGGTGGGAACTGCGGCCTGCTGTGTAGACCCGGTGGGCGTGGCTCGCTACGCGGAGGTGATCGCTCCCTTCACGGTGCTCGGGGAAGATCACGCAGCCACCATCATGTATCGGGCAGCGTGCGCCAGTCTGCCGCACCTGTGCGACAAGCCCGCTCTGGCCAACGACCTGCTGCACGCGCTGCTCGCCAGGCTCGAGAGCCCTCGGCGCATTCACGGTCTGCCCGAAGGCGTCAAAGCGAACTATCTGTGGGGAGCCCTGTCGCTGCTCGGTGCGATCCAGAGCTGGCGGGACGGCCCTGAGTGTCTGCAGACAGCCGACAGGCTCGAGCAGTGCAGCCGCATGTACGCGATGAACGCGGACTACCTGCGCTCGAGCTACTACGCTGGGCAAGGCGACCTCAAGCGTGCGGCGTACTATCGGCAGCGCATGGAGGTGCACGCCGTGGAGCTGGGCAGCGCCTGGCAAACAGAGACATGGGCGCCGGCCGACTCGGTCAAGGTCGCGCTGCGCACCCAGGACGCGTCCGTGTTGAAGCGGGAGATCCAGGAGCTCGAGCGCCTGAGTCTCGAGCTGCCGTGGGTGGCCAGGCTGGCGCGTATCGCGCGCGGCACCTACCTGGTGCTGCGCCGCAAGTATGCAGAGGCGATCCCGCTCCTCGACACGGGCGATGCACCGGATTCGTTCGCGGGCTGGACTCGTAACCGCGGCGTGCTCGCACACGCCGAGAACCAGCTCGGCAACCACGCGCGCGCCAAGGAGATCTGCACGCACGCCCTTGGCTTTCGGCGGCCCGAAGACCTGAGCTACGTGGCCGTGGGGCTCAACGTGCAGATCGAGCTCGCGATGGCGGAGGCGGGGCTCGGCAACCTGTCGCTCGCGGCGCGGCAGCTCGATGCTCTGTTGGTCCACAACGCGCCCGACGAGAGCGCGATCACGCTGGGCTCGCTACACCACGCGCGCGCGGGTGGCGCTGCTCGACCGAGACTTCTCCGCTGCCCGCGAGCACCTAAAAGAGCTTTCGGCGCAGATCTGAAACTGACGGGCATCGCGGGACTTAAATCGGCGTGACTGGTGTTTAGGCTGCATGGCACAACGAGCCCATGCGGCGAAGCGGATCAAGCGGGAGACACTCGGAGCATCCAG
>JBEGTL010000761.1:0-3600 GCA_041179425.1 Pseudomonadota bacterium | reverse complement strand
GGCCCGGCGCACGAAACCGGGCGCCCTGGTGGATCACGATCCTGCCGCTCGCGCGGCGTAGATCATGCGGCGACGTGGATCACAAAAGCGCCGGAGGGTGGATCTCGATCAGGGCGCCGCTGAAGAGGGGCAAGCGCTCGGCCGAAAGGGCCTTCGGGAGCTCGCCAGCCTCGTCACGCCGGAGACCATCCTGAGATGGTACCGCGAGCTCATCGCAAGGAAGTACGACGGGACTGCCAAGCGAGGGCCTGGTCGGCCACGCAAGGCCGGCAACTTCGCGGAGCTGGTGCAACGAATGGCACGCGAGAACCCGCGCTGGGGCTACACGCGCATCATGGGCGCGATGAAGAACCTCGGGCATGAGGTCGGCCGCAACACGGTCAAGCGCATGCTGGCGGAGGCGGGCATCCGCCCGCGCCAGACCGGCGTCGAGGCACGTCGTGGAAGACGTTCCTGCGCACCCATTGGGAAGACATCTCCGCCGCGGACTTCTTCTCGGTGGAGGTGCTCACACTCCACGGCCTGACACCCTACCTGGTGTTCTTCGTGATCGAGCTGAAGACGCGTCGGGTCGAGATCGCAGGCATCGTCCATCAGCCGCACGGTCAGTGGATGATGCAGGTCGGGCGCAATCTGCTCGATGCGGTCGACGGTTTTCTGCTGCACAAGCGGTACTTGATCCTCGACCGCGTCCCGCTGTACACAGCCGCGTTCCGGAGGCTGCTCCGCGACGCCAACGTAGAGCCGCTGCGGCTGCCCGCGAGAAGTCCGAACCTTAGCGCGTACGCGGAGCGATTCGTGCGCTCCATCCGAGACGACTGCCTCAACCACGTCGTGCTGCTGGGTGAGCAGCACCTGCGGACCGTCGTTGGCGAGTACGTGACGCACTACCATGGGGAGCGAAACCATCAGGGGTTGGACAACGCGCTGATCATGCCGCCACACCCTTCCGCTATCGGTGGCGCAGTGCGGCGACGGGCACGTCTCGGCGGACTGCTGAGCTACTACCACCGCGAGGCGGCATGAGCAGCGGCATTTCGGCACACCACGGGTTCCGAGTGCCAGAGGGAGAGCTGCACGGTTCGACGTGCCCACTGAACGTTAACCCAGTCAAGGGTGGCTCTCAAAAATGATCAACGATCGCCATGTGTTACCCGAATGGATCAGGGCAACTGTCGTAAAACTGAAAGGAGTAAGACGGTCGGTCGGGGTCGGCGGCACCCTCGTGAGCCGCGGCCTTTCGCGCGTGACATGGCACCTTAGAGGTGCCATGTTGTGGGGCTGAGGGAGACCGGATGGAGAAGCGCAAGCCCACCTACGATCTCGAGAGTATCAAAGCGGAGTTCTGCTCCGTGCAGGCCCTGCGCATGACGCGCTCGGCGCGCACCTCGGTGTTCGCGCTCGAACTGTCGCTGCTGGATGTGGTGGAGGTGATCCAGTCGATGAGCCGCCGGCATTTCTACAAATCGATGACCGCCCACGAGGACCACCGTCTCTGGCAAGACGTCTATCACGTACCGCGCGCCGGTCTCATGCTGTACGTGAAGTTCACGATCGACGACGTGGGCAACCTGTTGATCTCCTTCAAGGAGAAATGAGAATGGCCAAGAACAAGGAGCTCCAACGGTCCAAGAGCTGCCCCGCATGCGGGGCGGCGATGCGCTTTGAAACGCGTCCCGACCATGTCGAGTACAAGGGGCAGCGCAAAGAGTTCGAGTCGACGGGTTGGTGGTGCTCGGCGTGCGACGAAGCCATCTTCGAGGGACCGGCGCTGCAGGTGGCGGAGCGCGCGTTTGTGGAGTTGCGTGCGGAAGTGGAGGATGTCCTCTTGCCGGAGCAGGTCACGAACATCCGCGAAAAGCTGAACATCTCGCAGAGAGAGGCGGGGAAGCTGCTCGGCGGGGGCGTGCGTGCTTTTCAGAAGTACGAGTCGGGCGCGGTGCCGGTCAGCGCCCCGATGAAAAACTTGTTGCTGCTGCTCGGGAACGAACCGAAGCGACTTCAAGAGCTGCTGCAGCTGCTGGAGTTGAAGTCTGCCGGTCGGCGGACCGCCAAGCCCGCCTCTACCGCCCGGCGTCGAAGATCTTCGTGAGCAGAGGGGCCTAGGAGTTGTGAAGGGGGGAGTTCAGATGTCACTTGAAGACAAGATTTTGGGCCGTAACACCGTTCGGTTTTTGCGCTCATTGGACAAACTAGAAAGCACTATGCCCAAAAGCATGGCGCTCACGATCGCACTCGAAAAGAGCGACCTCGTCTCTGCCCTAGGGACTTCTGCACTCGCTGTGTCACTGGCGGGTGAGGCAGAGCAGTCGACGCGATCTTCGTACGAAGAGTTCGCACTTCCGAGGCGGAGCAGATAGGAACTACAAACGCTGCCCCACCCTACCCGGTTGACAGATCGCATTTTCAGCGATCTCCCCGAACGCATCGGCGCAGCCCCGAAGGGCCGAACGGCGGCTCACGGCTCAGGTGGTCGCACTGGTCGTAAAGCGAGCGCTCACCGCTTGCACTGGCGTACTCCTGTCGAGCGCAGTCAGCCACGTCGCTCTCGGAGTTTCAAACCGCCACACCGGAGGCTGACGAGGCGACCTAGGCCCTGGAAACCTCACTCGTTCGTCACGGGCAGCCAGCGTTTCTCCCTGGCCCCCCGAACCAGATCGTGCGAGCCCAAGCGGCGTCCGGGGAGCTTTCGATCCCGATGCTGTAGCAAGGTGCAGGACTTCGATCGATCGATGGATTTGCATCGTCCCAGTGCATCGCGGCGTCAAAGTTGAATCGGAGTGCACGCTGGAACGCCGCGTGCTGCCACCCGCCGCTGTGCAATGAACCATCGCCTCCCATGTCGGTACCAGTGAAGTCCGTTCCGGAAGAATCAACCGTTTCACCGCCCCATTGGATGAGGTCGCCGTGGTTTGCGATGCCATTGGTGTCAAACAGAGATCTCGGCCAATAGCCGACGGTCTTCCCGCCGGTCTCGAACCACCAATCACCGTTGTCCCCGACCTTTACCAAATGGAACCAGCTGTCATACTGATTGCCACCACTCACACTGTAGTTCGCGTAAGCGCCATTCAGAACGACGCTGCTGTCCGTCTGCATGAAGCCGCCGTCCAGGTTGAAGTTGTTCACGGTATGGTAGTTGTCCGACGTCCGATATATGAATAGCCGCGCCGTCTGATTGTACCTACGGATTATACCCGCTTCGACCGTCTCTAGATTTTCCGTGTTCATACCCCTTGCAACCCATATCTGATTGATGCTGGCGTCACCGGGCGACTCGATGACTGGGTTCCAGCGATTAAGGCGCGCTTCGGCGCCCCACGTGTCGCGAAACTGTCGAACTGTTGCGTGAGGGTGATCCCCAGCTCGGGGCGGCGGTCTCTGAAGATAGGCATCGAGACCACCGTATGAGAGGATCTCGTCAGCCGTAAGCCTATGAATTGGGTGCAGCTCAGCCCAGATCCACGTTTTTGATGAACAAAGTGGATGAAAGAGCGGGGGATCTGACTCAAGTTTCGCCGTTTATGCGACACGCTTGAGTGTCATCGGGCCTTGATTTCGCAGGTCATCCCGAAGCGTTCGTAAGTTGTGGATATCACG
>JBEGTL010000760.1:0-3612 GCA_041179425.1 Pseudomonadota bacterium | reverse complement strand
ACGGAGGCGCTTGTTCATGCGCTTTTTGGCCCACTTCCGCGCGCGCGGAGACGATTGATCGGCCTCGCCCAGCACGCGTAGCAGCGCCGCGAGCGCGTGCTGGGTCCGCTGGTAGCGCGTGCTGGACAGGGCGCGTGTGACGGCGCGCGCGGCGCGATCGCGCTGGCGTGTGAGCTCACGCTGCAAGGGCGCGATGTCGACCTCGCTCGCGTGCAGAGAGAGCCGCTCGAGCAAGACATCGCGATCGCGCTGCTCGCCCAGCACGCGGAACACCCAACGCAGATCGCGCTCGAGCACGGCCGCACGCGGAGGGTCGATGAACTCGCCGAACAGCTTGAGGATGACGCGTGCGCGGCGCGCGCCGACCCGCAGCTGGTGCACGTACTCGGGCTGCTTGCCGGCGCGTGCACCGCGCGTGTTGCGGCGCATCTGCTCGACCGCGCTGCGCAGGGCGGCCAGCGCGAGGTCGTGCACCCTCGCGTCGCGAGCCACCTCGATGGGTTGGGCCTTGTGCGCTGCTCCTGCCACGATCACGAGAGCTTATCGCGTTGCGACCGCCCCTGATGCAGATCGTACGTTGAAAGTAGGCGTGTCGTGCGACAGAACAGGGGCCCCAAACGGAGTGCCCGAGCATGAATCAGCGTAAAGACGAGCTCAAAGCCAGCGGTAAACCCGTAGTCGGCATCTTGACCGGTAGTCCGAGCGACCTCGAAGTGGTGAAGAAGGCGCAAGAAACGCTGACCAGCCTGGGCATCCCGAGCGAGCTCTTCGTGCTTTCCGCACACCGCACGCCCGAGCTGACCGCGCGCTACGTCAAAGAGGCCGAGGCGCGTGGGCTCGAGGTCATCATCGCCTGCGCAGGCATGGCAGCCCACCTGGCGGGCGTCGTCGCAGCGCACACGTTTTTGCCCGTCATCGGCGTGCCGCTCAAGTCGAGCCTCGATGGACTCGACGCGCTGCTCGCGACCGTGCAGATGCCCCCGGGCATCCCGGTTGCCACCGTGGGCATCGACGGCTCGAAGAACGCGGCGTACCTCGCTGCGCGCATCCTTGCCCGCAAGTTCCCCGAGGTGAAGGCCCGCCTCGAGGCCGACCTGGTCGAGCAGCAGAAGCGCTACGACAACCCGTTCGCCTGACTCAACCAAAGGCCTTGTGCAGATAGCTGCGGAGGTCGGTATCGGCGAACGCGAAGCCGCTTGCCAACAGCTGCTTCGGAAGGGCGCGTACGCCGCCCAGCAGCGCCACGTCGGCGAGCTCTCCGAGCGCGAGCCGTGCGATTGCACCCGGCACCGGGAAAAACGTGGGTCGGTGCAGCGCCGCGCCCAGCGCCCGCGTGAACTCGGCGTTGCTGACGGGCTGAGGTGCGGTGACGTTGACGGGCCCGCGCAGCGCCGCCGTGTCGATCATGAAGACCAGGGCGCGTACCGTGTCCGCCAGCGAGACCCAGCTCATCTGCTGGGTCCCGCTGCCGAGCTTGCCGCCGACACCGGCCTTGAACGGCAGCAACATCTTTTGCAGCGCGCCTCCGCTCGGGTCGAGCACGACGCCGAGGCGCGGGTACACCACGCGCACCCCGAGCTCGGCCGCAGGCTTGGCGGCGGCCTCCCAAGCGACCACCACCTCGGCCAAAAAGTCGTGCCCGGGCGGAGCCGACTCGTCGACGTCGTCGCTGCCTCGGTCGCCGTAGTAGCCGATGGCCGAGCCGCTGACCCACACCTTGGGTTTTTGGTGGAGGATGGCGATCGACTCGGCCAAAAGCGTGGTGCCACGCACGCGACTGTCACGAATGCGGGCTTTTTTTGCCTCGTTCCAGCGGCCGTCGGCCACCCCGTCGCCCGCCAGGTGCACCAGTGCGTCGAGTCCCTCCAGGGCCTCGACGTCCAGCGTACCGCGGTCGGGGTCCCAGGCGATGCCGTCTTGGGCCTGTTTTCCAGGGCGAACCAGCGGCCGGACGCGCACCCCGCGGGCACGCAGGAAGCTCGTGAGGGCACTGCCGACGAAGCCTGAAGCTCCGGTAATCGCGATGGTGGCCATCAACTAGCGTACACGGCGACGTGGACCGGGGCTGCCTGCTTCCCTATTCTTGGCGCCACCATGGATATCCTCTTCGTGACGCCGAGCTTGACCCCCTTTCCGGTCGAAGCGGGCCCTGCCGAGACGAGCGCCGCGCTCGCCAAGGCGCTCCGCAACCTGGGTCACCGCGTCTCCATCTGCGCACCCTACCCCGACGAACCCGACGCCGCGCTCACCGGCCTCGCGCGCCGGCTCGACCCGCTCGTCATCGAGATCGGCGGCAAGACCGACCACGTCAACGTTCACGACGGCCGATCTGCCGCCGGCATCGAGTGGACCCTGCTCGAGCACCCCGCGCTGTTCGACCTGTACGAAGAGGGCGAGGCCGGGCTGTACGCACAGGCCGTACTCGGTCGTGCGTGCACGGCCTTGCTCGCCCGCGAGCGCGCCTTCGATGCGGTGCACCTGCATGGCGAGGAGACCGCACTTGCATGCGCGATGATCGCGCTCGAAAAGCGGCTGTCCACGGTGTTCAGCGTGTACTCGTTGTCCACACCGCTGCGCTTCGACGCAGACGTGGCCGACAAGTACGGCCTGGACCCGTTGATCGACAACACGGGCACGCTGTGTCCGCTGCTCGGCGCCATCACCCTCGCGCGGCGGGTGAGCACCACCGTTCCCCAGCGCATCCTCGACAGCGAACGCGACAGCGACGTCGCGCGCGCGCTCAAGGCCCGCGGTGGCGATCTCTCCGCAGTGCTCGGCGGGCTCGACTCGTCGGTCTGGAATCCGCTCACCGACAGCCACCTGTTCGCGCGCTACACGCCGCTCGATCTGGGCGGCAAGAGTCGCAACAAGGCGATGCTGCAGAGCGAGCTCAAGCTGGAGATCGACCCCGACGTGGCGCTGCTCGGCGCGGTCGAGAGCGGCGTCGGCGCGGCGCGCGTCGAAGCCATCGCGCAAGAGCTGGTGCGCACCGACGTGCAGCTGGTGGTGCAGGTGCTGGACGAAGACGCGGACTGCATCGATCGACTGATCGCACTCAGCGAGCGGATGCCTCATCGGCTCAAGGTGCGGCTCGGAGACAGTCAGATGCGTGCGCACCGCATCATCGCAGCGTCCGACGCGCTGCTGCTGGCGAGCGACCGACCTGCCCTTGCGATGGCTGCGCAGCGCTACGGGACGCTGCCGGTCGCTCGCAAACACTCGACTGCCGCGGAGGTGATCGTCGACCTGGATCCCAAGCTCGCGAGCGGGAGCGGTCTGTTGTACGACGATCGGTCGCACGAGGCGTTTTTGGCAGGGTCGCGGCGGGCGATCGCTGCGTTCAACCGCGGTGGTCCATTCGAGAAGCTACGGGCACGGCTGATGCGTATCGATCACAGCTGGGAGCGGGCCGCCCGGGCGTTCGAGCATATCTACATGCAGGCTGCTGACATCATTGCTGCTTAGGTTGCGGTTGTAGGGTTGCTGGCGGACTGAGGCTGTCTCTACCCTGGCGCTGCGGGAGGGGGACTGCTCGGCGAAAACGTGCGCCGGGGCCCCTTCCCATTCGCGGGTCGACGCGCTCCGCGCGATTTATTTTTTCCGCTCAGCAGA
>JBEGTL010000759.1:0-3622 GCA_041179425.1 Pseudomonadota bacterium | reverse complement strand
CGTTTCGGTTGCACTATCATCTCGGCCTGCTCTACGGAAAGCAGGAGAACGTGTTCGAAGCGATTCAAGAGCTCGAGACGGCGGTCGATCTTCGATCGCGCGACTTTTCCACACTGAAGAACCTGGCGGTGCTGTACCAACGCGCCGGGTTCCGATTGAAGGCGACCGAGATGTGGGAGAGGGCGCTGGGCAGCGCACCCGACGACGCCACGCGCACTAGCATTCGAAATCATCTAGTGAGCCTGCTGTGACGTGCGCGCTAGGCTCGCGGCTACCGCTATAAGGTCCTGACCTGCCAAGAAGTCAGCGAGGGGTTCCGCCCACCGGGTCCCCGAGCGCGAGGAACGCGATGAAGTTTCTGTGCGGCAACTGCAAGGCGAAGTATCAGATCGCCGACGAAAAGGTCTCTGGGCGCACGCTCCGTATGAAGTGTCGCCGTTGTGGCCACGACATCCTGATCGACGGGCACAACATGCCGCAGTCGACGCCCTCGAGTCCTGCGCCAGCTCCCCGCCGCACAGGGTCGAGCACGGTATCCGTGATGCCCGGCCCGAGTCGCAGTGGCTCCAGCGCCCAGGCACTGCCGGCCCGACCGGGCCCCACCGGTGGCAGCCTGCCGCGACCAGGCAGCGCTCGCTCCAAGCCGCCCTCGGGCCTCAGCGCCGACTTCCGCCGTCACGTGGCAGCGCCGCCCGAGGTTCCCCAGCGCAGCGCCCCGTACGACCTCTGGCATGTCGCCATCCAGGATGTGCCCGTGGGTCCGATGACGCGCGACGAGCTCGCGCGCAAAATCGACGCCGGTGCCGTCACCCCCGAGTCGTTGTGCTGGCGCGAGGGCATGGACGACTGGCGCCCGTTGGGCGACCTGCCCGAGCTAGCGCAGCTGCTGCGTCGCCCGCGCGATGCGTCGCGACCGGTCCGCGGCGAGCCATCGCGGCCACGCGCAGAGCCGTCGCGCGCACAGCGAAACGAGCCTTCGCGCACCAGTCGTGGGCGTCCGCCGCCTTCGGTTCCTGCAGGTCCGAGTCATCATTCCGGGTCGCGCTCGGCGCCGCTCCCGCTCGCTCAAGTCGCCAACGAAGAGCAGGCCGACGAGGAGAACGCCGAGCCCACGCGCATCAGCGAGTTCATGCCGCCGATCGCGCTGGTCAGTCCACACGTGCCGGCACCCGCCCCCACGTACACGCCCCAGGCGCAGCCCCAGCAGCTCTCCCCCAACACGTCGCCCAGGGTCGTGCTGCCGGCGCCCGGGCCTGCCCCGGTAGGCACTTCGGCCGCCGCACCGCTCGCCTCCGTCGAGACTGCGGTGCACGCGAGCGAGCCCAAGTCCGCGTCCATCTTCAACCCGGGCAGCATCGCGGTGGGCCTGCTGATCGGTATCTTGTTGGTGGGCGGGCCCATGCTCTACCGCAACACGTGGGGCAGCCAGCCTTCGGCCCCCGTCGCGGCCGTGGCGCCGCCGGCCAAAGTCGAGGCACCGCGTGCGGTCGAGCCGGTGGCGGTCGATCCCACGCTGCAGGTGCCCGACGACACCACCGACGATGCCAAACCCAACGCGCCCGCCACGCGCACCAACACGCGCAACAACAGTGCACCCAAGGTGGCCAAGCCCGAGCCCGAGAAGCCTGGAAAGCAGCTCAGCGAAGCCGACAAGAAGCGGCTCGCTGCCATGAGCGAAGGCACCAGCGACCCCGATCTGAGCAAGCTCGCAACGCGTGGTGAGCAAGGCGGCGGCGCTGGTGCGACGCAGCCGTCACTCACGCCGCAGCAGCTGGGCAAGGTCGTGCAAGACAACAAGAGCGCGCTGCAGCGCTGCTACGAGTCAGCGCTGCGTGCGGCCGGTGGCAAGTCCGAAGCCGCCATCAAGATCAGCGTCAATGTGGTGGTCGGCGGCAGCGGCATCGCCAAGAGCGTAAACACCTCGGGCGAAGGTCTCGGCAACATGACCGACTGCATCCGCGGCGCGGTCAAGCGCTGGCACTTCCCGCAAGCACAGGGCGAATCCGAGTTCGCGTTTCCCCTCGTCTTCCAACCCGGCGCCTAGAAACAGCGAACCTTCGGCTTCGCTGGAGGCAAACAGTGCAGACGATCTCGGAGGGCTAGCCGCGGAGGAGGCGGATCAAGTAGTAGACGGCGCCGCCCAGGATGACTGCGATGGCTAGTGTGGCGGCCCAACCCATGCCGCCTCTTGGCGCGGGCGTGGAGGGCTCGGCTGCGATGGCTTGGGCCAAGCCGGGCGTGACGCCCTCGTCGATGACGATGCTGGACTCGGCACCGGGCGCGGCCGAGCGGGTGGCGGGCGGCGCTTCTGCCTCGACATCGCGGCGCTTGAGCAGATCGGACAGACCTGCGGCCCGCAGCGCGCTCTCGTCCCACACGGCCGTCGGCTCATCGGCCGCGTGACTCTCGGCCTCGAGGTCGTCGTCGTCGTCGTCCAGGTCTGGTGGTGCGTTGTGGTCTCTGTTCAAGGAACGCCCCCAAGCGTCGCTGATCACGAGTCTAGCCTCTTTGTAGCGGAGGTCGCGAGCTTTCGAGCCGCGTGACGCCCCGCTATAGTGCCGCCGGATGAACGAGGCGCTGGCCCAGACCCTGGCCGCATTCGAGCTGGCGGTGCGCTTGTCGCTGCCGCTGCTGGGGGCGGCGTTCGTGACGGGGCTCCTCTTCGCGCTGCTCTCGGCATGGGCACGTCTGGGCGACGCAGCTCTGTCGGCGCTGCCGCGTGCTCTGGTCACACTGCTGCTGTTGGGTAGCCTGGGTGGTTGGATGGCCGCTGAGCTGGCCGGTTATGCGAGCGGTCTGTACCGCGCGTTGCCCGAGCTCGTGCCCTGATCGATGACTGTGTTCGCCGCCGGCCCGTGGTCCACGCTCTGGTTGCCCTTCGTGCTGGTGCTCGCCCGTGTGCTCCCGCTGGGCCTCGCGCTGATCGCGTTCACACGCGGCTGGGTGCCATCCACCGTTGCGCTCAGCGTGTGCCTGGCTGTGGCGTGCGCGCTGACGCCGCTGGCAGGCGAGGCTCCGACCTGGGTGGGTGTCGGCACGCTCGCACTGTGGTTGCTGCGCGAGCTGTGTGTCGGCGGGGCATTTGCCCTCGCGCTGAGCCTCGCGCTGATGGCGAGTGGCTGGGCCGTGCGCTTGAGTCAGGGGCCCGCATCGCGGCTGGCAGTAGAGCCTCTCAGCCAGAGCTACGTGCTGTACGCGTGCTGGCTCGTGCTGGCGTTGGGGGCGCAGCGAGCCGTGCTGATCGGCCTGGCCGAGAGCTTTCGTGATGCCCCCATCGCGAGCACCACGCTGGGCGCGCGCGCGTTCGTGTTGGGCAGCGCGCAGCTCGTGGCCGATGCGCTGGTGACGGCACTCGGCGCGGGTCTGCCGCTGCTGATCAGCGTGTGGCTGGTCGAGCTGACGTGCTCGCTGCTCGCCCGCGTGATGGTACCGGGCGCGATGGCGGTGCAGCCGGTGCTGCGACCCCTCTTCGCGCTCATTGCGGTGGCGCTGCTGCTCGGGCCGGTCGCGGCACGCGCGTCCGAGGCAGTGCGCACGGCGATTGTCGCGGCGAGAGCCCTCACGCGGGCCCTCACCAGGTGATAGCCTCCGCGTATGCAGCACGCAGGCGAGATCGATACGC
>JBEGTL010000758.1:0-3623 GCA_041179425.1 Pseudomonadota bacterium | reverse complement strand
GCCGTGGTTGTCCGTGCGGCTCGTCGCCCGCGTTCGCAGTTCGCGCGCGAGCCGATTGGCCGCAACGTGAAAGGCGTCCCCAGCGAAGCTGTCGCCGAGCATTGCCTTCATTTCGCTCGCGGTCTGGCCCCGCGCCCCCGCGTAGGTCATGGCCAGCGCCACGGTGGCACTGAGCGGCGAGTAGATCAGGTTCTTCTGCGTAAACTCGTTGGCCTTGCTCTGGGCTTGGTTCAGGGCGAGGCCGAACTTGTTGATGTGCGCGATGAAGGTCGAAAAGTCCGCGTCTGGAAGCGATGGCGAGGTATTAGCGCCCACGCTCGAGCGCTCGACCGTGACGCTTGCAGCCATGTGTCCGCCGGACCCTGCAGCTGTCGGCTGCAGCTCTCCAGCAGCACCTGCGGCGCCATCGGGCTCGGTCGTGTCGCTCACAGTCGTGCACGCGACGACGAGCAACATGCAGCCGAAAGCCGCGGCAAACAGGCGGGACGAGTCAGACATACGGGAGCACTCCTCAAACCCAAACGTACAGGGTTTTCGCGCAATCTAGCAGAAACCGTGCCGTCGTACGGAGCAGCGGAGGCCGCACGAGGCGCCCCGAGGGCTCAGCCTCATGGCACAACTCTGTGCCACACCGCGATCAGGTTAGCTTCCATGTCGGACTCTGGATGCGACTCGCGGACCCAACAATCCGCTCGTGCCTGTAGCCTTTGCGTGCAGGTGCGACAGAGAACGGGCGCCACAGCATGTGCACCTGCGCGGGACGAGGCCGATCGGCTCAGGGTCGTGGGTGGATACCCAGATACGAACCATCAGGCGCAGACTGCGATCGTTGGCGGCACGTTTGCCCACGCGGGCGCGCCCCACGTTTCTGGCGAGAGCAAGATCAGCGCGCTGACCACAATGCGCAGCAGCGCTAGATTGAAGGCCGAGTCGGTGAAGCAGCGACGAAGTGCCATGCTACGCAACCTTACCACCGCTCTTGTCGCAACCTGTGAGATGCGGTCCTCTGAGCGCTTCGGTCACTCAGCGCTAAGCTCAGCGCTAAGCTCAGCGGCTACTACTGAGTGGGCGCTTGTCTCAGAATCACGGGCTTGCGAGTTTGGCTCGGAACGCTCGCATCGCTTGCGTCGCGGTCGGTAGCTCTAAGAATGTTAGAAGCAACGACACGTCGATACCGGGCAAGTGCTGACTGTGCACAGTGTCTTGGTACGTGCCATCGATCAATAAGTAGATGCGAATCGACCCGTCGTGCCAGACCCATACTTCAGGGACGCCGAGACGTTTGTAGATCTCGAACTTGTCGAGGCCGCCGCTGGTCCACACGACTTCGATGGCCAAGTCAGGGCGATCGGCACGCTGCTCGGTGCCCACGATGTAACATTCATCCGGCTCGAGACCGGCAGCTTTGGGCGCATTGCGCAACGTCCATGATCCGTACGGCGAAAGGTCTATGCCGCGCTCGAGCGCGTACACTTCGATCAGGCAGCCGAGATAAGATTTCACGCGTTCGTGATCGCGAGACGGGCTCATGAGCTCCATCGCTCCTTCGAGATACGCCACACGTGGAACTGGGGCTTCACCGCGCAACGCCAGCTGCGCCTCGTACCCTGTCCATGCGACCCCGTACATGATCAGGCGTTGATCTGCCGTCGGATCGGGAGGAACGGGACTACGGTGCGCTGCCGTCATTCACGCGCAACGTAGCATGGGTCGGGTGGCATGGCGATGCAGGCGCTTGCGCGGCTTGGTGTCTGCAACCAGGCCGCCTTGGCGAGGCTGCGGTCGGGGATCGTCTCGTGCAGCGGCGGTGCCCGAGGTCGACAATCAACCACTCGATAGATCACGTGACATATCACTCCTGGCTCGAGTGTCCTGCCGCTGTTGGCTGCGACTTGTGCGAGCGCTCACGCACCTTGACCTGTGTAGTGGCACGATCCACAGGTTCACGATCGGCATGCAGATTGCTCTAGCCGTGCACGGTTAGTCTGAGTGCGCCGATCTGTGCCAGGGGAGGTTTTGAATGTCTGTAGCGAAGCGATTGCAGGCCTGTGCGCTGGGAGTAGGGCTCGTCGTAATATCCAGTGGTTGCGAGCCAACCGACACGACGGTGCCTGTGCCTGTGCCGGCGCCTCCGGTGGGTGGTGCGATACAACCAGCACCTGCAGGCTCGCCCACGGTGCCGCCTCCGCCTCTGCCGCAGCCGATCGCAGGCAGCGTCGGTTTTCCGGTCGCCGGCACCATGGGAACGTTCTGTCCGTCTGGCGGGTCTGTCGGTGGCTTCGCCGGGTCGACAAAAGGGTTCCCGCCCCAGCAGGAAGCCGGTGTTGTAACTCACGCGACCGTCGTCGCGGATAAGACCCCGCCTCCGATAAGCGGTGGCACGCTGCTCACCACGCACGATGGCAAACTATTGGTCGCGGCCGACCCTGACCGCGACCAGGTTTACTTCATCGATGCCGTGACCGAGAAGCTGCTGTTTACGCGGCAGTTAAACGCCGGTGACGAGCCGGGTCGCGTCGTCGAGGATGGCGCGGGCCTCGTGCACGTGGCATTGCGCGGAGCAGGCGCGGTCGCGACGCTCACACGCGTAGCCACCGATCCCATCGTGCGCCGCGCCGTCTGCGATTTGCCGCGCGGCATGGCGTATGATGCAGCTCAAGACGCGCTGCAGATCGGTTGTGCGGAGGGCAAGCTGGTCACGTTGTCTGCCGCTCGCAGCGGCGCGGTCACGCGTCGGGTCGATCTGGGTGTCGATGTACGCGACGTCATCGTGCGCGGTTCGACGCTGTTAGTCAGTCGCTTTCGCTCGGCCGAACTCCTGAGTTTGGGCGCGGATGGTCAAGTGTTGCAGCGCACGGCGGCGCCGACCTTTAGAAGCTCGGAAACCGTCTTCGCGGCCGAGGCATGTGGTGCGTCGAGCATCACTGAAGTGGCTAACACGCCCACCATCGCGTGGCGGGCGGTGGATGTGCCAGGCCAAGGCGTCGCGATGGTGCACCAGCGCGCGCGTACGTCGGAGGTCCAAGTGACTGAAGGCGGCTACGGAGGCTTTACCGGCTGCGCTCCGGGCATCGTGCATAGCGCGATCACCATTGGAGCGGATGGGGCCAACGCGCGTTCCGCCGATATCGGCAATCTCACCATGGTTGTCGACATCGCTACGGATCCAGAGGGCGCGTTGTTGGCGGTCGTGGCGCCAGGTAACTGGATGACGGGCATGGCGCAAGTCGAGCTCTATCGAACACAAGACAGTGACTATTGGACGCATGTGACGAAACCCGGCTCAGGCGAAACCCTGACCGACAGTGGTGCCTGCACCTCGAGTGGCATGAGCTTGCCGGTGACGGATGGGCAGGCCACCGCCGTGGCGTTCAGCACGCCGTACGTGGTCGCTGTACAAGAGCGCGAGCCGGCTGGTGTCACCTTCATCGACACGCGCACGGGCGCGCTGCGTTCACATCTCGACCTCAAGCAACCAACGCGCTTCGACACCGGCCACGCGCTGTTTCACGCGCGTGCGGGCGCAGGCTTGGCATGCGCTTCATGTCACGCTGAAGGCGGCGACGACAGTCACGTGTGGACCTTCCACGGCATCGGCGCACGGCGGACTCAGCAGTTGCGCG
>JBEGTL010000757.1:0-3629 GCA_041179425.1 Pseudomonadota bacterium | reverse complement strand
CGCGTGTACACGACCACCCCCAAGAAGCCCAACTCGGCGCTTCGTAAGGTCGCCCGCGTTCGTCTGAGCAACGGCATCGAAGTCACGACCTACATCCCTGGCGAAGGTCACAACCTCCAGGAGCACTCGGTCGTCCTCATCCGCGGCGGTCGCGTCAAGGATCTACCCGGCGTTCGTTACCACGTCGTGCGCGGTGCGCTCGACGCTTCGGGTGCCGCTGGCCCCTCCAACACCAACAAGGCGAGCCGCACCCAGGGTCGCTCCAAGTACGGCGTCAAGCGCCCGAAGAAGTAAGGTCAGGGACCCATGCCGCGTCGCCGCGAAGTACCCAAGCGCAAGATCACGCCCGACCCCAAGTTCCGGGATCGTATGGTCGCCAAGTTCATGAACGTCATCATGATCGAGGGCAAGAAGTCGACTGCCGAGCACATCATCTACGGTGCGTTCGACGTCATTCAGGCGCGCTACAAGGAGGACCCGCTCGAGGTCTTCCGCAAGGCACTCGACGCCGTCAAGCCGCGCGTCGAAGTGAAGAGCCGCCGCGTCGGCGGTGCCACGTACCAGGTTCCGGTCGAGGTTCGCCCGGAGCGCCGTGTCGCTCTCGCGATGCGCTGGATCACCAACTACTCGCGCGCTCGCGGCGAGAAGACCATGACCGAGCGTCTTGCGGCCGAGCTGGTCGAAGCAGCGCAGGGCCGTGGCAATGCGGTGAAGAAGAAGGACGACACGCACAAGATGGCCGACGCCAACAAGGCGTTCGCCCACTACCGCTGGTAAGCAGCGGCTTGTGATCGCCGAGCCGCACATCTCGTGCTGCTCGGTTTTTTGGCCTCTCCGTTTCTAAGGAATCACTCGGACTAGATGGTTACCACCACATAGACGATTTCGTCGGGCTGCTCTGAGCCGAAGAAGAGCCTTTCCTCCTGCATCGTTAGGGGGGTCTGCAATGCGCAGACAGTCTGCATCGCAGACACAAGAGAAGATGAAATCGAAGCCCTCTCCGACTAGAGAGCGACCCGCGGGTGGTCGCCGGGCTCGGGGAGGGTTTCCGTGTTTCCGGCACCTGACTTTTTACGCGCAACTCGTTGCACTGACTTCGCACTACGACGGCCCAGCGGCCCAACCAACCGCTCTAACTGACGCGCCTCTTGGAGAACACCCGTGGCACTTCCACTCGAGAAATACCGGAATATCGGCATCATGGCTCACATCGATGCAGGTAAGACGACGACGACCGAGCGGATCCTTTTCTACACGGGCGTCAACTACAAGATCGGCGAGGTGCACGATGGCGCCGCCACCATGGATTACATGATCCAGGAGCAAGAGCGCGGCATCACCATCACCTCGGCGGCCACCACGTGTCACTGGACGCCGCTCGACGGTCCCTTCGCCAACGAAGAAAACCGCATCAACATCATCGACACGCCCGGGCACGTCGACTTCACCATCGAAGTCGAACGTTCGCTCCGTGTGCTCGATGGTGCGGTGGCCGTGTTCGATGGCGTGTCCGGGGTCGAGCCGCAGTCCGAGACGGTGTGGCGTCAGGCCGACCGCTACCGCGTCCCGCGCATGTGTTTCATCAACAAGATGGACCGCGCGGGTGCCAACTTCGTGCGCTCGGTCGACTCGATCCGTGAGCGCCTGGGCGCCAACCCAGTGCCCGTGCAGATCCCGCTCGGCGCCGAAGAGACGCTGCGTGGCGTCATCGACCTCATCAAGATGAAGGCGATCGTCTACGTCGACGACGTGGTGGGCTCCAAGTTTGGCGAAGAAGAGATTCCGGCGGAGTTTTTGGCCGAGGCCAAGGCCGCACGCGAAAAGATGATCGAGTCGGCGGCCGAGGTCGACGACGCGCTCATGGAGCGCTTCCTCAACGGCGACACCGACTTCAGCAACGACGACATCATCCTGGCGCTTCGCAAGGGCACGCTCTCGCACAAGCTGGTCACGGTGGTGTGCGGCTCCGCCTTCAAAAACAAGGGCGTGCAGCAGCTGCTCGACAACGTCGTCAACATGATGCCGTCGCCGCTCGACATCCCGCCGGTCGAGGGTGAAGACCCCGATCGCCCCGAAAAGAAGCTGCACCGCGAGCCCGATCGCAACGGTCCGTTCGCGGCGCTTGCGTTCAAGATCATCAACGACCCGTTCGTCGGTCAGTTGACCTTCCTTCGTGTGTACTCGGGTAAGCTCGAGAGCGGCAACGCGGTGCTCAACAGCACCAAGGGCAAACGCGAGCGCGTCGGACGCCTGCTGCAGATGCACGCCAACAAGCGTGAAGAGATCAAGATCGTCGAGGCCGGTGACATCGCCGCTGTCGTCGGTCTGCGCATCGCCACCACGGGCGACACGCTGTGCGACGAGAAACAAGCCATCGTGCTCGAGCGCATGGTGTTCCCCGAGCCGGTCATCAGCATCGCGATCGAGCCCAAGACCAAAGAAGCCCAGATCAAGCTGGGCGACGCGCTGCAGAAGCTCACCAGCGAAGACCCGTCGTTTCGCGTACACACCGATCAAGAGACCGGTCAGACCATCATCGCCGGCATGGGCGAGCTGCACCTCGAGATCATCGTCGACCGTCTGCGTCGCGAGTTCAAAGTCGAGTGCAACGTCGGCCGTCCCGAGGTCGCGTACCGCGAGTCCATCAGCAAGGCCGTCGAGGCTGAGGGCAAGTACGTCAAGCAGTCTGGCGGTCACGGCATGTTCGGCCATGTTTGGCTCGACATCCGCCCTGGCGAGCCCGGCTCCGGCTTCGTGTTCGAGAACAAGATCGTCGGCGGCGTGGTGCCCAAAGAGTTCATCCCTTCGATCGAGAAGGGCGTTCGCGATGCGATGGGCCGCGGCGTGCTCGCCGGCTACCCCATCATCGATGTCACGGTCGCGGCCACCGACGGCAGCTTCCACGAAGTCGACTCTTCTGGCCCTGCATTCGAGGTCGCCGCATCCATGGGCTTCCAAGATGGCGTCAAGCGAGCGGGGATCCACCTGCTCGAACCCATCATGGCAGTCGAGGTCGTGGTGCCCGAAGCAAATATGGGCGACGTAATCGGCGATCTAAACTCGCGCCGAGGAAGAATTAATGGCATGAACCCCCGCGGGAACATGCAAGTGGTGACGGCAGAAGTTCCGCTGTCCCAGATGTTCGGCTACTCCACGGACCTGCGCAGCAAGACGCAGGGGCGGGCCACGTACACGATGCAGTTCGAAAAGTACGAGCAGGTGCCGCGCAACATCGAAGAAGAAATCATCGCCAAGATCCGTGGCATCTGATTGGCGTTCACAAAGCTCCGTTCGTTCAAGACGAGCTCGCAAGTTCTAGGGAGAGACCAGCATGGCCAAAGAGAAATTCGTACGGACGAAACCGCACGTCAATGTCGGCACCATCGGCCACATCGATCACGGTAAGACCACGCTGACGGCAGCGATCACCAAGGTGATGGCGAAGGATCGCGGCAAGGGCAACGTCATCTCGTACGCCGACATCGCCAAGGGCGGTACCGTCCGTGACGACACCAAGATCGTGACCATCGCGGTCAGCCACGTGGAGTACGAGTCGGAGGCGCGCCACTACGCGCACGTCGACTGTCCCGGCCACGCCGACTACGTGAAGAACATGATCACGGGCGCAG
>JBEGTL010000756.1:0-3652 GCA_041179425.1 Pseudomonadota bacterium | reverse complement strand
TGCTCGGCAGGTGTCACGTCGACGAGCTCGCTCTCGAAGTGGAGCTCGTCGTCGCTCAGCGGTGCGCCGTGCAGTCGCTCGTGGAGGCGCTCGCAGGCGGCTTGGTCGTCCCCGACCAGGTACGCTCGCTGGTCGAGGTGATCGAACGCGCACCAGGCGTCGTAGCGCGCGAAGCGGAGTGCTGGCACCGAAGCCAACGCGAGGTCGTCGTGGGGGCGCGGCGCAACCGCATCGTAGGACACGTGTCCGACCCAAAGCGGCACTTCGTCGGGAGACAACGACGATGGCGTCGTGGGCCGCGCAGGGAAACGCAGCCGGTCGAGCAGCGCCAGCGGGGAAGGGTCGGGCAGGAGCTGCTCGACGACCTCGCAAGGCGCGGTACTCACGAAAGAAAAGCGTCCCTCGCGGCCGTGCGTGAGCCCCCCGTCCAGCCACGCCAGGCCGGGTGTGCGCGCGAGCCTCAACGCTGCTTCGCGCGCGTCGATCGCAGCGAAGAGAGCGGAGTCCAGCGGGGTCGACCACACGACGGCGATGTACGCGGGGCCCCGTCTCGTGTAAAGCCAGCTGAGTTGCTACACTGAGTCCTTCCCGCCGTGCTTCCCCGCATCGATCGCTACGAACTAACGAACGAGATCGGCCACGGAGGGATGGCGACGGTGTACCGCGCCCGCGATACGCGGCTCGATCGCTGGGTCGCGGTGAAGGTCATGCACCCGCACCTGCGCGGCACCGAGCAGGCGCGTGCCCGCTTCTCGCGCGAGGCGCGTGCGGTCGCTCGGCTCAAGCACCCGGCCATCCTCGAGATCTACGACTACAGCGGGCACGAGTCCGACAACGCGTACATCGCGACCGAGCTGCTGACCGGGCCCACGCTGCGCGCGTTCGTCGACGAGGTGGGGCAGGTGCCGGCCGAGGTGGCGGCGTGTATCGGAGTCGAGCTCGCAGCGGCGTTAGCGGCAGCCCACGCGCAGGGCATCGTGCATCGGGACGTCAAGCCGGAGAACGTGCTGCTGCACGAGAACCGCACCGTCAAGCTCACCGACTTCGGCATCGCCGACATGCTCGACCCCACCATGTCGGCCATGACGGCAACGGGCCAGCTGCTCGGGTCGCCTGCACACATGGCGCCTGAACAAGTCGAGAGCGGCGACGCCGACCTGCGCAGCGACGTGTTTGCGCTGGGCACCATCCTGTACTGGCTCACCACCGGTTCGCTGCCGTTTTCGGGCAAGAACCCGCATCAAGTGCTCAAGCGCGTGGTCGACTGCACGCCCGCCGATCCGCTCACCCTGCGCCCGTCCATGGGGCGACCGTTGCGCGCGCTCATCTGTCGTTGTCTCGCCAAGTCGCCCGACGCTCGTTTTCAGAGTGCCCAAGACTTGGAGCACGAGCTCGACCGACTCCTGAAGAAGGTGGGCATCAACGATCCTCGGGCGACGCTCGAGGCCTACCTGCGCGACCCCAAGGGCGAGTCGCCCAAGATCGAGCAACGTGTGCTCGCGGCGGTGCTCATCGATGCGCGCGCGGCCGTGCACGACCGCGATCGCATGCGCGCCATCGAGCTGCTCGACCGCGCGCTCGCGCTCGACGATGGCAACGCCGAGGCGCTCAAGCTGGTGTCACAGCTCGATCGCGCGGCGCGGCTGCGCACGGCGCTGCGCAGCGCGTTCGTCGTGCTGGGGCTGGTGGCGGCGATCGTCGTTTGGGTCGTCTTTGCGCCCGAGTCGGGTGCCGTCTCCACGCGGCCGGTGGGCCCTGTTGGTGTGCAGGTCGCCGAAAACCCCACCAACCAACGCAAAGACGAGCCCGTCGAGCGCAGCAGCACGGCGCTCGCTGCGTCGCCGAGTGCCGACGACAGGGCCACGCCAGCCGGAGCGGGTGTGGCGGCTCCGGCCAAGCCGACCGCCGGCCCGACCCCCGGCGCAGCGGGCATTGCGGGCGACGCAGGCGGCACGGCCGGCGCGGCCACGGGCGATCCTGCGGCCACGCGCCCTCGCGAGATGCGTCCGCGCACCGTGGTCTTCGACCCCTCGCCAGCCAACGTCGAGATCTCGGTCGATGGCGCCGAGCCGCGCCACTACGGGCCTTCGTTCCGCATGGTCGAGCTCACCCCGGGCGTGCACACGTTCAGCTTCATCGGTGCCCACAGCTGCTGCAAAGAGCTCACGTTCGAGCGCGAGATCAAAGAGGGGCCCGGCGAGACCACCGTCAGCGCCAAGCTCGAGTTCCGCGACGCGTACGTCTACGTGAACAGCATTCCTGCCGACGTCAGCGTGGGCAACGGATTGGCCACAGGCCGCACGTTGTTCATGCTCGCGGTGCCGCTCAAGAATCGGATCGCGGAGACACACAGCATTTCCGTGACAGCGCCGGGGTACGAGACCTATACAGGCTCCGTGGAGGTGCGGGCCGGCAAGGTCACACCGTACCGAGTTTCCCTCACACCCCGTGCGCCGCCCTGACCTACTGATTGCCCTGTTTCGTGCGCTTCTCGTCGCAGCGAGCTTGTGGTGGCTCCCGTGCGTCCGCGCGCCTCTGGTTCGTGCAGACGACCTGAGCGAGTTCGAGACTGCGCGCGGCCGCTACGATCGGCACGACTACGCGCGCGCGGCCGAGGCGTTCCGCAAGCTGGTGGGCACCGACCCGCCGCGCATCGCCAACGCGCTCTTGGTGCTCGAGTCGCGTAAGTACTTCGCGGCCAGCCTGCTGTTCCTCGGCGCCGCGACCGACGCGCGGCTGCAGTTCCGGCTGTTGCTCCAGCAGGAGCCCGAGTACGCGCTCGACCCGCTCGCCTTTCCGACCGAGGTGGTTGCGCTGTTCGACGAGGTGAAGGCGGCCCTGCGCCGCGACCTCGACAACAAACGTGAGGCCGAGCTCAGCCAGCAGCGCGAGGCAGCCCAGCAGGCGGCCACCGCCGAGCAGCTCCGTCGGCACAACCTCGAGCGGCTGCGTGGGCTGGCCGAAGAACACATCGTGCGCACCGAAAACAGCCGTTGGGTAGCCAGCGTGCCGTTCGGGGTAGGGCAGTTCCAAAATGGGCACCGTGGTCTGGGGGTTGCCCTGGCCATGGCCGAGGGGCTTGCGGCGGCGGCCAGCATCGGCACGTTCGTCAGCCAACAAGCCCTGGCCGACGAGCGGGCCTCGGCGTCCAACCGCGCGGGGTTGCAGGCGGATCAGCGGCGCCTGGTGACCGCCAACTGGATCTCCTTCGGCACCTTTGCGGCACTGGCCATCATCGGTATCTTCGACGCCCACCTCCGGTTTGTGCCGGGTAAGGTCACCACGGGTCAGCGTCCGCTCCCCCCCGACCTCGACCGCTGGGTCAAGGACGAGGCCAAGCGCGTGACGTCTCCCCCGAGGTTTTAGGCACCGGGCCGCGGATCAACGCACCAAGATTGATCCAGTTTCCTACCTTGACACCGTGGACCCGATCGCTAATCTTCCGCCTCCCCGAGCCTGGGGTGCGTTCAGCGAGCTCGCGCGGCCGTGCATTGTGCCGCGCCCGTCCCGCTCGAGTACGCGATGGTTTTCGACGCGATTGGACCTGAGGACAGATGCCTACGATCAACCAGCTGGTGCGCCACGGGCGAAAGGCGCGGCGCTCCAAGACCGACTCCCCCGCCCTGCAGAACTCGCCTCAGAAGCGCGGAGT
>JBEGTL010000755.1:0-3662 GCA_041179425.1 Pseudomonadota bacterium | reverse complement strand
CTGTGAGAGCAGTTGTTGGTGTGATTACCCGGAAGGTACGCCACTTTTTCAGATCACGCCGATCCACACCTTTTGGTCATATCTCCGAGCTCTCGCGTACCGCGTCTGTCAGGCGACACGCAGCGTGCTCGTCACGAGTGCCGCCGCGATGCTCAACGAGCTCTCCGGTGCAGAGATCCATGGCCAGCTCGTGCGCGCCCTGCGCAAGTACACGCGGCCTGCGCTGCTCATGATCGACGACTTCGCCGTCCTCTCGATGGACAACGCCCAAGCGCGGCTCGCCTTCCAGGTCATCTCCGAGCGCTACGACCACCGACGCTCAACCTGCATCACCACCAACCGTCTCTGGATCGGCGCGACCCGTGCGCGCCGCAGCCTTTGTGAAGGCGAGCGCCTTCGCGACGTCGTCGTCGCTGAGAGCCGCCGGCGCCCAACCGGAGGCGCTGCGAGCCGCTCGGTGGATGAGCGAGTTCATCACGCGGCTGTGGGCCTTCTCGTCGAGCTCGAGCAGCATGCCACGAACGACCTCGCGCAGCTGGTCGGCGGACATGATGGCGAGCGCCGCGTCGACGTCGTCGCGGGCTGGCTCCAAAGCGGGGTGGCGTCTTCTCCTCATTGGTGCGTCACGCTTTCATGCGATAGGCCTTCTCGATCACCGTGGCCATGTCGGGCCCCTTCCAGTACGGCTCGATCCAGCGCAGTTGCTGCTCGGCCCAGCTCTTGGCCGGCCGGCGCCAATGACCTCTCACCATAAAACGTGCGAGCAGGGTGCTGCCGTCGGGCGCTCGCTGCAGCTCCTGAAGCTGTCGCACGTGTCGGATGTCGATCTTGCCGGGCAGAAAAAAGATCGAGTCGGACTCTGCGGGATGATGGCTGGCGCTGGACGAGCGTGCGCGCGGCTTGATCGGACGAACCTCCGGCGTCACCCCGGCGCTGGTCGCGTACAGAATAGCGTTCAGCGTCACGCGCAGCAGGCCTCGCGTGGGATTCGTGTCGCGAACTTGGGGCTCCACGATCGTCGACGGAGGCGCGACGGACGCGAGGAAGGTCCGCAGGGACGCCTCGTCGTCCGCCGGAACCTCGTAGCGGACCAAGCTCGGCAGGTCTGCGCCGAGGGCGTCGCAGGCAAACACGACGCTGAGCGTACGTCCGGACCTGCTCTGCCGCTCAGTGACGTACACAGTCAGGACGCGCAGCAGCTGTCCTCGGAGCGGATCTTCGGGAGATCGGGAGAGCAGGCGCTCAGCGATCGAAAGCGTGTGGCGATCGGTAAAGACCAGCGCGAAGCTCGGGAAGGGCACGCGCAGCTCTCTGCCTGCCACATCCAGGTCCGTGTTCTCGAGCATGAAGGACAGCGCAGCGTCGACCCAGAACACCTTGCGGCGATGCAGGTCGAGGTTGACCATCAGGCCTATGTACGGCGTTGCGGTCGCGGCACTGCTTGTTGCCTCGTGCTCGGATGTTTTCTCGCTGCGCACAAAGCGCTGCAGCTCGAGGTCGAGCCGAAGCTCCTCGTCCGTCACGGTGGTTGTGGCGTCGGAGAACGATGGCACGGCGCGGAAGCGCTCGGCGGCGGACCGACTTGCGTCCGCGCTGCCCGGCACCTGTTCTGCGACACGCTCGTGCGCCAAGGCGGGAGGGCGAGCTAGATCCGCCACGGGCTCGATCTCCAGCTCTGCCCACATCCACGATGGATCGTAGGCGGGCTGACCCTCTTTGAGCGCGCGCTCGTACATGCCCTCGAGATCGCGGATCAGGTCTTCGAGGCGAGGGCGTAACGCGCGATTCTTGCCGGCTTGGCGCGGCGTGCTGCCATCGAGCGCAGGTACGGGCTCGTCTACCCAGGAGCGATAGTGGCGCGCGTAGTGATCGGCCACGAGCGCTTCGGCGACGTCGGGATCGAGCGCGTGAGGGGAGGGGGCCTCGGTCGCCTCTTCGCGGCCCAACATCCGTGCCGTCACGCTCTCCCTGACCAGGCGCTGTAGGTCTTCGTGTGTTGTGCCTCGATGCCGAGCCGCCTGTCCGACCAGGCGCTCAACGAGCTCGCGAGCTCTTGTGCCGCGCTCGACGGAGTTCGTCTCTACAGTAAGGATGCCAGCACGGAGCTCGACCGTGCCGAGCGAGACCTCGGAGCGAGAAGCACTCGGACCGCACCAGCTCCACGTGTGGTCGCCGGCTCGTGTCAGTCCCTCCGCACCTGCGCCGTCGAGTTCACGTGCGAGGGTCGCTTCGTTTTCCACGTGGAAGGTCACGCGCGTGACCGTCATCTCCTCCCCATCCGTGTTGTTCAGCCTGGGAACGGCGGGCTCGAAGATGGACTTGAGCCAGACCTCGTGGACAAGTGGCGGAAGCAGCTTGTAGAAGCGGTCGAACGACTCGCCAGGATGCTCGCTGGCGAACTCACTGCGGTGCTGATGGATGGTGGCGACGAGTTGGTCTCGATAGAGGCCGGGGATGTGCAGCACGCCGCGCTCCATCTCCGGTTTGCCGGAGCACCCGCGGATCACGCGGGCTGCGATGCAGTCACGACGAGACATGGTTCGCGAGCCCGTCCGCTCACTGACGGTCACGTCGTTGCCTTCGATTAGATCGCGCAGCGTCATCGACGAGCCGGGGATGGTCTCTCTCACCTCGTAGAGCCGCATCGTAGAGTTCCGCATCGCTCGCAGGAACGAACGCTCCCCCGCGGTGAGCACGAGCTGCGCGAGAAGCTCGTCGACTACGCGTGTGCCGTCGTCGAGCCGATGGTCGAACGCAAACCAGGGCTCTTGCACACCCCGCGACATCTCCAGGAACTCGGGCGAGAGCTGCTCTTCCCAGTCGCCATGCTCGTCCCAGAACTCGTCGAAGGCCTGCTCCTCCTCTTCGTCCCAGTACTGGTCGATGAAGGCCTCGAGTTTGGCGAAGGCCTCGGCCCGATCGTCCTGCGTGTGGAGCACGCTACTGGGTTCGGCGCTTCGGGCAGCCGGTCCGTTGCAGCACTTCTTGAACTTGCGACCGCTGCCGCAGGGGCAGGGCTCGTTGGGGCGAGTCTTCTTCACGACTTCGTCTCGACCTTCCGAGCCTTCGTCGCCCCGGCGAACAGGGCCTCCAGGTCGCGCAGCTTCTTGAAGAGCCTCTCGTCGTCCATCGCGGCCCGAGTTTGTTGCGGCGCGGGCGCGGCTGCAACGCCTTCACGCGCACGCTGCCGAATGTGGCCGAGTGCGCCCTGCGCGCCGCGCCAGGAACACTTGCGTTACCACGCCGACGACCCAGGAACGCGCGCGCCGCTTGGGGGCTGGCAGACCTGCTCGATGCGCTGGGCTCGCTGTCAGCCGTCAGCGGCGGCGGCCGCTGTCGGCGCGCGCAGAGAGCGCGCGAGCGCCTCGAGCAGGTCTGCCAGCGGCGCAGCGAGCTCTGCCGGCGCCTCGATGCGCAGACCCCCGTCGGCCAAGCGGGCCACGGACAGGCCACGGGAGCTCGGGCGCTCCAGGTGGACAGGCAGAGACTCCGTCGGTGCCTCCACGGCCTCCACGGCCTCTACGGCCTCCACGGCATCGCTGAGTGGCTCTGCGGGCGGGGCGAGCAGCTCGTCATCGGGGCTGTCTTCGAGCAGAGGCTCAGGCGGGATCGGAACGGACTCGACCAGCTTCTTCACACCCTCCATGAACGAGCCGTCTCCG
>JBEGTL010000754.1:0-3663 GCA_041179425.1 Pseudomonadota bacterium | reverse complement strand
CGGCAAGGACCCAAACTGGCGCAGAAACCCGTCAATTCTCGACCAGCTTCGAGGGTGGAAGATCACGCCGGGCCGGCCGCGCAAGAAAGCAGCGTCCCTGCAGTGAACACTAACTGATCATATATGGCAGGCGGGGAGGTGGCTGTGGACAGATGCTCAGCAAAGCTCGTGTTGCACCCGGGGCGAGATGATAAGACGCAGCGCATGAAGCGGCAGCTCGTAGGCTTGGTGTCGGCTGTCTCGTTCGCCTGCTGTGTCGGGTCTGCCTCGAACGTCGCAGCGCACGCACTACCGGTCGGTCTGGGAGTCGTGTGGCCAAGTGCGACGCCGCAGTCGTCTCCCTGGGTGCTCACGAGCCGCGGTGTCGTGTTTGTCGACACGAACCACGGTGAGGCCCCCGCGCTCCGCTGCAACGAAGCGTTCTTCGTCAACACGTCCGCGGTTCCGCAGCTGTGGGGCCGCGCTGGGTACCTCGCCCTCAAGACGCAGTACGACGTGCTCCACTCGCAGGACCGCGGCTGCACGCTGGTGCGTGCTACCGGTCTTCCAGACGTCTCCCTGGGCGGCTACGCGGTGGTGCCGGACCTCGAAGAAACGATGCTCGTCGCGACCTCGCAGCCTGACCCGCACGGTGGCGTGTATGCGAGCCACGACCACGGTGTCAGCTTCGAGCGTCGCTACGCAGGCGAACACGATGAAGCGTTTACCGAGCTTCGCGTCGCACCGAGCATGGCCGCGCGCATCTACGCGTCGGGCTTCCGCCTCGATGCGCTCGCGATGAAGGTGAGCTTCGTGTGGGCGGTCTCCAACGACGTTGGGCGTACGTTCACGCGCACTCCACTGACGACGGAGCGCGTCTTGCTCGGCGTGTCTGCACAGAATCCCGAGCTCGTGTTTGCCTACGAGAAGCTCCCGACCGACACACAAGAGGTCGCGATCTTACAGAGCGATGACGGCGGAGCGACCTTCACCGACCGGCTCCACCTGACGGGCCGACCGGTGTTCGCCGCGAGTGCCGACGTCGTCTGGCTCGGCGCCACCGAGACCAAGGGTCTGTTCACGTCGCGCGATGGGGGACGCACGTTTTCCGTCGCCGCTACCGACTTGACGTCGATCAGCTGTCTGGCTCATCACGACGGTGTGCTGCATGTCTGCGCGCGTCGTTTTCCGATCGAGCTCGGGGTGTGGTCGCTAGCGAGTGAGCAGGCACCCCTCGAGCCTGTACTGGCCTTCGCGCAAGTCGCCACGCCCGTGCAGTGCGCCGACGATCAGGGGGTGTGCACCGCCAGCTGGCAAGACTGGAGCGCCGAGCTGCTCAGTGCCCTACCTGTGGCTGATGCTGGCACTCCGGCGGACGCTGACGCGGGGAGCGGCACAGCGACCGCGTTGCCGCAGCCCACCGCGGACGCCTCAGTCGGGTCCGCGGATGCCGCTGTGAGAGGGCCCAACAAGCCCGAGAATGCGGGCTGCGCTGCCGCTCGTCATGGCTCAGGCGACGCACCTCGTCTGGCAAGCTGCGCGAGCCTCTTGAGTGGCCTTTTCGGGCTCACGCTCGCGGCGCGCAGACGGCGAAAGGCGGAGTCGCAAGGCCTGCGCAGTCTGCGCCGCTAGCGGCAGTGATCAGCGCGGTGCGCCAGCCTGGACCCAGTTGCGCACTGCCGCGACCTTGGCCGCGCACAGCGGCTCGCTGGGGGGCTGCGGCATGATGGCAGAGCGGTCTCCGGTCGCGCGATCGATCTGCAAGTTGCGACCGAGCAGCTTGTCGACGAGGTAGCTCTCGTCTGGCTTGCCAGGCTCGACGAGCTTGCGCGACGGTAGCTGCGTCGACGCTCTGGAGATCGCCGTCGTGACTAGATGGTCCAAGGTGTCGAGCGCGAGACCTTCTTTGGGCGTGGTACCGCCGTGGCACGAGCTCGCGAAGCCGCACGACTTGGCGAACACGCGCTCGACCAATGCGCCGCCGCGGAGCTCGATCGCGTCGATGCACTGATCGTCGCACGACACCTTGCCAGGGCCACACGGGTTTGCGGGCGGAGTCACAGCTGCGTCGCCGACCGAGGCCGAGCTCGACTCAGCCTGTAGGCTGGCATCTGGGGGAGGGGCAACTGACCCCGCGTCGCCGTGGACGAGCGGTCCGTCGTCTGCCCCGTGGTCCGACGAGCAGCCCATGACCAGCAGCGACAAAAGCACGGCAGATATCTCGATTCTCGAGACAAACACAGAGAGACCTCCACAGCGCGTCGAAGGAAGCGGACTGTGCTCGCGCGCAACCTTCGTCGCGCAGGCGGGGCTCAGTTGCAAGTGGCCGTACTCAAGGTCTGATACTCAGACTTGCAGGCGACCGAGTTGAGGCAGTTGACGCTGCACGACCTGATTTCTTTGGAGATGCAGCCCTTGAAGCAGTCGCTGACGCATGCGGACGCCAGCTTGGCCCCCTGATCTTTCGCGCAGGCGCCGATCAGCGTGTTCATGCAGCTCGTGTTGCCCGGCATGCCATCGAACGTGCCGATGCACGCTGCGCAAGCGGGCGCCTTATCATCGGCACAAGCCGCGGCGCAGGCGCCACTGGCGCAGGTCGTGGTGAACGCGTTGATCTGAGCGGGCTTGGTGCACGCGGTCACCGCCGCTTGACCCACCGTGGCCGCGCAAGTCCCGTTGGTGCCGTCGGTGCCGTACTCCTCTTTGCACTCGCCGAACGAGCAGGCGGCCTGGAACGACGCCTGTGCGTCGGTGCAATCCTTGGTGCACTGCGCGCTGTTGCCACCGAGGCAGGCCAGGTACGGACTCAGGCCAGGCGAAGCCTTGGCACACGTTGCCGTGTAGCAGGAGAGCGTCTCGTAGCGCTTGGGGTCGTCGAAGGCGCCGGTGTAGACGCGCTCGCCGGGGCTCCAAAGGCACTGCAGGAAGTCGGCGCCACTCTTGGTGCCGTGCCCGTAGACGATGCCCGCCGTCGCGCCGCCGCCCTTGGTCGTGTCCCGACTGCAGTTTTCGAAGTTGAGGTCCATGGGCCAGTAGACGCCCGTGAACATACACATCTCGTCGGTGCTGGCGAAGCCCTGCGCGACGCTGCGCGGCTCGTTGTTGGTGTAGTGGCACTCGTAGTCGATGTATTGGCCGGCCTTGAGCTGGAGCGGCACCTCGAACACACGGGCGCGCGGGTCGTCCCAAGCGGTGCCTTTGTAGAGCTCGGTGACCACCTTGGCGGTCGTGTCGACGGGCGACTTGTCGAGTAGGTTGGCCAGGTACCTGTCACCACGGGCGTGCATGTGCGAGTTGGCAGTTGCCAAGGTGACGTCTTTGGTCACGGGACAGGCCATGCGCGCGGTGGACTCGCCCATGGGCGGCACCGTGATCATGGTGTTGTACGCGAACAGCAGTCCCGCCTCGTACTTGACCTGCGCCGCGGGGATCCCGTGCAGGTTCATCTTCAGGCAAGAGTCGATCGGCTTCTCGGTGGCGTTGATCATGTGGAAGTTGAGCAGGATGACGTCGCCCTTGCTGATCTTCACCGCGACATCGTTGGGTAGCACCTTGACGCCTGACTCCGGGTTGCCGTTGGCGTCGAGCGTCGCGCGCGTGACCGGCCGACCGGTGCCAAACACTCCGCGCGTGTCCCAAACCTGCTGCGGGGTGGGACAGGGGTGCGGCGTGGTGGGGTCGGCG
>JBEGTL010000753.1:0-3668 GCA_041179425.1 Pseudomonadota bacterium | reverse complement strand
CGCGGCGCGCATCCCCCACGCGTAGGCGACGACGGCAGGCAGAGTTCTCCTTGGTCCGTCAACCTGGCTTGCGATGTCGCGCGTCAACGTGCTCGCGGGGGCAGATCCTTTGCCCCCGGTCCGGTACCATGGAGCACGCGCGGAGCGGACGCCGCGCTCGCCGGAGGTTGACGATTGCCAAAGGTCGCGGGAGCGCATCCCGAGTCGGCCACGAGCCCACCGATCGCTGGGCGCTACCGAATCGAGCGCGCGCTAGGAGAGGGAGGAGCGGCGCAGGTCCTGTGCGTCACCGACCTCTCACGCGGCGTCATGCTGGCCCTCAAACGTCTCGATCCGCGCGCGGGCGCCAAACAGCGAACGCTGTTCGAGCTCGAGTTCCACACGCTGGCGAGTCTGCAGCACCCCAACATCGTCAAGGTGTACGACTTCGGCCGCGACGAGGCGGCGGTCTTCTACACGATGGAGCTCCTCGAGGGCACCGACCTGCGCGATCGAGCGCCCCTGCCCTGGCGTGAGGCGTGTGCGTACTTACACGATGCCGCGCAAGCACTGGCTTTGCTGCACGCGCGGCGTCTGCTGCACCGCGACGTCAGCACGCGCAACCTGTGGCGCGGGCCAGACGGTCGCGTGAAGCTGATCGAGTTCGGCGCACTCGCACCGTTTGGCGTCGGCTCGCACGTCATCGGTACACCACCGTTCGTCGCGCCCGAAGCGCTCGACGGCGCAGTGCTCGATCAACGCACCGATCTGTACTCTCTGGGCGCAGTCGCCTACTTCTTGTTGACCGGCTCGCACGCCTATCCAGCGCGCGCCCTGAGCGATCTGCAGGCGCTCTTTCGCGTCGCACCACCCCCTCCCTCCGAGCTGGTGGCGAGCTTGGACCGGAGCGACCTTCCCGCCCTGCCACCCGCGCTCGACGAGCTCGTGAAGGCGATGCTCAGCCAGAGTCCGCTGGGCCGGCCCGACGACAGCGCCGAGGTACTCGACCGGCTCGAGACCCTGCTCGGCAGGCAAGAGCGTCCCTCGCTCGAGAGCGCGGCGCACGGGCACCTCGCGAGCCCCGTGTTCGTGGGGCGGCAAGGAGCACGCCGTCGCCTCTCTCGTCTGCTCGCGCTCGCAACCGGTGGGCGTGGGCAGAGCTGCATCGTGGAGAGCGTGCCCGGTCTCGGTCGCTCGCGTCTGCTGCGCGAGCTCGCACTCGAGGCGCAGGCGCGAGGTATGGCGCGAGGTCGACACACAGGCGGGAGGCCGCGAAGGCGACTCACCACGCACCTCCATCTCCAGCGGCAATCGACCGGTCGAAGGCGTGCTCACCGTCGATCGAATGCTCGCAGGCGGCAGCCTGTCGTTCGCCGAGCGCTCGCACAAAGCGCTTCAGATCTTGGCCGAGCACACGCGCAGCAGCTCCGGTGTGTTGTTCGTGCTCGAAGACAACACGCCTCGGCTGGTCGCCTCGTTGCGCGCGGACGAGAGCATGACTGCAGAGGTAGAGGCGTGGAGTGCGGCACAGCTCTCGCGCGAGCTCGACGACCCGGACACCGAGATCGGCGAGGTCGCCCATCTCCAGACCAGCTCCGACGTACTGACGGGAGGGCGCTGGTCTCATCGCGCGCTCTTGCTGCTCGATGCGCGCGCCGGCGAACACGGTGTGGTGGGCCTGGCGGTACTCGGCTCCGACAACGGTGAGCCGCGACCCTGTCCACGCGCGGTGCTCAACGCGGTCGCGTACAACCTGCAGCGAGCGCGCGAGCAGCAGTCGACGTCGGCAGCGCCCGTCGTGGTCGTCGAGCACTGAGTCGCGCGCGTGGCTCAGCCGGTCTTGGCGCTGGGCTTGACCATCATGATCTTGCGCGTGACCACGTCGTTCGAGGGCGACGGGATACTCGGCGGGCGAATGCTGCGCGGGGAGAGTCCACTCGCCACGCGGATGTCGATCGTGGCCTGCGCGAGCTCTCGTGGGCTCACCGGCTGATCGAGCAGACAGCGCAGCAGCGCATCGTGCATCGCTTCGGCGGTCTCGAAGCGCTCGGTGGGGCTCCGCGCCAGCGCGCGCGCGATGATCGCGAGCAGCGCCGGTGGCAGCGACGGCCTGAGCTTCTCGAGCGGGGGGATCTCCGCCTCGCGCACCTTGCGCACGCGCTCGCTCGCGGTCTCGCCCCAGAACAAACGTTCCCCCGCGAGCGCTTCCCACAGCACGATGGCGAGCGAGTAGAGGTCGGTGCGCACCGTCGCCGGGTCTCCCAGCACCAGCTCGGGCGCCAGGTAGCTGAGCTTGCCCTTCACCGCGTCGGGCGCCGTCATGGACACGCGGTCCATCGCGCGAGCGAGCCCGAAGTCGGTGAGCTTGGCCACACCGGTCACGCTGAGCAGGATGTTCTGCGGCGTGACGTCGCGATGGATCACTGGCGCCGGGTTCCCGTGGGCATCGACGCGCAGGTGCGCCGCCGACAACGCAGACAGCACCTGGGCTCCGATCGCTGCTGCGTGCCGCCACGGAAACGCCTGCCCGCGCTTGGCGAGCACGTCCATGTACTGGCCGACGTGCACGCCATCGACCCACTCCATCACCAGGAAGTACCCAGCGTGGTCGACGCCGAAGTCGTGCACCTGCACGATGTTGCCGTGGTCCAGCTCCGAGCCGACGCGCGCCTCCTCGATGAACATGCGCACGAACTCGGTGTTGGCCGTGAGCTGCTCACGAATCCGTTTCAGTGCGACCGGCCGCTGAAAGCCCGCAGCCCCACGCGTCACCGCACGGTACACCTTGGCCATGCCTCCATGACCCGCAAGCTCGAGAAGCTCGTAGCGTCCATGCACGAGCTGACCGATGTCCTTCATCACTCCCCGGGCGTCCTCGCCACCGGAGTCTTCGAACGAAAGTTCGCCGACCTTGAGCGACTAGACGCGGCTAGACCATCGACGGTGCAGGATGGATCGACTCGATGCGCCGCGGCACCTCGAGCGGCGAACGTGCGACCGTCTCGAAGGAGCGCACGTGGGATGCGACCCCCGGCAGCACCAGCCGCGACTGAAAGCTCTGCCACTCGGGGTGCTCGGACTCGAAGGTCTCGAGCCGGTACGTGGCGAGCTGCACCTCGGCCCTACCTTGCGCGCGAAAGCACACCACGCGGCCGAGGCCCTTCTGCAGGGTGGCAATCTGGGTCGGGACACGGAACGTGAACCCACGCGGCTTCCACGAGAAGGCGATGCGTGTGCCGTCGTCGGCGTCGACCTCGATGCGGTTGCCGAGGCGCTGGAAGCGGGCAAACGTCTTGGGCAGGGCCCACTCTTTGCGCGCGGCGTCGAGTGACTGCTCACTGTCACCATACATGCGCGCTACGTAGTACTTGGGACCGATCCCCTCGGGCACGCGGTAGCTGCGGTCGGTGCAGCGCACGATGGCGCTCAGCCAGATCAGCTCGCGGTGGACCATGGGCGAGGGGTCGACGTACTCGAGGTACACCAACATGCCCAGCGTACGGCGCAGCGAGCTGACGATGGAGAACTCGTCCGGCACGCGCACATCGCTCGCGGGCACGATACATGGAATCGCCAGACCGTTGCCGTAGGTACGCCAAGGAGGCTTCGGATAGGGCGCGCTCACCTGTGTCTCCGCCATGGTTCCCCGGTCGAAGCGCGCCGGAGGCGCGCGAGCGCAACATAGGCTC
>JBEGTL010000752.1:0-3680 GCA_041179425.1 Pseudomonadota bacterium | reverse complement strand
CGCGCGCGAGGACGAGATCGCTCAGCGCACCACACGCGTGGGTCGAGACCACCACGTCGTCGCGGGTCAGGGCGACCGTAGTAAGGTCTGCTTCTACGGTCTCGATACGCGAGGCGAGCTTTGGCCACGCGCTGGCAAGCGCAGCGGTGAGCGTCGCCGCGCTCGCCGGCAGCTGCGTGTCGAGGGCAAGTGCCGACTGGCTCGACTGATCGAGGATGAGCATGAGCCAGGCAGTGAGCCCATGTCCACACGCGAGGTCGACCACGCGGCCCCCTCGAAACCGTCGCCGCACGCGGCGGGCGACTTCCCAGCTCTCGTAGAGCTCTTTGCGCGGCAGACACTCCGCTTCGCACACCACACGGGCAACACGACAGAACAGCGACGCGTCGCTGAAGCGGTCCAGATCGTAGCGCGTGAGCAGCGAGCGGCTGCCTAGGTGAAACGCCATGCCGAAGCGTAGCCTCAACCCGTGGCAGTGGTGCGGACGGTGTCTGCGTCCGCCGTCAGCTCGGCGACGTCGGGCAGGTTGGCGAGCACGGCCTCCCACGTGGCGTGGGCGCGCAGACAGTCCACCACGCGTTGCAGCGGACGCGGGTAGACCGCTGCATAGTCGCGCTCTCCCTCGTGCACGGTCGCAAACGCGAGGCGCTCGTGGGGCGGCGAACAAGACCGTTGGCACGCAGCAGTGCGACCAGCAGGTGACTCTTGGCGTAGCCGTAGCCCGTGCGCACAGCCAAGACCTCCGAGGCAGAGCATGTGGTGGGGCTACGTCGGAAGTCGCTGCTGTGCTCGACCTGGTCGCGCACGAACAGAAAACAACGGCGCGCCGTCTCGACTGCGTCGCTGCCACGGAGCACAAGCGCGAGGGAGCGGACCTCGGGCACGTCGAAGTCGACGATGGGGTCGTTTGCCAAGTAGGCACTACGGTCGAGGGTCGTGGGGCGACGGACCAGAGGCATGCGGGTCTCTAGCGAGACTGCGCTCGCCGGCAACCAAACAGAGGACGCGGCTCGTCGTGCCACGATCCGCGCCTCTTCCTGGCAGAACGCGGCGCAGGATGTACTTGTAGCGGATGGGCATCGACGGCTTTCAGGCGAGCGACAAGGACGCGTTTGGTGGGTACGCGCCCAACATCGCGAACCGCTTCTTCCACACCGTGCAACAGACCGGACGGCGGTTTCACGTCACGGTGGAGGGGCTCGAGAACATTCCCAGCGGGCGCGCACTGCTCGTGGGCAACCACGCCTTTGGTTGGGACACCATGTTTGCCATGGCTGCCATCCTGGAGAAGCTCGACCGGCGGGTCTGGGTGCTCGGAGACCACCTGTGGTGGAAGCTGCCGTTCGTGCGTCGGCTCGCGTCTGCGCTGGGCGTCGTGGACGGCAACCAGGACAACCTGGCCAAGCTGCTCGACAACGAGCTGGTGATGGTGTTGCCGGGCGGACTGCGCGAGGCCGTCAAGCCCAAGGAGCTGCGCTATCAGCTGCTGTGGGGGCATCGTTACGGCTTCGTGCACGCCGCGCTACGCAGCCGCGCGCCCATGGTGCCGGTCGCCGTGATTGGGACCGACGAGATGTACGACTTCGTCGGCAATGCCTTTCAGCGTGGGCGCCGCTGGCTGTCGTTGCAGAACCTTCCCATCCCGTTCCCCACGCGCCTGTTGCCGCGGCGCGTGCAGATCACGTTTCGGATCGGGGAGCCTATCCCCTGTCCACAAGACTGCTCGGCCGAAGACTTCCACGCCGTCCGTCGGCTACGGCGCGAAGTCGAAGGCGAGCTACACGAGCTGATCGAGCTCGAGCTCGCCAAGCGCTGCGGAATCGACCTGCGCTGACGTCGGATGGGTGTCGGCACGTGGTAGACCATCGAGCTCGCGCGCCCACGGCGCACAACCAGGAGGCTGCCATGATCGACCACACCGGCGTCAACGTCACCAATCCTCAAAAGAGCCGCGCGTTCTACGAAGCCGCGCTTCTCCCCATCGGCTACAGCGTGCTCGCGGAGATCCCCAAGGAGCACACCGGCGGCACCGTCGTGCTGGGCTTCGGAGAGCCACCCAAGCCTGACTTCTGGGTGGCCGAGGGCGACCCCAAAGGTCTGCAGATCCACATCGCGTTCACAGCCAAGACGCGCGCCCAAGTCGATGCGTTCTACAAGGCGGCCATCGCGGCCGGCGGCGTCGACAACGGCGCACCGGGCCTGCGTCCGCACTATCACCCCAACTACTACGGCGCGTTCGTGCGCGACCCCGACGGGCACAACGTCGAAGTCGTCTGCCACCTGCCCCAGTGAGATGAGCTGCTAACGACGCTCACTGCGAGCGGGAGCCGTTCTTCAGGTGGGTGTTGTCGCAGAACGGCTTGGTGCTGCTGCCACCGCAGCGACACAGGCGCGCGTTGGTGACGCGCGAGACCATGCGCCCCGTCCCACTGAGCAGCTCGAGGTTGCCGCGCACCTGGTACGGCCCGTCGAGCTGCGGGTCGACGCGTAGCGGTCCGTCGCGCACGGGGAGCATGTCGGTGGGTGCGACGGTGCGGGACCGAGTACGAGTAGGCGAGCAGACACAGCATCAACATGTAGGCCGTGTTGGCGATATCGACCGTGACGGCGGCGTCTTCGTCTTCGATCCAGATGCGGCCGGCAGCCACCGTGGGCCGTCGCAAGACAGGGTTGATGGCCGCACGATAGGCGGGCTCGAAGTTGGCGTTCTTGGCCTTGAGCTCGGCGTACTCGCGCTGAATGCACAAGAAGCGTTGGTAGTGCGAGCCCTCGGCGTCTGCCGGCGCTCCCTCGCCTTGCTCGATGATCGCCTTGAACGCAGCGAGTGCGGTCTTGAGGCAGATCACGGTCTTGGCGCCCGACAGCTGCACCTCGGCCTCGGAGAGCTGCAGACCGGCGTTGCCACAGAACGCCCCCTGCTCGCCGTGGTGCGCCACGAACAGGCGTAGGCGCGCACTGAGTGTCTCGTAGAAGACGCCCACGGTGTCGTAGTCGAGCGGCATCGGCGTGAGGCGCGGCTTGTCGATGGCGCGCAGGTACTTGAACTCGCGCTCGAACCCTGCGCCGTCGTGCTGATCGGCGCCGTGCGGACGCTCGAGATAGATGAAGTGCTGCAGCACCGCCTCCGAGAACGGCTCGAGGCGCACCACGACGCCGGCGGGCAGGGCACCTGCGCTGACCGGAAAATTGTCGCGTCCAAAGCGCGGCGCGCCGCCGAGCGCGGACGTGATGTTCCAGATGGCCGTCAGGTGTCCCATCTCGTCGACCGCCACGCGCACGATGGTCTTGCGCCACCCTGCGACGACCGCTGCCTCTTCGGCAGAGAGCCCTTCGGCCTCGCCGCTGCGCAGGCTGAACGCTGCGTAGAGATACGTGCACATGAGGGTGTGCTCGAGCTCGGCAGCCTCGTAGAGCGAGTGCACCAGCTGTTCGCGGCTGGGTACTGCCGAGAGCGTCTCGGCCTGAGGGACCACGGTGTTCTCCTGCATGCGGTTGTCTTAGCGTGCAGACCGCGTGCTCGCCCATGCGGTGAACCCGACCGCGGCTCGGGATCATGCTCGAGGGTGGACACCGAGTACGCTCGCGCGCCGCAATTGGGGTGACCGTGCACTGCGGACGCCGACCTTGACGAGAGCCGCGAGCGCGACGTACCACGTGAGTTCGTTTCCTCATTTGGTCTC
>JBEGTL010000751.1:0-3689 GCA_041179425.1 Pseudomonadota bacterium | reverse complement strand
CGCTCCCAGTCCTGGGCGAATTCACCGCTCGGAAATGTTAGCGAAAAAGATCGACGATAGCGTGTGGTACAGAGCCTCCACGGCAAGAGGAGCACCCAGATGAAGAAGGTCGAAGCGATCATTAAGCCTTTCAAGCTCGACGAGGTGAAGGACGCCCTTGGTGAGGTTGGTATCCAGGGCATGACGGTGACAGAGGTGAAAGGCTTCGGGCGTACGGGAGGCAAAAAAGAGGTCTACCGTGGCTCGGCGTACGTGGTCGACTTCGTCCCGAAGGTAAAGGTCGAGGTCGTCGTTCCGGACGGCCAGGTGGTTTCGGTGATCGAGGCCATCGAGAAGGCGGGCAAGACGGGCCGCATCGGCGACGGCAAGATCTTCGTGTACGGCCTCGAAGAGGCCATTCGTATCCGTACGGGCGAGCGCGGCGAAGACGCCATCTAAGCTCGCTGTGTAGGTGGTCGGCTCCCCCATCCCCCCGCGACACGTTCACGAGTCCCCCCTGCCGGTGAAGCCGGGGGGAGTCGGGTCGTGGCGCGGGGCCGTTGCGTGCGGTCACACGCCGGCGGCGCGTGTGGATCGGCGCGCAGGCGCACCGCCTTCCAAATGGGGGCGTGTCGAAGCGCGCCCTCGGCTGCGCGAGCGAAGCGCCGAGGTGTGGCCCAGGGGCGGGTGTGCGCCGTAAGCGCATCCCGGCTCGGGGGAGGTTTGACGGCCTCGCGATACGTCGTTAGCATGGCCGAAGGCTCTGGGCGGTGCGTGTGGACTCTGTTGTCCGCACGGGGGCTTGCCCGTTGGTTCTCGCGCGATTGTCGTGTGAGAACGGCACTCATCGCCGACTACCGGGTCACGCCAACGAACCTGATCGCCTGCCCAGAGACCGTCCGCCTGCCGAGCCGCACCACAGCGCGCTCCGAGCCAATCGATGACCACAGCTTCTCGTGTTGCAGCCGACGTGCTGCGTGTGCTTCCTCGCAAACAAATCAGCAGTGCCATGGGCCGCCTCGCCGATCTGACGGGGCCCTCGTTCGTGGTGCAAAACGGTATCCGTACCTTCATCCGTGCGTTCGACGTCGATATGAGCGAGGCGATCGTCCCGCCCGGCGGCTTCGACTCCTTCGACCACTTCTTCACGCGTGCGCTCAAGCCGGGCTCGCGCGCCGTCGACCAGAGCGCCGACGTGGTGGTCTCGCCCTCCGACGGTCGCCTCGACGACATCGGCGTCATCGAGCCGGGCTCTCGTTTCTTGGTGAAGGGTCAGGAGTACGATGTGGCCGAGCTGCTCGGCGCGCCCGAAGAGGCCGCGCTGTTCCGCGGCGGCACGTTCTTCATCGTGTACCTCGCACCGCGCGACTACCACCGCGTGCACGCGCCGGTCGAGGGTCGCGTCAAGCGCGCTCGCCACGTCGACGGCACGCTGTACCCGGTCAACAGCATCGGCGTCCGCTACGTGCCCAAGCTGTTCGCCAAGAACGAACGGGTCGTCACCGTGCAGGGCTCGCCTTTTGGTGCCGTGGCGACCGTGATGGTCGGCGCCATCGGAGTGGGACGCATCAGCGTCAGCTACGACGCGCGTATCACCACCAATCGAGGGCCCAAGGCCGGCACGCTCGACTATCAAGATCGCGGCCCCACGCTCGCGCGCGGCGGCGAGATTGGTCGCTTCCACCTTGGCTCGACGGCGATCGTGCTGCTCGGGCCCGAACACCGCTTCGAGTTCGAGGTGGAGGCGGGCACACATGTTCGGATGGGACAAGCGATCGCACGGCGCGTCGATGCCGGGAAGACCGATCCATGAGTGGGGTTGAGGTGCGGCCCGAGCCGCTGCGAGTCCCCGTCACCGAGGTGGCCGTACGTCGCAGCATCGTCAGCAGCCCGCGCCCGAGCCGCGAGGTGGCCAACCCGGGGCTGGTCGTCGTGCAGCGAGCGGTCCGTTACATCTCCGATCCGGCGCCGCCGCCCACCATCCCATCGCCGAGCCCCGTGCCCGGCAACACCAACTCGCTCGCGCCCACGACCGATCGGGCGCAGGCTGGAGAATCGGCAGACGCTGTCGAGTCCTCTCGCGAGGCGGTGGTCCCGGGGCTCGCCGCGGGCGGTGCGGCGCGCGTCCTCGAACGACGTGTCGACGACTACCCACGCAGCGAGGCAGAGCCTGCCGATCCGCTCGAGCTCGACGACGACGAGCTCGACGGCCGGCCGTCCTCGCTCGAAGACGACGACGATGGCGAGCTGCTCGACGTGTCGGTACCGCCGCCCGCGCCGCCGGAGGCACTCCGTCGTGCGTCCAGCAACCCGGCAGCAGCTCCTTCGCGCGCGGCCGACATGCGCGCCCGCGTGGACGAGGCGAGTGCCCTGCCCGAAGTGCGGGGGACGGCAGCCGCCGAGCGATCGTCCGAACCGATCGAAGAGCTGGAGCTCGAGCCCGAGCCCGACCCGCGCCCGATCAGCGCCGAGCCGAGTCGCCTGCCCAGTCCGCCACCTCCGCCGCCGCCGTCGCGTCCCTCCATCCCCGAGCCGCCCGACCTCAGCACGCTGACGCGCACGGCGCGGGTCCAAGAGCTGCGGCCCACCAAGCCGCGAAGCCATGCCTGGTGGGAGGTCTTCTTCGACGACGACTACCTGCGCACGGTGCGCGCGCCGACACGCCAGCAGATCGCCAAGCAGTGTGACTTCATCGAGAAGCGGCTCGGGCTCAAGCCCGGCGCCACGCTGCTCGACGTGGCTTGTGGTCTTGGGCAGCACGTGGTCGAGCTGACCGCGCGCGGCTACGCGAGCGTGGGCGTCGACCTGTCCCTGGCCATGCTTTCGCGCGCGTCCGAAGAAGCGCAGTCGCGCGGCATGCGCATCAACTTCTTGCACGCCGACATGCGCGATCTCAGCTTCGAGTCCAACTTCGACGCGGTGACCTGCCTGGGCACCAGCCTCGGCTACTTCGACGACGACACCAACCGCAAGGTGATGGAGCGCCTGCTGCGCTCGCTCAAGCCGGGCGGGGTGCTGTTGCTCGACGTGGTCAATCGTGATCACGTCATCCGCTCGCAGCCCAACCTGATCTGGTTCGAAGGCGACGGCTGCGTGTGCATGGAGGAGAGCGAGTTCAACTTCTTCACGTCTCGTCTGCACGTGAAACGTACGGTCATCCTCGACAACGGCCGGCAGGTCGAGAACGAGTACTCGCTGCGTCTGTACTCGCTTCACGAGCTCGGCCAGCTGCTCAACGCCAGCGGGTTTCGCGTCAGCGAGGTCAGCGGTCGCGATGCGCTGCCGGGCGTGTTTTTTGGCCAAGAGTCGCCCAACCTGATGATCGTCGCCGAGCGACGTCCTGATACACACGCCGGCGCTGGCGCAGCGACCGACCCGTAAAACAGCGTTGCCGGGGCAGGCGCCCGGCGTTGCTGTTCAGGACTTGATCGACAGCACCTTCCACGCGTGGAGCACGCCGTCCGCGCGCTTGGCCGTGGCGAGCAGAACCTGGTCGAGCGGCGTGCTGCCCAAGGTCCTGTCGTTCTTGTTGGTGGTGTCGCGCTTGCCGCGCGCTTTGTAGTCGGGCTCGAGCAACAGCTCTTCGGTGAGCGTGTCCTGGAAGTAGAGCTGCGACGTGATGTACGCCTTGCCCGCGATGTTGACGGTGAAGTGGATGTGGATGGAGCGGCCCGTGTACCAGCCCGGAAAGACGGTGCTGAAGTTGGCGC
>JBEGTL010000750.1:0-3690 GCA_041179425.1 Pseudomonadota bacterium | reverse complement strand
TCGTGCCGCGCAGGCGGCCGCCGAGGCGCTACCCGCACCCATCGACACGCTCGTCACGAGCGACCCGGCGCGCGTCATCGCGCTGCACACGGCGCTCAAGGCCGTCAGCGACCCGCTCAAGGCGGAGTTCGTCAGCTCGCTCAACCTCGAGCTCCCGACCGCCGCGCAAGGCGACAATGACTGAGCTCGCGCGCGCCGCGAGCTTGTCGGTGGGCCCGCGAAAGCCTTCTGCCGATCGCCCGGCAGAGAGCGTCGGTCGCTGGCTGGCCCACTTCCAGAGCGCGCTCGCGCGTCCGGTCGACATCGCCTGGCTCGTGGCCTTTCGTGCGCTGTTCGGGCTCACGCTGGCCGTGAGTATGGTGCGCTTTTTGGCCTACGGCTGGGTCGACGCGTACTTCGTCACGCCGCGCTTTCACTTCAAGTACTACGGCTTCGCGTGGGTCGAGCCGCTCCCAGGTCCAGCGCTCCACGCCGTGTTCTGGGCGCTGCTCGCACTCGCGCTGATGGTGGCGGCCGGCGCGCTGTTTCGGCTGTCGGCCTTGCTGCTGGTCGTGGGGTTCAGCTACCTGCAGCTGATCGACGTCACCACCTATCTCAACCACTACTACCTGGCGAGTCTGCTCGCTCTGCTGTTGATGGTGAGTCCTGCACAGCGCGTGTACTCGGTCGATGCTTGGCTCACCACCAAGCTCTCGCGCTCGCCGCGGCGCACGCCTCAGGTCGCGACTGGCGTGTTGTGGCTGTTCCGTTTTCAGGTGGGCGTGGTGTACACGTTTGCGGGCCTGGCCAAGGCGCACGGCGATTGGCTGTGGCACGCGCAGCCGCTGCGCATCTGGCTCGGCTCGCACACCGATCTGCCCATCGTGGGTCCGCTCTTCACCTACGAGCTGACTGCCATCGTCATGAGCTGGGGCGGCTTTTTGTTCGACACCAGCGTGCCCTGGTTCTTACTCTGGCCACGCTCGCGACCTTACGCCTACGTGGCGCTGATCGGCTTTCACCTCGCGGTCGGTCGGCTGTTTCCGATCGGCATGTTCCCCATCATCATGATGTTGGCGGCAACCGTGTTCTTTGCGCCGAGCTGGCCACGTCGGTTGTTTCTGCGTGGGGGCCTCGGCGCGCCGCTCGCGATCTCGCCCGAGGCTCCTCCGGCGAACCTCGCGCGCTTCACGTTGCTTTTGGCCTGTCTGTTCTGTGCCGTGCAGCTGCTCTTGCCGCTGCGCTTTTTGGCGTACGGGGGCAACGTGCGCTGGCACGAACAAGGGATGCGTTTTTCGTGGCGCGTGATGGTGCGCGAGAAGAACGGCAGCCTTACCTACGTGGTGCACAGCCCGACCCTCGGCCGCACCTGGCAGGTCGCGCCGAGCCGCTACCTCACGCCCAACCAAGAGCGCGAGATGGCCGGCCAGCCCGACCTCGTCTTGCAGCTCGCACACCACGTCGCGCGCGACTTCGAGCGTCGTGGTTACGGACCGGTCGAGGTGCGGGCCGACGCGCTGGTCTCGCTCAACGGGCGGCCCAGCGTGCCGATGATCGACCCCGCGGTCGATCTCACCAAGGTGCACGACGGCTTCGCCAAAGCCACGTGGATCTTGCCTGCTCCCGACGACCCGCCACCGCACACGCGACCCATCTAGCTCGCTTCGTCCGCGCTGTGTCCACTCGCCTCGTTTCCTCGCTCGCGCCCGAGCGCGCGCTTCGACCGTCTCACGCGTTTGTCTTGGAGTCATGACGTGACCTTCTCTCCTTCTCGCCGCTCTATCGCGCTCGCTGTGCTGCTCTGTTCTACGAGCACGCTTCCTCTCGTCGTGGGCGCACCGGTCTGGGCACAGGCCCCTGTGCCGCCGCAGCCGCCGGTCATGCCGCCTGCGCCGGTGCCTGCTCCGCCGCTTCGCCCGTCCCCCGCGCCGGTGCCTGCTCCCGTTCCGCCGCTTCGACCGTCGCCCGCGCCCGTGCCGACACCGAGTCCGGTGCCGGGTCCCGTGCCACCGACGCCGCCGCCGCGACCGACGCCGCCGCCCGTTCCTGCGCCGACACCGGTGCCCTTGCCGCCGCAGACGCCGCCGCCGGCCCCTGTGCCCTCGCCACCGCCCGCGGAGCGCCCGCCGCCCTCGCCACCTATGCCCATTCCGCCGGCACCTCTGCCGCCCGAACCGCGGCCGCGCAGCGAAGGTGCGCCTGGGCTCGGCGAGAACCCGGTGGTGGTCGCGCCAGAGTCGGCTCCTCCCCAGACGCCCGCGGTCGTCGAGGGCGGGGGCGCGTCGTCGGTCGAGGTCGCGCCGTCACCCGACGCGCCGCCTTCGCCCAGCGCGCTGCCGGTGGACGCGACGGGTCTCGCGCTGCCTGCACCCATCGTGGTCGGTCCCAGCGATCCGCTTGCCGCACCGACCGCGGCTCCGCTGGCGCGGCCCGAGACCTTGCCGGAAGAGCCAGTCGAGGTGACCGTGGTCGGCACGCGTCTGTCGCGCACCGCGGGCTCGGCGCACGTGCTCAGCAGTAAGCAGCTCGAGCGCTTCGAGTACGACGACGTCACGCAGGCGCTGCTCTCGGTGCCCGGCGTCAACGTGCGCACCGAAGACGGCATGGGCCTGCGCCCCAACATCTCGCTGCGCGGCGTGAACCCCGATCGCAGCAAAAAGATCACGCTGCTCGAGGACGGCATCTTGTTCGGCCCCGCGCCGTACTCTGCGCCCGCGGCGTACTACTTCCCCATCTTCACACGCATGACCAAGGTGAAGGTCATCAAGGGTCCGGCCGCCATCGGCTACGGTCCGCAGACGGTGGGTGGCGCGATCGACTTTCAGACGCGCGAGATCCCGGACGACACCGCGGCCGGTGCAGACGTGGCCGCCGGCCAGTACGGCTACGGCAAAGCACACGTCTACGCGGGCACCAACACCGGGAAGATCGGCTTCTTGATCGAGGGCGTTCGGCTCCAGAACAACGGCTTCAAGGAGCTGGACAACGCCTTCGGCAAGCCTGCCGACACCGGCTTCATCCGCGACGAGTGGATGGTCAAGGGCAGCTGGCTCAAGCGCCACGACGACGTGAAAAACGAACTCAAGCTCAAGCTCACGTACTCCGCCGAGACCTCCAACGAGAGCTACCTCGGCCTGACCGACGCCGACTTCCACCAAAACCCCAACCGGCGCTACGCGGTGTCGCAGCTCGATCGGATGCACAACCACCGCGCCTCCATCGTCGCCACGCACATCCTCGACGTGGGTTCCCACTTCAAGCTCACCACCAACGTCTATCACCACGACTTCCAGCGCATCTGGCGCAAGGTCAACGCGTTCCCGGACGCTGCGCTGTTCGACGTGCTGACCAAACCCAACGCCTACGTGCCCATCCTGGAGGGCAAACGACCCTCGGGTCCCAACAGTCCGATCTTGATTGGACCCAACGACCGCAACTTCATCTCCGAAGGCGTCGAGTCGCGTTTGTTGGCCGACGGCAAGACGGGCAGCATCACGCACCGCTTCGAGGCCGGCTTTCGTTACCACCACGACTACATCGACCGACGCCACAGCCAAAACGGCTTCCTCGTCGATGGCGACAGGCTGACCCCGGACGGCAAGCCCACCGAGGTGACGGCCTTCAACAAAGAGTCGACGCACGCGGTCGCGCTGCACGCGCTGTACGCAGTCAGCTGGAAAGAGCTCACGCTCACACCGGGTGTTCGTGCGG
>JBEGTL010000749.1:0-3692 GCA_041179425.1 Pseudomonadota bacterium | reverse complement strand
AGTTCGTTCATCGACGCCTACGAGAGCGCGCCATCCTCAGCAATACTCCCCAACGTATCCAATCGATGACCCCTCAGGCACTGCCAGATGTGCAGAGGGCTGCGTGACATGGGCCGATCTGCACCCGATTGAGTAGACTGACGCCGGGCAGGACCACCAACTGCGATGCCTGCTCGGGGCGCGCGGATCGTTGGAGGTCGAACTATCACTCGAGTAGCAGGGGGGCGCATTGGCGATCCAGCGGAGCAGGCTTGTCGACTGGCTAGGAAACCGGATCGGATACGGCAACCTTGAGGCGAGGTACTGGTTCGTGGGCCTCGAAGAAGGTTGCGGAGACGCGCTTCAGGAGCTCGAGGCTCGGTTGCAGGGAGAGAATCTCGAAGACATCTACGACGCACACCGGCGACTGCCGGCAGCTCACCGTCGCCTGTTCGGCGATCGACCGGCGCTGCAGTCCACTTGGCGCCCGCTGATGATCGCATTGCTGTCGGCAGAGGACCGATTGCACGGTCGCGAAGAGCTTCGCGCGTATCAGCGCGACCGGCTGGGGCGCGCGCAGAGCGAGACTTTGCTGGCCGAGCTATTTCCGCTGCCGAGTCCCAGCCTCCGTCACTGGCACTACGCAAACGTGGCCGCCATTCCCGAACTGGCGACGCGAACGGCCTACCATGACGCCTGGCGCGCACGACGAATCACACTGCTTCGCACGCTGATCGCGAAGCGACAGCCGCCCGTGATCATCGCCTACGGAGCGAGAAGCCATGAAGACTACAAACGAATGTTCACAACTGTAAGATGGACACCACGGTTCGACGACTGGTGCGAGACGTCGGTTGCGAACATCGGTGGTCGTAAGGTGATAGTAGCCTTGACCCCACACCCAGTGGCCCGCGGCAACACGAATTCGGACTGGGAGACACTCGGAAGATGGATTCGGCGGGAGGCTCGTCGATGACGATACCGTGCGAGATGAACCCATCTCACCTGCCTGCGACCCGTCGGGTGCAGTTCTGGCACAGGGATGCGGGCGCGTACTCGCGCATCGGCCGATGGACGATGAATGTATGCGAACGCTGCGGCACCTCCGCAGCACACGACCTGCAGAGAACTGAAGGACTCGTGGAATGTCGGGTCTTGGGTTCTGCACGCATTGCTCATGAAGAGTGAGCGAGGACGAAAGGGACGATGAAGACCACCGTGAGTTCAGCAACAAAGAATAGGGTCGTCTGGGTTCTCGGTTCGGGATTCAGCCGCAGCATCGGTGGTCCGCTGCTCAATGAGCTGATGGGGCAGGCTCGTTGGGACCGAATCAAGCAGATCCCGGAGTTCGTCCATCGCGTACCGATGTGGGAGAAGCTCCTGTGGTACTGGAACACGTACAACGGCAAACCGAGCGCGCAATGGACCGATGCTGAGGAGTTCGTCGAATGGATCGAGCTCATGAGCACAGGGGCCATTCCTCTCGATGCGCAGCTAGCCAACCAGTTTCCCGGTCAGAAACCTTCGTTCATCGCAGATGCGTGCCGCAAGTACCTGGCAGCGGTCACGTACGAGTTCACCGCCAACGCGCAACCCGACTTCGAACGGTGGCAGCCATATCGTTCCTTTGCGGCGCTGCTTCAGCCGCAGGATCACGTGATGTCTTTCAACTACGATCAAGTCCTCGAGAAGGCCTTCGTGGCCGCGACCGGCGGCGAGCAAATCAGGGTCACGCTCACGAGTGACAAGCCCGGGCAACTCAACAAGGTCCATGGAAGCGTCGACTGGACGCTCGGACAGGACGCGCAGATCATCGTGCAAGATCCCATCTTCGCGATCGCCTCTCCGGCGGAGCAGGTCATCGGCATCCCCGGGCCGAACAAGATGAGCTCGTGCGGTACCATCCTTCAGCCGCAGTGGCAGGCAAGCCTGGCGGCGCTGCGGGAGGCGGACATCATCGTCTTCATGGGATACCGCTTTCCGCCGTCCGACAGCTACGCGCGGCACTTCATCCTGGACGCGATCAAGAACAACAGCGCCGCACAGCTCACGATGCGGATCGTGCTGGGACCGCAGCGCGATGAGCACGTGATACGCCTTGAAGCGCTACTCAACTGGGCCGTACGCCGGCGCAACGACTCTGCGGCGGTCATTCACGAACCGATGTGGGCGCAGGACTTCATGGCGGTGTTCCAGAGGGAGTACCTGGCTGAGCACTGACCGTGTCGTTGAAGGTGACGAGGCGCTCGCCGGCCGTCCCCTTCATTTCTTGTGGCCAACTCCCAGCCTCTGCCGGCTCCTTAATCGTCGAAGGCCAGATGTCATCCAGCTGGACTCGTAGACGCTCTCGCGCCCCTCGTTGTTGGACGGAGTAGTCAACCGTCGAGCGTGAGCCCCTGCGCAACGGCGGCCTCTCCGCCCGAGTGCGTCTCGGTCGGTGGATGACTTCGCGCTAGCCTGATGGTTTCGATGGGCGTGTTCGTTGCGCCACAGCCGCACTCGCCCCCAACAGCGCCAAGAACGCCACCGCCGCTGCTCCCTCGTGCTCGCCGCCAACCTCGTTGAGGTAGCGTCGCGCTGCGGCTAGTAGCGGCGGAGGATTGGCGAGTACCTCAGCCGCGAGCCGAGCAACGGCGCCGGAAGTACATGTCCCAGCCTGCATCCGCTCCAGCAGCTCCCTCGCGTGGTCCCGAAATGGTCCCATAACGTCGTAACCAGCTGTAGCTGCTCCGATCTCACCCGGTTTTGAAAACCGCCGTGGGGGTAACTCCACCAGGGGTTCGAATCCCTTCTCCTCCGCTGATTTCAGGGGTTTTGTGCTTCCGCCGCCCGCGACCCTTTGGGCCCGATGGGAACTTCTGGGAACTTCTCCGGGACCCGCCGGAGCGAGGCCAGGCGCAGGCTTGCGAGGCATCGCGAGTAGCTTCGCGTGCAGCTCAGGACGGGTCTCACGCACCGCGCGCTGAAGGCCCTCGGGGCACAGGTGAGCGTAGCGGCGGGTGACCGCGCTTGAGCTGTGACCGAGGTGGCGGGCGACCTCTTCGAGCGTCCAAGCACGGCCCCACGAGCCGGAGATGAGATGCGACGCGCAGGTGTGGCGCAGGTCGTGGAAGCGCACGTGGCGCTGCACGCCGGCCTTCTCGAGCCAGCGGTCGAGGTTGGGCTTGAAGTTCCGTGAACGGGCTTCGCCATCGCTGGACGGGAAAACATACTCGCTCGGCTTCACGCGAACCTGCTGGCGCTTCAGGGCAGTGATGACGGGCGCGAAGAGATGGACCTCGCGCGTCTCGCCGCGCTTCGTCGCCGTTCCCCGCCACGAGCGGCAGATCGAGGCGACCTTGCGGTTCCAGTGATGTCCGACCAGCGAAGGCCGAAGATCTCGCCCGCGCGCAGGCCGGTGTAGATCGCGAAGGCGAAGAGATCACGCTGGTCAGCGTCCACGTTCTCGCCGAGCAGCTTGGCGATCTCTTCCGTGCGCAGCTACGTCCACGCTTCGCGGGTGCGTGCGACGCGAGGTACGCGGATGCCGAGGGCCGCGTTCTTCTCGATCAGTCCGCTCTGACAAGCGTTCTCCAGGCAGACACGAAGGAGGTTGAGCGCGTTCACAACCGTCTGACGGCCTGGCGTCTTGCCGGTGTGCTCGATCTTCGGTAACCAACTGGCTTCTGCGGAGAACACGTCGCATTGAGATCATGACGTACGACGGATCCGCG
>JBEGTL010000748.1:0-3694 GCA_041179425.1 Pseudomonadota bacterium | reverse complement strand
CGAGGCGCCACCGCTTCCTCCGGTGCCTCCTCACGGACAGGAAGTCCGCTCCGGGGGCTCCTCAGAACCGGCGGCGCCTCGCACCACGGCTCCGACTCCATCCGTCACTGTCAGTGAGCTGGTTGGCCCTATCCCAGAGCGCCTCGCGGACTCGCGTCGGAGCGCCTCGCGGACTCGCGTCGGAGCGCCTCGCGGACTCGCCGGAGGGGTTCGCAGGCTCAAGGCCCGGCCGCTCTTCGTGACCGGGGCCGCGGGCTAGTTCCTGTGCGAAGACGCCCGGAGCCACGGGCGGTAGAACAATTGGTCAGGATTGGACCTGGGGTTGTGAGCGTGTTCGCAGCCCGATTGGTCCAATCGCGCTGATCCTTTATCCTAGGAGCGGTGGGCATTGTCGCGGCCTCCCACGATGTGCGAGGGTTCTGGCCATCTTGGCTTCGGGTGACCGAATGAAGTTTTTGCTGGTTCTGCTCTGCGGACTGCTCGGCGCGTGCGACGCACCGCGCCCGGCCGGCGCGTGGACGCCCAAGTACCGCGACGCCGGGCCCGACGAGGCCCAGACCGGCCAGTTCGACGACGACGACGACGAGAAGCAGCCCGACCCGACGGACGACGACTCCACGGACAACACCCCGGTAAGCCGCGTCGATGCGGGCAGCAAACCGCCCAAGGACGCCGGCCCCGCAGTGGTGGTCGACCCCAAGAGTCCGTTTGCCAAGATCGCTGGCCGGTACCTCGTGCGGATGGACTCGTACTCGAGCGTCGATGCGACCCAGGGGTCGAACAAGTTCCACGTCGACAACCGGGTGAGCAACTTGATGTTGTTCAACCTGAGGGTGGACGGCGAGAAGCTCATTGCCGACGAAAAGATGTGTGACCAGGTCTACCAGCACCTCTGCGGTCCAGGCTGCGGCAGCTGGGTGACGGTGCTCGACAAGGCGTTGCGCACGAGCTTTTTCCCCGAGACGACCATCGAGCGCGAGTACAGGTTGGACGGCGACACACTCCTCGCGACCGAGGCCACCATGCCCTTGGGCTTCAGCGCGGAGGGGGCAAGCCCGACCACGCCGCTCCCCACCTCGGCCAGCGATCCGAAAGTGTGGAAGCTCGACGGCGTCGCGGCTTCCAATCCAGATCCCAACCGTGTCGGCGTACTCGCGCAGATCCAGGCCAAGCTCAAGACCTCCGGCGCTTTCCAGCAAGAGTTTCCCTTCAACTGCACCGTGTCGACGGTACAGCGGCTCACGACCTCGTTCTCGTTCGAGGGCATCGACCTCACCAACCGTGAGGCGCTCACCGGCGTCTACCGGAAGGTCGACAGCGACAAGTCGAGGCTGAACACGCTGCTGACGCAGCTGGTCAAGCCGACCTCGACCTTTACGCAGGACCTGTGCACGAAAGAAAAGTTCGAGGCGCAAACAGCCCCCGACGAAGTGACGGGCATCATCTTCATGCGCGCCGATAACCTGCCTGGCTGCCCGCTCACCAAAGAGTTCGAGGACATGTTCCCAGGCCTTGCGAGCAGACCTGCGGCCCTGAAGTAACGCGGGGCACTTTTCCGCTCGCGGAGCACCAAGTCGCTACCGCCTCTGATAGTGTCCTGGATATGCTTCACTTATCCATGAACACCAGATCTGCGCTCGGCTTGTTTCGCTCGCGTGCCTGCGGGCTCGCTTCGACGTCCGCCGTACTCGCCGGCCTCCTTGGCTGCGGTGACGACCCCGCCGATACAGACGGCGACAAGCCATCGCCCACCGTCGATGCCGGTGCAGAGGACGCGCGCACCACGGCCCCCGACACCGGTACGGACACGGGCACCAAGCCTGTCGTCGACAGCGGGCCGCCGAGCGCGAGCGACACCGCCACGCTCAACGCGCTGGCTGGGCGCTACCTGCTGCGCTTCGACAACTTCGGCACCACCGAAGCGTCGCCGGGTGGCCTGGCGAACTTCAAAGTCCGGTCGCGCGTGAGCATGCTGGTCACCGCGGAGCTCACCGTGGATGGCGGCAAGCTCGTGGCCAAGGAACGTTTTTGTGATCAGACCGTGCTGCAGCGCTGCGAAGAGGGCTGCACTGCCTCGACCACGGTGGTGGACGCCAAAGCGATCAGTGACTTCCTCGTGAAGCGCACGTTCGCGCGCGAGTACACCGTGAGTGGCTCGTCGTTCACGGCGGGGCACTCGGTGGCGACGCTCGGCTACGACGAGACCGGTACCGGCGCCCTGCCCACCAGCGGCACCGACACGCGCGTGTGGGACGTGGTGAAGGGCGACCCGCGCGAGGGTCTGCTCACGCAGCTGACGGTCACGCTGCCGTCGCCGCTGCCCGCCATCAGCTGCAAGGTCTACGGCGTGCAGAAGGTCGACACGGCGTTCGCTGGGACCCTCCAGGGCACGGGCGCCTCGGCGTCGTTCCCGACCGCCGCGATTGTCCCCGACCTGAGCAACTCCGACGGCGTCACGCTGGGTGCGGACAACACGTTGTGCAGTGCGCAGGACGTGTCGTCGCCGCTCGAGAAGTACAACGTGCGCATCCTGCGCGTCGGCAACGCTGGCGGAGATGCCTGGAGCTGTCCGGCGACCTCCGAGTTCGACACCAAGCTGCCCGGCGGCGCGCTCTGAGACAGTAAGGTCTCGAGCCGGGGCTTGAACCGTCGCTGTGCTCTCGTGCAGGTCAGCGCTTCGCTTGCAGCGCCTCTGGCGCGCCGCTCTGCGCGGGCAGACCATCGAGGTACAGGCTGGTGATCTCGAGTGTCTCGTCTTGGTCTTCGCCGGGGTGCTGCTGCACGTTGCGCAGGTAGGCGAGGGCTTCGTCGGTGCCGAGGTCGCCGATCGACTTGAGGGCCATCAGGCGATCGGTGTGTGTGCCTCCGCTGGTGTGGACCAGACGCAGCGTCTCGAAGCTCTGCGGCAGGCCGAGGGTGCCCAGTGCACCCAGTGCGGTGCCGCGCACGTCTTCACTCTCGTTCTTGATCAAGACCAGCAGGGGCTCGAGTGCGTCTGGATGGTTGCTCCAGCCGAGCTCGTTGACCACCTGCAAGAGCGCGTCGCCCTGCACCTGGGTCGCACGAGCCGCGAGCCGCGCGACTTCGGCCTGGCTTGCTTTCGCGCGTATGAAGCGGCGGTTGACCTTGGCTGCGAGCTCGCCGACGACCTGGTGCAGAGGACGATTGAAACACGGGTCCTCGAGCTCGTTCATGCTCCATCTGGGTGTCTTGGTCTGCTTGCTGTAGGCCGCGATGCGTACGGTGCGCCCCTGCTCTGGGAAGTCGACGCTCAGGCGCGTGAAGGTGACCATGGGAGAGAAGGCGGAGACGCGTCGATTGCGCACCCCAAACTGACGAACCTGTCCCTGAAGACGCGCGCGCTCGGCGGCCTGCCCCGCGGGCTCGACGATGCCTCGCGCAGCAAGCTCGGCGGCAACGCTGTGCTGCAGGTACGCGAGCTCGGACTGCTCTCCATCGAACTTGAGCCGGATGGTGAGCTTGCCCGTGGAGAACTCGTCGTCGGCGCTGCGCGCATCGGCCAGCTGCACTTGATAGGGTGCCGGCGCGCCCTCGTAGCGGAGGCTCGACGTGCGTGGCGCGTGGATGCGATAGCTGAGGCATCCCGTGGTGGTCAGCAGGCAAAACAAGAGAGCGAGACGAGACAAGCGAGCCTCCTTGGGTCGCTACCTCTTACGCCAGGCGCGCGCGTGAC
>JBEGTL010000747.1:0-3698 GCA_041179425.1 Pseudomonadota bacterium | reverse complement strand
ATGAAGTGCCGATAAAAGCTGTACGGGCCGGGGCCGGGGTCGTAGGTGAACTGGCCGGTCTGCAGCCACTGAACCATGCGCGGCCCGTGGTAGGTGATGGTGTCCCAACCGACCGGCGGCACGATCAGCGAGCGCGCCGCGATGAGCAGCAGGTAGCTGGCGAACAGCGCGCTGCAGAAGCCGTACTTCTGACGGCCGAACAGACGAAAGACCGCCACCAACGCGCGCCACTCGCGCGATAACGCCCACGACCAGGGCGCAACACTCGGCCTCACGAACACCGCCGCTGCGCCGAGCGCCGTGCAGCACACCAGGCCGGCGAGCAGGTTGAACAGACCGAGCCCACGCAAAACGTGAAAGCCCATAGTGGCCGTCCACATGCCCGCGCCCACGATCGCAGCCCAGCGTAGCGGCAGAGTCAGGCGCGGCAGCGCGACGCGAACCACGCGTACCGAGAACACCAGCGTACACACGATGAGCCAGAGCGCGGCGGCCGCGCGAACGAGGCTCTCGGCGCTCAGCCAGTAGTGCGCGTCGACGGTGGCCTTCCAGAAGTCGTTTAGACCGATGATGTCGAAAAGAAGCCGGAAGACCCTCGTGACTTGGGTCATGCCGAGCGCGCGCGCTCCGACTGAAGCGTGGCGTTGAGGACGAACTCGACGTCGGGCGTGCTCTCGGCGACGATGTAGATCTGGTAGGCGAACAGGGTCTTACTGACCTTGATGAGAGCCTCGTTGAGGCGCAGCGCGGCACGCGCGACGGGGCCGTCGCCGATGGCCTTGGGGAAGGGCGCGGGCACGCCACGCACCTCTTTGATGCGGAAGCCGGCGTCACGCAGCAGGTGCTCGGTGCCACGGAAGGTGAACAGACGGGTGTGCGTAAGGTCGAGCACGCCTTGCTTGCTGTAGTTGAACTGTCCGATCGCGAGCATGAGACGCTGCACCGCGAACGCCACGTTGGGCGTGGACAAGATCAACGTGCGCGGCTTGAAGTCGAACTTCTTGCGCAGCTCTTCGATGAAGGTCTCCGGGGAGCGCAGCTTCTCGATGACGTCGAGCAACAGCAGGTAGTCGGCGTCGGGCGAAAACTCGAGCTTGCCGTTGAGGTCTTCGACCTTGACGTGCACCGAAGGAGGATAGCCCGCGCTGTGCGCCGTATCGCCGATGACCGTGACGTCACAGCCCTTGTTGGCGAGCTCGCCGGCGATGCCGTCGGCACCCGAGCCGATGTCGATGACCTTGGCGCCCGCGGGCACCGCGTCGATGGCGAACTGATGGCTGCTGGGGTACCCGAGCTTGATGCTGTGCTGACGGTCGCTCACCGGCGCAGTGTCGAAGCGCCGCTGGTAGAGCAGCCCCATCCGATGGAGCGCGTTGTTCGCGGTCGCGATCATCACGTCTTTGGCGTACTTCACCCCGTCGACGCGGCAGACTTCGTCGCCGTAGTGGGTGGGGATGGGCAGCTCCTTGATGCGCAGCTTGGCGTTCAGGAACTGGATGATGATCTCGGTGTCGAAGTGGAAGTCGTTGCTGTTGAGCGAGATGGGGAGCTTTTTGAGCGCCTCTACCGAGTACAGCCGATAGCCACTGTGGAACTCGGACAGGTGCGAGCCGAGCAGCGTGTTCTGCGCGGTGGTGAGCACCTTGTTGCCGATGTACTTGTAGAGCGGCATGCCGCCCTCGAGCGCACCAAAGCGCGTCATCATGCGGCTGCCGAACACCGCGTCGGCCTCGCCCGCGAGCAGCGGCTCGACTAGCTTGGGCAGCTCTTCGGGCGCGTACTGGCCGTCCCCGTGCACCATCGCGACGACGTCGAAGCCGTTTTTGATGGCGAACGAGTAGCCGACCTTTTGGTTGCCGCCGTAGCCCTGGTTGTACTCGTTGCGCAGGACAGTCAGTGCGATCTCGGGGTGGGCGTCGCGGTAAGCAACGCCGATCTCGAAGGTGCGATCGGCAGAGGCGTCGTCGACGACCAGGATCTCGGCATCGAAGCGGGTGAACAGCGAGCGTGGGATGCGCTCGAGCACTTTTCGTAGGGTGGTCTCGGCGTGGTACGCGATGACGAACACCAACAAGCGCGCTTTGCGATCGCCATCACCATGCGTCAGCGAGCCGCCTGTGCCGGGGGCGTGGACGCCCGCCGAAGAGCCGGCTCCGGAGCAGTTGGGGACCACGTTACCGCTCTTGCCGTTACGAAGAGAGCTCGATGATTTTCGCATCATGTCGCGCACGTTTACCTCACCTGGGTCGACCCCGCTAGACGCGGTGCCGGGCCAGAACAACCGGAGCCCTGCAGGATCATCCCGGACCCGACCTTTAGGTGAGATCGACCACGGGGTGATGAGGCCTAGAAAGCGCTCGAGGTCCTCGCAGGCGCGAAGCACGTCCTCGAGCCAACGAGCCAAGAATGGCCGGACAGGCGCCGGCTCTTGGTCGCCGCTCCCAGCTCAGCGGCCTGGCTGCGAGCTGGTCGAGGGCAGCGGCGCCCGCGCTCCGCCCGACGACTGCAGGAGGCCGCCAAAGCCCGAAACGAGCAGGTTGCAGGCCAACAAACAGAGCGACGTGGCCAGGGCGTTCTCGCGGGCCACGCCGAGCTTGGCGAACAGCACGACGAGGGCGGTGTCGCGCGCGCCGGCACCGGCCACCGTAAGCGGGAAATACGCGGCCAGCGTGCCGATGGGAAAGATGGACATCGAGTCGTTGAACGTGACGCTGGGCGCGAGGCTGTGGATCAGCACGTGCCCGGCGTACGAGATCACGACATGGGTCATCACGGAGAGCGCGATGGCGAACACGAATGGACCGAATCGCTCGATGGAGGGCAGCGAACCGGCCAACTTGGCCAGCGGGCCGGGCAGGTAAGACGCGACCCGGCGGCCGATCGTGATGGTCACGACGGCGCCAAACGCCGCGCACAGGCCGATGCCCGAGTAAAACAGCACCTGCCGGTCGGCAGCCGGACTCACCACCGTGGCTGCGGCGGCGAGCATCAGCAGGCCGGCAAAGCCAAACACGCGCTCGACGAACACCACGCTGACCGAGCGGGCCGCGGCGCCATCCGCGAAGAAGTGCCGCGTCGAGTAGCCCCGGTACACGTCGCCACCCACCGCGCCGGGCAGCAGGTTGTAGAACATGGCCACCCAGTACAGGCGTATCGACTCTTTCCAGGGTGGGATGGACACGGCCCCGTAGGCGACCAGCAGCGCGCGCCAGCGGACGACGCCCGTGCCCATCGAGAAGAGCAGCGAGGCGAGTGCGGCCAGCAGCGTGAGCAGCGGGATGCGCTCGACCGCCCCCGCCACCGCGCTCGCGTCGATGCGCGTGAACAAGAAGCCGAACACCAGCCCCGTGATGGCCAGCCGCGCAAAAATGCCGAGCGCGATGCGCGCGCGGGAGCGGGGCGGTTTGGGGGGCTGGGACTCCATTGCCGGCCGGAGGTTGACAGCCAGAACATTGCAGTCAAGTGCCGGCCGACAGACGGGCAGCGTCGGCGAGCGCACCAAGCGCCGGTGCAAGCACACGAGCAGGGGCACGAGACCGAGCTCCACAACCACGCGCACCGTGTGCCGGGGGGGAGCACGCGCGATGTACGCACGTCATCACACGCGCCTCTGTCAGAGAGCCTCTACGCCCCGTCACGCGCTTGGCGGCGCGAGGTCGTGGGCGAGATGCTTTCGTGAGTGAGGCTACGGCGCACTC
>JBEGTL010000746.1:0-3705 GCA_041179425.1 Pseudomonadota bacterium | reverse complement strand
CGCAGCGAACCGGCACAGGGCTCTGTACGCAACCTATGCGCGAGCTCCGCGGTCTCGAGTGCACGCGAGCTCGGCGCGACGGACTGCTCGTAGTCGTAGTCGAAGTAGTACGCGATCTCGTTCAGCCGGATCTCCGGGAGCGGATAGATGAAACGATAGACGTGCATGGCGCGCACGTTGATCAGCCCGTGTTTGGCCGGTGCCTCGAAGTAGGGGCTGAAGCGGTCGAGACGAATCGGACCACACGCTCCTGGTTGCTGGAGGTGGCGGATGGCCGGCAACACGAGAAGCATGCCCTCGTAGTCGACATCGCGCTCCCCCGGGAAGCCGTAGAGCAGGTTCCAGTCGACGGCGACACCGTACTCGCGACACCACTTCAGGAGCTGAACGTTGCGCAGGCCAGTCGTGCCCTTACGCATCAGCTCTAGGACGTGATCGCTGAGGCTCTCGATGCCGGGCTGAATCCGGGTGATGCCAGCGCGTGCTAGCTGTGCGACGTGACGACGGCGCAGGTTGGCTTTGACCTCGAAAAAGCTGGGCCCAGGCAGGCTCATCTTTTCGAGCTCCGGGAACACCGTCTCGAAGTAGTTCATGTCGAGGATGTTATCGACCGCTTCGATCGACTGACACGGCCAACGCTCTACGAGGGCGTGTAGCTCGGCGAGCAGACGCACCGGCGACTTGCTCCGATATCCGATGGCGTGGCCATTGAGACCACAGAACGTGCACTGCGACTTTGCGCCCCACCAACAGCCGCGTGACGACTCGAACAGCAGTGTGACCGGTGCCTCGGCCAGTGCGGGGATCTGTTCGCGTGCTGCGAAGTACTGGTCGTACGTGGGGAACTGCAGGACGTCGAGGTCCTCCACCGGTTGGGTCGTGCCGGTGCTGATACTGCGCCCTGCTTCGCGAAAGACGAGACCCGGACACGCGCGCAGCGCCTCGAGCCGTGCGTCCGCTCGCTTAGCCGCGCGCCGAAAAGAACGGGTGTGCGAAGTGGCCGCTGTCGACCATCACCACGTTGATGCCGCGCCCCGTGGTGCCCGCGCGATGTGCACGATCGGCGTTGCAGCCGAGCGATACGTCGTGCGGCACCTGGAGATGCCAGTAGCCCTTCTTGGGCGGAAACGGATTGGCCGCGAAGTAGTAGCGCGGGGACTCGAGCGCGACGCCCTCGATGAGACTCTCGAAGCGGCTACCGATCGCCGAGATCATCCCCATGCGCGGCGCGTCTTTGCTGGACAGGTAGGTCGCTGTCTCTTCGACTCCCTGACTCTTGCGGGTAGGCAGCTCGAGCGCGACGATCTCGCTCTTGAACGCTTTGTCGTAGGTCTTGCTGGGTGCTGCGATGTTGATCGTGTAGGGTCGCACGCCGCAAAAGTCCACGCCCACGACGAGCAGGCTCATTGCCCGAGCGAGAGTCGCGCGCCGCCGATGCGCTCGCGCCAGAACACACGTTCGTCATCGCGGTGGGTCACGAACAGCACGGTGCTCTTGTGCTGTGTGCACAACGACTCGATGAGCTCGAGGGCGTGCTCACGATTGTCCGCGTCGAGTCCGGAGGTGGGCTCGTCCATCACCACCAGCGGCGGGACCTTGATCGCCGCACGCGCGATCAGCACGAGGCGTTGCTGACCAAACGAGAGCTCTCGGAACGCGGTGCCCGGTGTCAGACCGAGCTCGAGCCACTCGAGCCACGCACGTGCTTTGGCACGCTGGCTGGGCTCCGGCCGCACGTACAGACCGATGCTGTCGAACAAGCCGCTCAACAGCACCTCTTCGACGCTGCCGCCTACACGGTAGTCGCGGTGCAGACGACCTGACACCATCCCCACGTTCTTTTTGATGTCCCAGACAGTCTCACCGCTGCCGCGTCGCCGACCGAACAAGTGCAGGTCGTTGCTGTACGCCTGGGGATGGTCGCCCGTGATCATCTCGAGCAGCGTCGACTTGCCGGAGCCGTTCGGCCCTTCGATCAGCGTGTGCTGACCGAGCATGACGGTGAAGTCGAGGCGCTCGAACACCGGCTGCTCGCCGTAGCGCACGCAGCCGTTCTTGAGCAACACGAGCGGCACGTGCGGATCGAGGGGAGGGTAGTAGCTGCCTAGCTCGACGGGCGGTGTACGCCGCTTGTGCGCGTGTTGTTCGCTGCGCGCGCGCCACGCATCGGGCGAACCACGGAACACCACACGCTGCTGTTCGATGACGAACACCTCCTGCACGTCGTTCAGCGCAAAGGGCAGCTGTCGTGCTCGGAACGCACCGACCACCAGCACGGGCACGTGTGCGGCCACCTGCACGATCGCGTGCGCGAGCTCGGCGCAGGCCGCCACGTCGAGTCCGTCGAACGGCTCGTCGAGCACCAGCAGCGCCGGGTCGCGCAGCACGGCCTCTAACAGCAGCACCTTGCGGCCTTCGCCGGTGGACAGCAGGCGGTAGCCGCGCTCCCACAGCGGTGCGAGCCGGAACGCGTCGAACAACGAGTGCGCTCGCCCGACGTCTCCCAGCAGCTCGCGCACCTTACTGCTGGTGTCGACACCCTGCTTGAAGTTGCTCTCGTCGTTTGCGAGCTGAGCCTCGTAGAAGGCTTGCTGCGACTCGGCCGAGAGCAGCTGTGCGCCGCGCACGCGCTCGGCCAGCGCGCGCGCTGCGGTCGACTTGCCGGAGCCGTTGGGCCCTGTGATTAGACGAAGCCCCGCTCCGACCACAGCGAGCTCGAGCGAGGCTTCGTGGGGCACGCGTCAGCCGCCGACGGCGATCTGCTTCATGGCCGTCATGTAGCCGCGCAGCGTGGCGCCGATCTGCTCGACCGGGTGGCCCTCGATGGCCTGGTTGACAGTCAGCAGCTTACGATTGTCGACCTGCTGCGTGCCGGGCGCGAAGCCCTTGCCGATCACGTCGGTCTTCTGCTTGGCCATGAAGTCTTTGAGCAGCGGCACCGCGGCGTGGCTGAACAGGTAGCAGCCGTACTCGGCCGTGTCGCTGATCACCTTGTTCATCTCGTACAGCTTCTTGCGCGAGATGAGGTTGGCGATGAGGGGCGTCTCGTGGAGCGACTCGTAGTAAGCCGACTCGGGCTTCATCCCCACCTCGACCATGCACTCGAATGCCAGCTCCACGCCAGCCTTGACCATGGCGACCATCAGCACGCCGTGGTCGAAGTAGTCTTGTTCGGAGATCTTGTCCGGGCCTGCCGCTGTCTGCTCGAACGCGGTGTCGTTGGTGGCCGCGCGCCAGCCGAGCAGGTTGACGTCGTTGTTGTCCCAGTCCTTCATCATCGTCTCGCTGAACACGCCGGTGATGATGTCGTCCTGGTGCTTTGCGTACAGCGGACGCATCAGCGTGCGCAGCTCTTCGGCCAGCTCGAACGCCTTGACCTTCGCCGGGTTGCTCAGGCGATCCATCATCAGCGTGATGCCGCCCTGCTTGAGCGCCTCAGTGATGGTCTCCCAGCCGTACTGAATGAGCTTGCTCGCGTAGCCGGGCTCGATGCCCTCGGCCACCATGCGATCGAAGCTCAGGATGGAGCCCGTCTGCAGCATGCCGCACAGGATGGTCTGCTCGCCCATCAAGTCGCTCTTCACCTCGGCGACGAAGCTCGACTCGAGCACGCCCGCGCGATCGCCGCCGGTGGCCGCGGCGTAGGCCTTGGCAATCTCCAGGCCTTCGCCCTGCGGGTCGTTCTCGCGGTGCACGGCGATCAGC
>JBEGTL010000745.1:0-3712 GCA_041179425.1 Pseudomonadota bacterium | reverse complement strand
CCTTTGATCTTCACGCCCGACACCATCACCGTGTGGGCAACCTTCCCCTTCTTCGACCGCTTCCCAACGCACTTCACACACTTCATCGACTCCCCCCTGGCATCAGGCAGCGACAGCCTTCCAACCCGTCCGAGTCGTCTTCAGTGTCATCGCGCTCGGCTCGTCGCCTTCCTCGACACTCTGCAGATCGTCCACGCCGTAGTCCTCGACCGGCGCCTGCGTAGCGATGCAAAGCCTCAGAAGCCGCTCGGCAACCGGCCCCATCTGCTTCTTGCCGGATTCCCACCGCGACACGGTTTCGGGCGTGACCCCAAAGTGCTTGGCAAAGTCGACACCGGACCAACCAAGCAGCTTCCGAAGGAAGCGAACCTCCGGCGGGGACAGGCGTCCGTGCTTGCGCACGAGCCCCGACGCGATCGCTTGGTTGAGCGCCTCGATGCGCGGGATCTGCACCTCCTCCTCGCCACATGCGGCGCAGCGCCAGATCTCTACGTCTCGCAACGTCACACCGGGCAGCGACGCATAGGCGTAGTCGCCCCTCGTCTTCTTCATGCTTCCACCGCACGCAACGCACTTCATTTCAGCCTCCACGCCGTCACGATGGTAAGAGCCGCCTCCGAGCGGAACGCAATCACAGCCACCATTCGCGCGGTTCGCACACGATAGCGCCATGATCCATTCTCCCACTCGCCCGGCTCGACAGCTCCGCCACGCAACACGTTCACCACGTCGATCTCCGCGAGCTTGTCCTTGGCCATCTCCTCCCTGGCGTGCTTCGTAAAGCCGACCGTGCCGTCGCTCAGGATGGCGCGGATCAGCTTCTTGACGGCCGGAGATGAGAGCGGCTCACGCAAGATCATAGCTTAGCGATTGTTGATCTTATATCAAGCATCAATCCTCGCCGTGCTTTCACCCCGCATCGACCTTGCAACTGGAGGGTCGGACCAAGCCACAACCCCTCCAGCAGCCGACCCGGGGTGAGGTCGGAGAGGTCGGTGTTTCGAATGACTCGCTGATGGTCTCGTCCTAGAACAGCTGGTCGGACGACGTCGGCAAAGCGTTCTTCCGCGCTCCCGCTGCGCGAGCTACAGGAGGGACGAGGAGGCAACGACATGGCGAGGGTGACAGGAGTTGGCGGCGTGTTCCTGCGGAGCGCAGACCCGAAGGCACTCGGCGCCTGGTATGCAAAACACCTGGGCGTCGAGTTCGGCCCCTACGGGGCGACCTTTTTGTGGAAGGACGAAGTGCCCGCTGGGACGGGCATGACGACGTGGAACCCATTTCCGCTCGACACGACCTACTTTGGCGAGGGAAATCAGGCCGTGATGATCAACTACCGCGTCGACGATCTCGACGCGCTGCTGGTCAATCTCGCCGCCGCTGGCGTGTGGATCGATCCGAACCGTCAGAACGAGAGCTACGGTCGCTTCGCGTGGATCAAGGACTGCGACGGTAACAGGGTGGAGCTCTGGCAGCCGGTCGAGTAGCAAGCCGCGCGCACGTCAGTCCGGCAGACCCTGCACGACCTTGAGTGCACTGGCCTCGATGCTGTTGAGGCCAACCAGGACTTCGTTGGCATTGGCGCACACGACCTGACGGTCTTGGCGTTGTGCACAAAGTCGAAAGCCGGAGAGAACCAAGTCGGTGAGGACCATCTCGGAGGGGACTTTGATGGCGGGAGAGCCTACCGCTTCGAGCATCTGACGCAGCACGTTCCAACAGTACCAGCTGCCATCACGCTTCTTGGCGCACACCGCGAGGCTGCCAGCAGCGTTGATGGTGACGACATCGTCGGAGTCGTCGAGCGCGACAGAGACGTCACTCTCGGAGCTGTGACAGACGATGTTGCCTGCCTCGACCAGGGCACAGGTCTCATCAAAACCTGCAACGGCCACCGCCTTGGCACCGGCCAACGCTTCGACACGTTGCGGCGCCGGATCGTCAGTGTCACCCACACGCCAGCACCAGACGGCACTCTTGGCGTCGCGCGCGCAGTAGTTGCCGGTGGTGCCTGCACGCAGCTCTTGAATATTGGTGAGGCCCTCGACCTTGCGGGGCAGCCAGGCCTCATCGCGTCCGCCGCCCCAGCAGGAGACGGTGCGACCGGCCTTGCGGATGACACACGTGGACCCATCGTCGAGCGCGAGCTGAATGGCGTCGTCGATGCCCATCGCCGCTACAGGCTTGAGCGTGTCGGTGTTGGTGCCATCGCCGCTCTGCCCGCTACCGTTGGCGCCCCAGCACTCGATGGTGCCTTTGTCGGTACGAATGCAGGTCCTGCCCGTGGCCGCAGCAATCTCGACCGCACCCTTGCCGACGAGCTTGGCCTCGACCGCAGCGTCCGACATGGTCGTCTCGCCGTTGCCGAGCTGACCCACAAAGTTCTCGCCCCAGCAAAAGACGCCGGCTTTGCGGATGGCACAGGAGTGGGTGGGACTGACCGCGAGCAAGTGCACGAGCTGTCTTGTGTCGCTGCCGGCGTCCTGGGCGACCGAAGCATCTGCCCCTGGTACGGCCGCGCGTTCGTTGCTGCTGCAGGCCGCAGTGAGGACACAGGCGATGACCCAGCGCAAGGCATGTCGCCTGTAGTGAGCCGCGCCGCGTGCGCATCGAGGGTTGGTCGAGAGGTTCGTCGCGATCACGATGGAACGGTAGCGTCGTCGCGCGGGGCGTCGAGCAGCGCGTGAGGTGACGCATCCGTTTTATTCACGGCGCGCGCATCCGACAAAGGAATGGGACCAGACCTCAACGGGCAGAAGACGGCGAGCGACACGCGCAGTTGCGGAGATCTACCAGCAGGCTGGACGTCGCAGTCAGATCAGCACGACGGTAGGACAGCTGAGCTGGACCTCGACTGCAGTCGCTGTCTTCAGGCTCGCGCAGGTGGCAGGACAGGTGAGGAGTCGCTGCGGATGCGTTGGGTCGTCGTAGAACCAGCCCGCTGTCGCGTCTCCACAGTCGGCCGCTCGCACCTGCGGGACGATCGTTCCGTCGCGTGTCAGGTTGACGAGCGTCGGGTCGTTGACCTCGCTGAAGTAAGCTTCAGGCAGGTCGTACTCGCAAGGCAGCGCGGCAAGCTCTTGGTCGCGCACACCCGCGAGCGCGTCGGCCAACGCACCTGGATGACCCAGGTCTGCGAGCAACGTCTTGCTGGTGCCGCCGGCTCTCGCGATGTCGTCGAGTAAGATGCCGGTGACCGTCACGAAGGCGTACGTCGCGATCTGCGAAGGTACAGACTACCCTGTCGACGCCGCCGAGCTGGAGGTCTTGATGCTACTCGACAACTTCGCCAGCATGGGTGTGTTCCCCGCCGTACCGCTGAGCTGCGTCGCCAGTCTGATGCTGGACTGTCCGGCCGGTGACCTCACACGCACGCCCTGGAACGTGGCCGTCTCGGAGCTCGAGCGCTTTGTGTACGACGAACGATCCAGCGGCATCTCGCTCAGTCTTACTTACTTTGGAGAGGCGTGCGGCAGCGACTTTTACGCGCGCCCCAGTGTGGCGATGGGACAGCTGCCCCCCATGCCGACGCCATCGTCAGTAGTCTGCACGCCACCATCCCACTCTCGGGCACAGCCACGCGTCCGGCGCTCGAAGGCGTGCTCACCTACGCAGCCGCGCGCGCTTCGTTGCCGCGTGCCGCGCGCACCGTCGTCTTGCTGCTGACCGACGGCTACCCCGACGAGGAAGATTGCCCCGACAACAGTCTCGA
>JBEGTL010000744.1:0-3718 GCA_041179425.1 Pseudomonadota bacterium | reverse complement strand
TGATGTCTTCGAGCTGCATGGCGATCGTCCTCAGGTAGTCTCGTCGAAGCGCTTTTGGATCGCCGCCGCTGCACCGCGCGTGAGCACCAGGTGCTCGTGACGAAGCAGGTCGTAGACGTTGACGCCTTCGGGCGGCAAGAACTGCGAGTTGGGCAGATTGCGAGCCGACAAGCGCAGGTTGTCGTTGACGCCGACATCGACCAAGAGAGCGCCTGCACCGACGTTGAGGAGCGTCAGCACCTGGGCAAGACCCTTGGTCTTGGCCTCCTGGAGCTGAAAGTCGTCGACGATGGTGAGCTGCCCTTCCTGAAGCTTCAGCGAGAGAGCGCTCTTGAGCGCGCCCAGACGCATCTTGCGTGTCGGACGGTAAGCGTAGCTGCGCGGAACGGGACCGTGAGCCTTGCCGCCGCCTACATACTGTTGAGCACGGATCGAGCCGTGACGGGCGCGACCTGTACCCTTCTGTTTGTAGAGCTTGCGGCTCGAACCACGTACCTCGGCTCGACCCTTCGTCTTTGCCGTGCCGGCGCGACGAGAGGCGAGCTGCGCCTTTACGATGTCGTAAATGAGCGCTTCATTGACCTCGGCAGCGAAGACATCGTCTGCGAGTTCAATCTCGCCGGCTTCTTCGCGGCGCAAGTTGTAGACCTTGACCTTGGGCATTCTCTCGTCTCCGAACCGAGTGCCGTTCGAACAGTAGGAGCGCCTGCTCCTGCTGCATCGCTCGAGTTACGACTTGATCTCGACGTCCACGCCCGCCGAAAGGTCCAGCTTCATGAGCGCGTCGAGTGTTTGCTGAGTGGGCTCGAGGATGTCGAGCAAGCGCTTGTGCGTCCGAATCTCGAACTGCTCACGCGACTTCTTGTCGACGTGCGGTCCGCGCAGCACCGTGTACTTGTTGATGCGCGTGGGCAGCGGGATGGGTCCCGCGACGCGTGCGCCGGTGCGGCGCGCGGTCTCGACGATCTCACCTGCCGACTGGTCGAGCAGGCGATGATCGTAAGCCTTGAGGCGAATGCGAATGGTGGTGGTTTGCGCCATTGGGATTACTCGAGGATCTTGGTGACGACGCCCGCGCCGACGGTCTTGCCGCCCTCGCGAACCGCAAACCGCTGCTTCTCTTCGAGAGCAACCGGCGTGATGAGCTGGACGATGACCGTGACGTTGTCACCGGGCATCACCATCTTGACGGCCTCGGGCAGCTCGACGGTGCCCGTGACGTCCGTCGTACGCATGTAGAACTGCGGACGGTAGTTGGTGAAGAACGGCTTGTGACGGCCACCCTCGTCTTTTTTGAGGACGTACAGCTCGCCTTCGAACCGCTTGTGCGTCTTGAGCGAACCGGGGGCAGCCAGAACCTGACCGCGCTCGACCTGCTCTTTTTCGATGCCGCGCAGGAGGCAGCCCACGTTGTCGCCCGCTTCGCCGCGGTCGAGCAGCTTGCGGAACATCTCGACGCCCGTGACGACGGTCTTCTTCGCGTCGGTGAAGCCGAGGATCTCGACCTCGTCGCCGACCTTGATGACGCCGCGCTCGATACGACCCGTGACGACCGTGCCGCGACCCTTGATCGAGAACACGTCCTCGACGGCCATCAAAAACGGCTTGTCGATGTCGCGAACCGGATCCGGGATCCAGCTGTCCAGCGCCTTGACCAGGTCGCGAACCGTCTGCTCACCACCGGCGTCGCCGTTGAGAGCCTTGATCGCGCTGACCTTGACCACCGGGATGTCATCGCCGGCAAACTTGTTCTTGGTGAGCAGGTCGCGGACTTCCATCTCGACCAGCTCGAGCAGGTCGGGGTCATCGACCGCGTCGACCTTGTTCATCGCGACGACCATCTGCGGCACGCCGACCTGGTACGCGAGGAGCACGTGCTCCTTGGTCTGAGGCATGGGGCCGTCGATCGCGCTGACCACGAGGATCGCGCCGTCCATCTGCGCTGCGCCCGTGATCATGTTCTTCACGTAGTCGGCGTGGCCGGGACAGTCGACGTGCGCGTAGTGGCGCGCCTCCGACTCGTACTCCACGTGGCTGACCGCGATGGTCACGATCTTGGTGTCGTCGCGGACGGTACCGCCCTTGGCGATGTCCGCGTACGAGATGACGTTGCCCTTGCCGCGATCCTTCGCCATCACCTTGGTGATTGCTGCCGTCAGCGTGGTCTTACCGTGATCGATGTGACCGATGGTGCCGACATTGACGTGCGGCTTGGTCCTGACGAACTTCTCCTTCGCCATCGCTGCTCCTCTTCGAGTGATCTGCAGAGCAAAAATCTCTGCGGGCCGGGCCGATGTAGTCGGCTCACTGTGTGGAGCCCAGAATGGGATTTGAACCCACGACCTCCTCCTTACCAAGGAGGTGCTCTACCCCTGAGCTATCTGGGCAAAAACGTACCGGAGCGGGATGACGGGTTCGAACCGACGACGTTCAGCTTGGAAAGCTGACGCTCTACCAACTGAGCTAATCCCGCAAAGCGCACCCGAAGATGCGCCTGAAAGAACGGTGCGGCGTAACTAGATACACGCCGCTGGTGATGCAGTGGAGGGTAGTGGGTTCGAACCACTGTAGGCATAAGCCGGCAGATTTACAGTCTGCTCCCTTTGACCGCTCGGGCAACCCTCCGAAACTTTGTCGATTTCAATACCGGGCCAGCCGCGAGGACCGCCTTTTTTTCGCTCACGTGCGGCGGACCGCACGCTTCGACTTACCGAGCTGGCGACGGGAATTGAACCCACAGCCGCCTGTTTACAAAACAGGTGCTCTACCATTGAGCTACGCCAGCCTGAACACCACAGCGCTCCCCTGTGGCGACACCCCGGCGGCTCTTTTCAGGGCTGACTTCGAAAAGACAAAGTCTTCGAGAAGCCAGTCTGCCGGGGAAGGACGCAACGCTGCGACCCGCCGGGAGACGCGAGGGCGCAATAAGTAGGCTGCTGAAAGAGACGTGTCAAGGAACAGCCTGACTTTGTGGGCCGGGCGCCGGGGTGGGCGCCGACTGCGCGGGTTTGTTCGGCAATCCGCCGGGTCCAGGAGGCTGTTCGAGCAGCAGCGCGCGCGTGCGCTCGAGATCTTTGCGCGTGGCATCGGCCCAGTCGGTGCGGACGCCCGTGCGCTCGACCATCAGTAAGGTCAGCTCCCAGTAGCGGATGGCGTGCCGCAGGAGCGGCTTGATCAGCTTGGCCATCTCCTGGGGGTAGAGCTCTTTGGCACCCGGCGACAGCGTGGCGGGCACCGGCGCGTGCACCAGGTCTTGCCACAGCCGATCGTACATCGCGCCGATGCGGTGCCCAGCCGCCGCGGCCCAGTGCGCCTCGGTGTGACGGATGGTGTTGAAGTACTCGCGCTGCGCGTCGAGCAGCAGCTGCGCACGTTTGACCAGGACCGCCTTTTGTTCGTCCTGGTTGGTGTCCGGGAACGCCATGTGCTCACCGCGCAGGCGGATCACCTCGGCCACCACGAAGTTGGCCGCGGCCGCGTAGTAGGGATCGGGGATCAGCTCCGACGGGCGTGTGCGGTAGAACGTGAGCGCCTGCTGCGCCGTGTGCTCGGCGGCATCGAGCTGGTCGCGCCCTAGCTGCGCCTCTGCTTGCATCGACATCGACTCGACGCGCTCACTGGCGTCGAGGTCGCTGCGCGCCAACAGTGCGAGCGCCGTCTTGTCGGCAGCTTCCCAGCGGCTCAGCGCCACTTGAAGGTGCCCTGCCTGAAAGCTTGC